>NZ_JBIWEL010000007.1:2170-100103 GCF_044762525.1 Pseudomonas sp. NPDC096950 | reverse complement strand
TGCTTCCCCTGATCACCCGACCGCTGCTGCTCGCCGGGCGCTGGACGCTGTAATCGAATCCGTCACTGGCGCTCTCAAGGCTGGCGACTCCGTTGTTCTGGTTGGTTTCGGTACGTTCTCCGTGACTGATCGTCCAGCTCGCATCGGTCGTAACCCACAGACTGGTAAGACACTGGAAATCGCTGCAGCCAAAAAACCAGGTTTCAAAGCCGGTAAAGCACTGAAAGAAGCTGTCAACTAAGTTTGATTCAGGTTTTTGCCTATCCGGGTCGGGGTCATGCCTGACCTGGCAGCGGAGCGGTAGTCCAGCCAACAAGTCGTTGATCTGAGACACCGAGGGTCGCAAGTTCGAACCCTCGGTCCGCTCCGCCAGTTACGAGAAGGCGCATCCCCGGATGCGCCTTTCTTCTATCCGGATTCTACCCACGCTCCACGGTTGCCTAATTTTGAAGTTCAACCGTTTCTGGGGGACGCATGCTGCAGAATATCAGGGACAATTCACAAGGCTGGATTGCCAAGACCATTATCGGGGTCATCGTTGCATTGATGGCTTTGACCGGTTTCGACGCTATTTTCAAGGCCACGACGCACAGCAATGATGCGGCCAAGGTCAACGGCGAAGAAATCAGCCAGAACGAGCTGAGCCAGGCCGTCGATATGCAACGCCGTCAGCTGATGCAACAGCTGGGCAAGGATTTCGACGCCTCCTTGCTTGACGAAAAAATGCTGCGCGAATCGGCCCTCAAAGGCCTGATCGATCGCAAACTGTTGCTGCAAGGCGCAGAAAAATCGAAATTCGCTTTCTCCGAAGCCGCTTTGGACCAGGTGATCCTGCAGACGCCTGAATTCCAGGTTGACGGCAAGTTCAGCCCCGAGCGTTTCGACCAGGTGATCCGTCAGCTGGGCTATAGCCGTATGCAATTCCGCCAGATGCTGGCTCAGGAAATGCTGATCGGTCAGCTGCGTGCTGGCCTGGCCGGCAGCGGTTTTGTCACCGATGCTCAGGTTCTGGCCTTCGCCCGTCTGGAAAAACAGACCCGCGATTTCGCGACCCTGAACGTCAAGGCTGATCCGGCGGCAGTGAAACTGACCGACGATGAGGTCAAGGCTTACTACGACGAACACGCCAAGGAATTCATGACGCCGGATCAGGTGGTCATCGACTACCTGGAATTGAAGAAGTCTTCCTTCTTTGATCAGGTCGCCGTCAAGGACGAAGACCTGCAAGCGGCGTATCAGAAAGAAACCGCCAACCTGGCCGAACAACGCCGGGCTGCGCACATTCTGATCGAAGTGAACGACAAGGTGACCGAGGCGCAAGCCAAGGCCAAGATCGAAGAAGTGCAGGCGCGCCTGGCCAAAGGCGAGAAGTTCGAGGCGTTGGCCAAGGAATTCTCCCAGGATCCGGGTTCGGCGAACAACGGCGGTGACCTCGGTTACGCCGGTCCTGGTGTCTACGATCCAGCGTTTGAAAAAGCCCTGTATTCGTTGACCAAGGATCAAGTGTCGGAGCCAATCCGCACTGACTTCGGTTTCCACCTGATCAAGCTGTTGGGTGTTGAAGCGCCGGAAGTTCCGACGTTTGCCAGCCTCAAAGCCAAGCTGACCCGTGAGGCGAAAACCCAGCAGGTCGAGCAGCGTTTTGTCGAGGCGACCAAGCAACTGGAAGATTCGTCGTTCGAAGCCTCCGACCTGGCCCAGCCAGCACAGGACTTGAAGCTGACCGTTCACACTTCCGCGCCGTTCGGCCGTGAGGGTGGCGAAGGTGTTGCGGCCAACCGTGCCGTGGTCACTGCCGCGTTCAGTCCTGAAGTGCTGGATGAAGGTGCCAACAGCACCGCCATCGAGCTCGATCCGGAAACCGTGATCGTGTTGCGCGCCAAGGAGCACTTGAAGCCTTCGCAATTACCGCTCGAAAGCGTTGCCGCCAGTATCCGTACGCAATTGGCCAAGGAGCACGCGAGTGCTGCTGCCAAGACCAAGGCTGATGAGTTGATCGCCAGCCTGCGCGATGGCAAGACTCCGCTGGACAAGGCGATTGACGGCCAGAACTGGAAAGTTACCGCGGCCGCCACTCGCGCGCAGGAAGGGGTTGACCCAACCGTGCTGCAAGCACTGTTCCGCATGCCCAAGCCTGCCGCCAAGGACAAGCCGACGTTCAGCAGCGTGACCCTGGCCGACGGTAGCCTGGTGATCGTGCGCTTGAACGGCGTGAACGAAGCCGCGGCGCCGACCGATGAAGAGAAAGCTCAATACCGTCGCTTCCTCGCATCGCGCATTGGCCAGCAAGACTTTGCGGCCTACCGCAAGCAGTTGGAAGGCGAGGCTGACATCAAGCGTTATTGATGGCTGATTGAGTTTCGCGCTACACAAGAACCCCGGTCGAAAGGCCGGGGTTTTTTGTGGGTGGAGCAAAAGATTGCTCTGCCCATCGGTAATTCACGAAGATATGCGACTTTTCCCGCATATGACGGTCAACACACCTGTAACCGTTTTAAGACACTAATCGATGCGCACCTAAGCAACGATCTGTTGCACAATACGCCCCGGACTGTTTTCTCTCAGGATGTTCAATGTTTAGATCAATTCCCATGCGTGTTGTAGGGCTGGCCCTGGTGCTGGCCGTTGCTGCCGGTTGTTCGTCGAAAAAAGCCGCCATCTATGAGCATGAGAACTTCGACGACTCCGGAACATTTTCACGCAGCTACCCGGTAACCGATGCCCAGACCTGTGAAGCCGCCCGTCGTGCGTTGCTGAGCCAGGGCTACATCATCACCAGCAGCGATCCGAAACTGGTCAGCGGTCACAAGAGTTTCCAGCAAACCGGCGAGACCCACATGGAGATCAGCTTCAGTGTGGTCTGTGCCGATGATGGCTCCGAAGGGCACCACGCGACCATGTTTGCCAACGCCTTGCAGGATCGCTACGCGCTGAAGAAGACCAACAACTCTGCCAGCCTCGGTGTCGGCGTGTTGGGTTCGGTCTCGATGCCGATCGGCTCGTCCGATGACTCGATGGTCAAGGTCGCCAGCGAAACCGTGTCCTCGGCCAAGTTCTACGAGCGTTTCTTTACCCTGGTTGAGTTGTTCCTGCCGGCGGAAGCGAAGAAAGCGGCGCACATTGTCGAGAAGCCGAAAACCGACCTGGGTGTGCCTGAAGCCAAGGCTGCCCCGGCCGCACTGGCGCCAACACCGGCACCCGCCGCAGAACCTGTAGCGGCGCCGGCACCTGCTGAAGCGGCTCCAGTCAGCTCGGAGCCGGTTGCACCGCCGCCGGAAGCGGCACCGATTGCTCCTGCTGAATCGTCCGAACCGGCGCCAGCCGCCGAGACCATCACGCCGCCGACGCATCCGGATAACATGCTGCCCCCAAGCGAGCCCATCCCGGCCCAGTAAGCGATCCGGGCGTTACGGGAGCGTGTCAGACGACACGTATCCCGTAATGGCCATCAAGCTTGACCCACGTCAAACCAGGCCCTTTTCCTACGACCTGTATCGAAAAAATCCTGTGATAAATTCCTGGCCACCTGCTACGTTTTATTCAGTAGCGGAAGAGTGTCGTGTGAACGTCATTTTTCTTTCACGCGGGCACTTTATGCTCAAGGCGCTGGTCACTTGATCAGGCCATTTTCAATGAGTGACAGGGGGAACATCACAATGGACGATTATCAAGAAGAGTTGCTCGAGTATTCGGCGTTTGAACTGGATCCGCTGGAACCTGCCGAAGACGCTACCGAGCTTTAAGCCTTCACGCGGAGTGGCGATGACTGCGGCGATACTCGCCGGGTGTCTGGCCGTTCCAGCGCTTGAAGGCCCGTTGAAAGGCTTCGGCTGAGGCAAAGCCCAGCAGATAGGCGATTTCCCCGAACGCCAGTTCGGTATCGCGAATGTAGGTCATGGCCAGGTCGCGGCGAGTGTCGTTGAGAATTGCACGGAACTGCGTGCCTTCCTCGGCGAGTTTGCGACGCAAGGTCCAGGTTGGCAGCTTCAGGCGTGCCGCCACTTCTTCCAGGTCGGGTTCCCGGCCGCCATTGAGCAACGGCCCCAGCAACTGAGTGACCCGTTCACGCAGGCTGCGGGTGCGTGTCAGCTGTTCCAACTCCCGTTCACACAATTGCAGCAGGTGCTTCCAGGTACTCGGGCAATGCTGCGGGTTGCGCTGGGCGAGGCTGGCCAGGCTCAGGCGCAGTTGATTGTGCTCGGCGCCAAACTGGATTGGGCCGTCGCCCAACACATTGTAGGCATCGCGATAATCCGGTTCGTCGAATTCGATCTCGATGCGTTCGGCGCGCAGCGAGGCAGGGCTCAAGCTGGACAATTGCTGCAACCAGCCCGCGATGATCGAGTCCACCACAAAACGGTTGTAGGCGTTGTAAGGGCTGATGGAATAGAACCGCAGCCACGCACCTTTGGCGTCTTCGTGAAAGCTCGACTGGCCGCGATAGTTGGAACCGTACAAGGCTTCGAAGCGAATCAGGCAGCGCGCCGCTTCCCGCACTGTCGGCGCCTGGGCGGCGGTGACACCAGCCAGACCGGCCTGACTCAAACGACTGAGCTGACCCATGCGCAAGCCCAGCGCCGGATCGCCGGTCAGTTGAATCGCGCCGTGGCCCAAGCGCATGTAGCGCGGGATCGACAACCGCGCGCAGGCTTCACCGAGGCGAGCGGCGTCGAGGCCGTACTGATCGAGCAAGGGTTGAGGATCGGCGCCATGGCTGCGCACGGCATCGGCCAGGCTGTGCACGAAGCCCACCGACAAATCCCCGAGGCGCATCGGCTGCGGCTTCATTGTTTACAACCAGAGGTTCAGCAAGCGTGCGCCACGGGTATCGCCGTCGGCGGAGTGCTGACCATTGCTGCTGAGAAAACTCTGTCCGGCGCTGCCCTTGTCCCAGAACTGCCCGCGCAGGAACACGCTCATTCCCGCGATGGCCTGGCTGCTGGGAGGCTGGGCGATCAGGGTCAGACGATGCCAGGCCTGGCCTTCGCTGAGTTCGCCGGCCTTGAGGCTGACGGAGCCGGGTGTCGACGCACCTTTATAACCGCGCCACGGTTTGTCCCACGTGCCGTGCCCGACCACGAATGCCGGCACCGCCACCAGTTGCGCACCCTGTTCGTCGAGCTTGCGGTAGTTGTCCGGGTACCAGCTATCGCTGCCGATCAGGATCCCCAGGCGCCCGGCCGGGGTGTCGATCACATTGACCGTGTGCTCGGTGTTGGCGGCAAGGGTGCCCTGTTCATCGAAGATCGGGTGCATCTGGCGTTGCGGCTGGCCAATCGGCAAACCGTCGCGACCGAACACTACGCTGCTGTTGTACAAGGCGCCGTGACCGATTTTCAGGTTGCCATCGATGACGCTGGGCTCAGGCAACACGATGGAACCGGCCACCAGCGTGATGTGGAATTCTTTCGCCAGCCCCCCGAACAACGCCTGGTAATCCTTGGCCATGCCTTTGGCTTTCATGCGCAGGTGAGCGTCATCAAGACGATTGGTGCCCGTGGCGCTGATCAGGGCGCGGACGAACTGCAACGGATTGCTCGCCGCCAGCCAGTTCATCGCTTCCTTGAGAGTGCTGGCCTGGTACAGCTCATCTTTCTCGCCGCTGACCATCAGCCAGGTGCCGACATGTTCCGGCAGCACGACGATGGTTTTCTCGTTCAGCAGGCCCTGGTCCTGGGCCTTTTGCAGATAAGCCGCGAGCTTGCGGTGCAGGCGCTCGGGGCTTTGGTAGTCGGTGGGGAACAGCTCGGGCTGGATGCCCAGCAGGTTGCCGCGATCGGCCGGGGTGCCTTGATCCACGGCCAGATTGATCCGCAGGTCCGACAGGTAATGACCCACCGGACGGTCCGCGGCCCACATGGCGTAGGTCGTAAGAGCGGCGACCAGCGCCATGGAAAAGGTCAGGTACAGAAGTTTGCGCATGGGAAAGCAGTCAACAGCCGTGTGCAGGATTCGTTGACTAGGGTAGGGCGCTCGTTGGCGCTTGCCAAGGGGCGCTGCGCATTTGGATCAATAAGTTGTCAGTTTGGGTCATTGAGTGACAGCGGTGCGACTCTTAGTCTGTGGCACATGACTGACGGGGGCCGAAGAGCTCCTGCACTTTTTCCGTGATCGCTCGATGTGGAGTTACCGATGGCCGCCGCTCATTACCCGCACCTGTTGGCCCCGCTGGACCTGGGTTTTACCACGCTGCGCAACCGCACCCTGATGGGTTCGATGCACACCGGCCTGGAGGAAAAACCCGGCGGTTTCGAGCGCATGGCGGCGTACTTTGCCGAGCGTGCTCGCGGAGGTGTTGGCCTGATGGTCACCGGCGGTATCGGCCCGAACGATGAGGGCGGCGTGTATTCCGGCGCAGCCAAGCTGACCACCGAGGCAGAAGCGCTCAAGCACCAGATCGTCACCCGCGCGGTGCACGAGGCGGGCGGCAAGATCTGCATGCAGATTCTCCACGCCGGTCGTTATGCCTACAGCCCGAAACAAGTAGCGCCGAGCGCGATCCAGGCGCCGATCAACCCGTTCAAGCCGAAAGAGCTGGACGAGGAAGGCATCGAGAAGCAGATCAGCGATTTCGTCACCTGTTCGGTACTGGCGCAAACCGCCGAGTACGACGGCGTCGAGATCATGGGTTCCGAAGGTTATTTCATTAACCAGTTCCTCGCGGCCCACACCAACCACCGCACCGACCGTTGGGGCGGCAGCTACGAAAACCGCATGCGCCTGCCGGTGGAAATCGTGCGTCGAGTGCGTGAAGCGGTGGGGCCGAACTTCATCATTATTTTCCGTCTGTCGATGCTCGACCTCGTTGAAGGCGGCAGCAGCTGGGAAGAAATCGTCACCCTGGCCAAAGCCATCGAAAAGGCCGGCGCGACGATCATCAACACCGGCATCGGCTGGCACGAAGCGCGGATTCCGACCATCGCCACCAAAGTGCCGCGTGCGGCGTTCAGCAAGGTCACGGCCAAGCTGCGCGGTTCGGTGAGCATTCCGCTGATCACCACCAACCGCATCAACACCCCGGAAATCGCCGAGCAAATCCTCGCCGAAGGCGATGCCGACATGGTCTCGATGGCGCGGCCATTCCTCGCCGATTCGGATTTCGTCAACAAGGCTGCTGCGGGGCGTGCCGATGAAATCAACACCTGCATTGGCTGCAACCAGGCTTGTCTCGATCACACCTTCGGCGGCAAGTTGACCAGTTGCCTGGTCAACCCGCGGGCCTGCCATGAAACCGAGCTCAACTATTTGCCGGTGCAACAGATCAAGAAAATCGCCGTGGTGGGTGCCGGGCCTGCGGGTCTGTCCGCTGCCACCGTGGCCGCCGAACGCGGGCATTCGGTGACGCTGTTCGATTCGGCCAGCGAAATCGGCGGCCAGTTCAACATCGCCAAGCGTGTGCCGGGCAAAGAAGAGTTCTTCGAAACCCTGCGCTACTTCAACCGCAAGTTGCAGACCACCAACGTCGAGGTCTGCCTGAACACCCGCGTCGATGTGGCGCAACTGGTGGCCGGCGGTTACGACGAAATCATCCTCGCCACCGGCATCGCGCCGCGCACCCCGGCGATTCCGGGTGTCGAGAACGCCAAGGTGTTGAGTTACCTGGACGTGATTCTGGAGCGCAAACCCGTCGGTAAACGCGTAGCGGTGATCGGCGCTGGCGGTATCGGTTTCGACGTCTCGGAGTTCCTGGTTCACGAAGGCGTGGCCACCAGCCTGGACCGCGCGGCGTTCTGGAAAGAGTGGGGCATCGATACGCACCTTGAGGCTCGCGGCGGTGTGGCCGGCATCAAGGCCGAGGTCCATGCACCGGCCCGCGAAGTGTTCCTGCTGCAACGCAAGACCTCCAAGGTCGGCGATGGCCTGGGCAAGACCACCGGGTGGATTCACCGCACCGGTCTGAAGAATAAAAAGGTGCAGATGCTCAACAGCGTCGAATACCTGAAGATCGACGACGAAGGCCTGCACATCCGCATCGGCGAAACCGGCGAGCCGCAAGTGCTGGCGGTGGACAACATCGTGATCTGCGCCGGGCAGGACCCGCTGCGTGAGTTGCAGGAGGGTCTGGTCGCGGCGGGGCAGAGCGTGCATTTGATCGGCGGCGCGGACGTGGCGGCGGAGCTGGATGCGAAGCGGGCGATCAATCAAGGGTCGCGCTTGGCGGCTGAGTTGTAACAGGCAGGCCAAGCGTGCCAATGGCTTTCGCGAGCAAGCCCGCTCCCACAGGTGACCGCATTCCTCTGTGGGAGCAGGCTTGCTCGCGAAGGCTGCCTATGAGCGACTAGAATACCGGCTCTTTCCCCAGAGCCGGCCTCAATGCTTCTCCCTTCCAATGACTGGCTACCCCAGGCCCCGCTCAACCCCCTTTACCTCGACTGGCTCACAGCGGCCGGCATAGAAGTCGCGATCCTGCGCCTGGACCTGATCGACCCGCTAATCAGCGGCAATAAGTGGTTCAAACTCATCGAACACCTCAACACCGCCGACCGAGCCGGTGCCGACGGCATCATCAGCCTCGGGGGCGCTCACTCCAATCATCTGCACGCCTTGGCCGCCGCGGGCAAACGCCTGGGTTTCAAAACCGTCGGTCTGCTGCGCGGTCATCCACAAGACACCCCGACCGTGGGGGATTTGCAGGACTTCGGCATGCAGTTGCACTGGCTCGGCTACGCCGGTTATCGCGCGCGGCATGAGCCGGATTTCTGGCAACCCTGGCTGGAGCAATACCCGACGCTGCAAGCGGTGCCGGAAGGGGGCGGCGGTTTGCGTGGGGCGCAGGGCTGTATGCGGCTCAAGGACCAGGTCTGCGAGCAATTGAAGGGATTGGGCTGGAGCGACTACGACGGTTGGTGGCTGGCCTGCGGAACCGGCACCACACTCGCCGGACTGGTGCTGGCCGAGGCGGGCGGGCATCCGGTTTACGGCGCGTTGGCCGTGCCCGACGATCACGGCGTGGCGCAGCAGGTTGAAGCGATTGTGCGGGAGGGCGGCTTGGCGGAACCGGCGTATGAACTGTTCGACGCCAGTCGTGGCGGGTTTGCCAAGGTCGATCCGCAGTTGCTGGAATTTATCGAGCAGACCGAACAGGCCAGTGGCATTCCTTTGGAGCCGTTGTACACCGGCAAGGCGTTGTTGGCGCTCAAGCAGCAAGTCGAAGCGGGGAGATTTCTCAGGGGGACGCGGCTGATCTTCATCCACACCGGCGGCTTGCAGGGCCGACGCGGATTCAACTGACACCACAGATCCAATGTGGGAGCGGGCTTGCTCGCGAAGGCGGTGTGTCAGTCAGCACATGTACCGACTGACCCGACGCCTTCGCGAGCAAGCCCGCTCCCACAAGGGTTTTTGCGTTGGTTTCAGGTATTGCGACTGACCCGCTTCGGCATCATCCGCAACAACGTGTTATCCCCCACCACATAATGGTGATACAGCCCGGCCACGGCATGCAGGCCGATCAGCCAATAGCCGATGGTGCCGCCGAGTTCATGCCAACCCTGGATTCGCTTGGCCAGCATCTTGTCTTCCGACACCAGCAACGGCAGGTCAAACCCGTAGAACATCACTTGATGGCCCTTGGCGCTGGTGACCAGCCAACCGAGAAGCGGCATGGCGATCATGAACAGGTACAGCACCCAGTGCATCAACTTGGCCAAAGTGGTCTGCCAATGGGGTGAAGCGGGGAAGATCTGCGGCGCCGGGCCCAGGCTGCGGGCGAACAGCCGCAGCCACACCAGAACAAACACCGTCAGGCCCAACATGAAGTGCGATTCGGTGATCAGCGCCCGGCCACCACTGCCTTTGGGAAAGATCCCGCGAAATTCAATGCAGGCGTAAACCAGAATCAGCAGCACCAGCATCAGCCAGTGCAACGCGATCGACACCGTGCTGTAGCGTGAGTCGGAGTTCTTCCAGGGCATACGGGGCTCTCCACAGGTCAATGCTCAAAGCGCCGTTCTTGTGCGGCACTGTGCTTTAACTGTAATCCTGTTTTGCGGATTTGCCTGAGGCGATTTGCCCGTTCAATGCTCTGGTTCAGGTAATTGACAACAAAAAAGCGTGTGGGAGCGTGGCTTGCTCGCGAAGGCGTCTGACCAATCAACTTCGATGTTGAATGTTCGGACGCCTTCGCGGGCAAGCCACGCTCCCACAGGGTAGGCGGGGAATCAGTTGGTTTGCGGCATCTCGCCGTTGGCCAGGCGCTTGTTGATATCGGCGATCACCTGGGGCAAATCGGTGATGGTGTCGATCATGTAGTGCGGCCGCGAGCCTTCGAACATGGCATGAATACGCTTGCGCTCGCTGGCCAGTTCCTCGCTGCCGAGGGCTTGATAACCCGCGTAATCCAGCCCCAACGCATTGCCGGAGCAGATCAGCGCCACGGTCCACATGCCGGCACGGCGACCTTCAAGGATGCCCGGCACGGTGTCGTCGATCTTCACGCACGCCGCGACATCGTCGATGCCCAGGGCAATTACGTTGGCCAGGGCCTGCGCCGGCCATGGACGGCCATTCGGCACTTCGTCGGTGGCGACCACGTGATCGGCGACGTAACCGTTGGTGGCGGCCAGTTCCACGACCTTGTCCATCACCTGTTTCGGGTAACCGGAGCAGGAACCGATCTTGATGCCTTGCTGGCGCAGGTTGGCGATGGTTTCCAGGGCGCCGGGGATCAGCGCCGAGTGCTCGGCGATTTTCTCGATTTGCAGCGGCATGAAGCGTTTGTAGATGGCGGTGACGTCATCGTCGGTCGGCGTGCGGCCGAACGCCTTGCGATAACGCTCGGCGACTTGCGGCTGATCGCACAGGGTGCGGATGTGGTCCCACTTGCCCATGCCCATCGGCCCGCGAGCTTCTTCGATGGAGACCTGGACGTCGAACTCAGCGAAGGCCTCGACAAAAATCTGGGTGGGCGCGAACGAGCCGAAATCGACCACGGTGCCGGCCCAGTCGAGGATGGCGGCCTGGAGTTTGGTTGGGTTGCTGTAGTTCATGGTGATTAAGTCCTGTGGCAACTGGCTAATGGGTTGGCTGCTCTGTGTGGGAGTGGGCTTGCTCGCGAAGGCGGCGTGTCAGTCGACATCTTTGCTAAATGACGCACCGCTTTCGCGAGCAAGCCCGCTCCCACAGGGGGATTGCGGTGTGGTTCAGATGTCGAGGACTTCCATTTCCTGCAACACCTCGGCAATCGCCGCCACCGCCGCGTGCATCTCGGCCTGGTTGACGTGGCCGATGCAGCCGACGCGGAAGGTTTCGACCTGGGTCAATTTGCCGGGGTAGAGGATGAAACCCTTGGCCTTGACCCGTTCGTAGAATTCCTTGAACTGGTAGCGCGGGTCTTTCGGTGCGTGGAAGGTGACGATGATCGGTGCCTGGATCGCGGCGGGCAGGAAGCTGCGCAAACCCAGTGTGGCCATGTCCTCCAGCAGCACTCGGCAGTTGTCGGCGTAGCGCTGATGCCGCGCCGGCAAGCCACCTTCTTCGTTGTATTGCAGTAGGGCTTCGTGCAGCGCCGCGACCACGTGGGTCGGCGGGGTGAAGCGCCATTGGCCGGTCTTGGCCATGTAGGTGTGCTGGTCGAACAAATCCATCGCCAGGGAGTGCGAGTTACCGGCGGCATTCGCCAGGGATTCCTTGCGAGCGAAGACAAACCCCATCCCCGGCACACCTTCCAGGCATTTGCCCGAAGCGGCGATCAGTGCGTCGAACGGCACCTGTTGCGCGTCGATCGGCAGGGCGCCGAAGGAACTCATGGCGTCGATGATCAGGCGTTTGCCGTGTTGCGCAATGACCTGGGCAATCTCCGGCAGCGGGTTGAGGATGCCGGTGCTGGTTTCGCAGTGAATCAGCGCGATGTGGGTGATGCTCGGGTCAGCCCGCAACAGGCGATCCACATCGGCGGCGGTGGTCGGTTCGTCTTCGGCGGTTTCGAAGGTGCTGAACGGGCGGCCCAGTACTTCGCAGATCTTCGCCAGGCGCTTGCCGTAGGCGCCGTTGATCAGCACCAGGACTTTGCCGTCGCGAGGCACCAGCGTGCCGATCGCCGCTTCGACAGCGAAAGTGCCGCTGCCTTGCAGGGGCACGCAGTGGTGAGTGCCGGCGCCGTTGATGATCGCCAGCAGTTGTTCGCAGAGGCTGGCGGTCAGTTGATTGAAACGGTCATCCCATGAACCCCAGTCGACCATCATCGCCTGGCGGGTGCGGGCCGAAGTCGTCAACGGGCCGGGGGTGAGCAGGATGGGTTCGGCAGTACTCATTCACGTGTCCTCGCAATCGATGGGATGAAGCTACGGGGCTTAAATTGCAATTTGCCGTCGCATCAATCAAATTGTTTATTGTTATGCCAGCCATCAGTGAGAGTTATTCATGAACCTGTTCCAGCTCCGTGCGTTCGACGCGGTGGCCCGCGAGGGCAGCTTTACCCGGGCCGCCGCGCGGTTGTTCATCAGCCAACCGGCGGTCACCGGGCACATCAAGGCGCTGGAGGAGCACTACCAAATCACCCTGTTACGCCGTACCGCGCGACGGGTGGAGCTGACGGAAGAGGGCACCAAACTGGCGGCGATTACCCGGGCGATGTTCGGCCTGGCCGAAGAGGCGCAGGTGATGCTGGAGGCCAACCGGCAGCTGCTGACCGGGCGCCTCGAAGTGGCGGCGGACGGGCCGCACATGGTCATGCCGATGCTCGCCAGCCTGCGGGCGCGCTATCCGGGGATCACTGTGAACCTGCGTTTGGGCAATGCTCAGGAAACCCTGGCGGCGTTGTTGTCCGAACACGCCGACGTCGCGGTGTTGACCGAAGTCGAGCCGCGCAAAGGCCTGCATCTGCAAGCGCTGAGCGAATCACGGATTTGCGCGTTGGTGCCGGCCGCGCATCCGTGGGCGCAGCGTTCGAAGGATGTGCGGATTAAGGAACTGGACCAGGTAATCATGGTGTTGCGCGAGCCGAGTTCGATTACCCGGCGCACGTTTGACGAGGCGTGCAGTCAGGCGAAAGTCAGTCCGCGGGTGTTGCTGGAACTGGACAGTCGTGAGGCGGTGACTGAGGCCGTTGCGGCGGAGTTGGGCGTTGGCGTGGTGTCGTCGGTGGAAGTCAGCCATGACCCTCGGGTGGTGGCGGTGCCGATTGTGGGGGAGGGGTTGGTTAATCGGCACATGATCGGGTGCATGGAACGGCGGCGGGAATTGCGCTTGATTCGGGCGTTTTTTGATTTGGCGCCAGGCTGTTAGACCGAGGTGCGGCCTTCGCGAGCAAGCCCGCTCCCACAGGGGATTTGCGCCGGACACAGGATATGTGGCCAGCATCAATCCCCTGTGGGAGCGTGGCTTGCCCGCGAAGAGGCCAGACCTGCTTACGCCAGACTCTCGCGCACCATCTCCAAAAACGTCGCCACCACCCGCCGCGAACTCTGCTCGCGCAAGCACACTAGCGTCTCCGTCAGCCGTCGCTTGCAGTCGGTAATCGGCAACGCACACACCCGCGAATCCGCACCAAACTCCGCCGCTGAAACCACGCCAACACCAATCCCCACCACCACGGCTTCCCGCGCCGCTTCCCGGCCTTCCACCTGAATCGCCGGGCGAATCCGAAACCCGGCGCCGGCCATTTCTTCTTCCAGGGTCTGGCGCGTCACCGAGCCAATCTCCCGCAGCACCAACGGTGTGTCATCCAAGTCTGCCAGGCAGATGGATTCACGATCCGCCCAGGGATGATTGCGCGAGACGAACGCCACCATCGGGTCATTGCGCAGCGGCAACGAGATCAATCGTTCATCGCTGACTTCCCGCCCCAGCAACGCCAAATCCGCCTGATAGTTGAACAGCCGAAACAGCGATTCGTCGGTGTTGCCGGTTTCGATCTTCACGCTGATGCCGGGGTAGCGCTCGCAAAACCGCGCGATCTGCGGCAGCACATGCACCGGCGCGTCCACCGCGAGGATCAAGCTGCCGGTTTGCAACGCCCGGGAGTCCTGCAACAACTCCTGGGCTTCGGCCTCGATGACGAACAAGCGCTGGGTGATGCTCAACAATCGCTCGCCCAAATCCGTCAGGCGTACTGAGCGTTTGTTGCGGTGAAACAGCAACACACCGAAGCGTTCTTCGAGTTTGCGCACCTGGTCGGAAATCGCTGGTTGCGTGAGGAATAGCCGCTCGGCGGCTTTGGTGAAGCTTCCGTGAACGGCGACGGCGTGGAAGGCTTTGAGCTGGGCGTGGGACACCGACATCGAAACCTCCAGTAACAAGCTGAGCTTATATTGGAAATACGATAAATCGATTTCACTTATTAATCAGTAATTGTTTTTATCGGCCTCAGCCCCGGTGACTGGTCAGTCGAACAGCCTCGGGTGCCATGAGCCTGCGGGTGCAACAGCAGGACTCATCTGACCGGTATCGCCTCAGGGAAGCAGCGATATCGAAGTGCTCAACAATAAAAAAACAGGCGTTATTTCTCAATTTCTGCCGGCACACTCACACCCTGAGGTCAGAACCACCATGAACAAGCACATCGGCACCATCAAGCGTTGGCGCGTGCAGATTTTCGCCATCACCTGGCTCGCTTACGCCGCTTTCTATTTCACCCGCAAAGCATTTTCCGTGGCCAAACTGGGGATCGCCGAAGATCCCACCTTCATGCTCGACAAAATGGCCATGGCCAACCTCGACGCGATCTATCTGACGGCCTACGCCATCGGCCAATTCACCTGGGGCATTCTTGCCGACCGCTTTGGCCCTCGGGTGGTGGTGCTCGGCGGCTTGCTGATTTCTGCGGCGGCGGCACTGGTGATGGGCAGTTTCGCCACGCTGCCGATCTTCGCCACCTGCATGCTTATTCAGGGTTTGGCGCAGTCCACCGGATGGTCGGGGCTGTGCAAGAACCTTGGCAGTTTCTTTCCCGCTGAGCAGCGCGGTCGGGTGCTCGGGTTGTGGAGTTCCTGCTACGCCTTTGGCGGATTGGTGGCGTCGCCGTTCGCCGGTTGGTGGGCGTATACGCTGATCGGCTCCTGGCATGCGGCATTCATTTCCAGTGCGGCGGTGGTTGGGCTGGTCGCCGTGCTGTTTTTTATTTTCCAGCGCAACAAACCGGAAGACGTCGGCTTGCCCGCCGTGGAGCCGGAACCGGAGTTGAGTGCCGAAGAGACTTACGCACAAAGCAAAATCAGCGTGTGGGAGCCGTTGAAGGAAATCCTGCGCAACCGCACCGTGCTGGTTCTGGGGCTCTCGTACTTCCTGTTGAAACCGGCGCGCTACGCGATTCTGTTGTGGGGCCCGGTGATTGTTTTCGAACAAATGCCCTCCGTGGGCAAAGTCGGCGCGGCGATCATTCCGACCTCGTTTGAACTGGCCGGGCTGCTCGGGCCGATCATGATCGGCCTGGCCTCGGACAAACTGTTCGGCGCCCGACGCATGCCGGCCTGTGTGATCAGCCTGTTGGCGCTGACGGTTTCCCTGGCGCTGTTCATGGGCGCCTTGCACACCGGCAGCGTGTTGCTGGTGGTGGCGTTGTTGTTCGTGATGGGCCAGACCCTGTACGGCCCGGACTCGATGATCAGCGGCGCGGCGGCGATTGATTTCGGCACCGCCAAGGCCGGCGCCACGGCGGCGGGTTTTGTGAACGGCTGTGGCTCAGTCGGGGCGATTCTCGGCGGCTTGCTGCCGGGCTATTTCGACTCGGTCACCGTGTTCATCATCTTCGCCGGTTGCGCGATGTTCTCGGCCTTCGTGCTGATCCCGCACTGGAACAGCCGCCCGGCTGGCCTGAGTCTCGATTGCGCCTTCGTGCCCAACCAACCGATGACCATCAAACCCCTGCGTACCTGAGGAAAACCCCATGAGACCTTTCTGGCTGGACCAAGCGCTGGCGGCCGAGTCCTGCGCGCCGTGCGAGCCACTGACGGGCGACACCCGCGCCGACGTGTGCATCGTCGGCGGCGGCTACACCGGACTGTGGACCGCGATCATGCTCAAGGAGCAAAACCCCGAGCTCGATGTGTTGCTGATCGAGGCCGATATCTGCGGTGCTGGCGCCAGTGGGCGCAACGGTGGCTGCGCGCTGTCGTGGTCGGCCAAGTACTTCACCCTGGAACGTTTGTTTGGCGTCGAAGAAGCGGTGCGGTTGGTCAAGGAGTCGGAGCGCAGCATTTATGCGATCGGCACCTTCTGCGAACAGTACGGGGTGGATGCCGATTACCGCCTCGATGGCACGCTCTACACCGCGACCAACCGCGCCCAATGCGGCTCGACCGACGCGGTGATCGCGGCGCTGGAGCGCAACGGCATCAACTCGTTCACGCAACGGCCCGTGGCGGATGTACAGCGCATGGCCGGCTCCGGTAAACACCTGGAAGGCTGGTTTTCCCCGGCGGCAGCCAGTGTGCAACCGGGCAAACTGGTGCGTGGCTTGCGCCGGGTGGCGCTGCAACTCGGTGTGCGGATTCATGAAAACACCGCGATGACCGGGTTGGAGGAAGGTAAACCGGCGGGGATTGAAACCCCGAACGGCACGATTCGCGCGGATCGGGTGGTGTTGGCGATGAACGCCTGGATGGCCCGGGCGTTCCCGCAGTTCGAACGCAGCGTGGCGATTGTCTCCAGCGACATGCTGATCACCGAGCCACGCCCGGAACTGCTGAATGAAATCGGTTTGACCAGCGGCGTCACGGTGCTCGATTCACGAATTTTCGTGCACTACTACCACAACACCCCGGACGGCCGGATCATGCTCGGCAAGGGTGGCAACACCTTTGCCTACGGCGGGCGGATGCTGCCGGTGTTCGATCAGCCGTCGCCTTACGCCGGGTTGTTGCGCAACAGCCTGGCGGACTTCTTCCCGGCGTTTGCCGAGGTCAAGGTCGAGGCCACGTGGAACGGTCCTTCGGATCGTTCAGTCACCGGGTTGCCGTTCTTCGGCCAGATGAGCACCAGCGGCAACGTGTTTTATGGCTTCGGCTATTCCGGCAGCGGGGTTGGGCCGTGCCACATGGGCGGGCAGATTCTCGCCTCGATGGTGCAAGGCCTCGACAACCCGTGGACCCGTTCGCCACTGGTCAACGGGCCGCTGGGTTACTTCCCGCCGGAGCCGATTCGTTATCTCGGCTCGTTGATGGTGCGCAATGCGATTCGGCGCAAGGAGCGCGCCGAAGACCACGGGCGTCGGCCACGGCATTTGGATGTGCGCCTGGCGAAATTCGCGGCGGCGGCGGGGAAGGCGGATAAAGGCTGATCGTCAGGGCAGGTCCGGGCGATTGACCAGCCAATCAAACAACAAACGCGTATCGCCGCGTGATGTTGGCGTATGCGCCGGTGGTGCGTTTTGAACGCTGGCTCCGGCGCAAATAACCGGGCGATCCGGGTCACTGTCGAGAAAGCTGACGAACACCTCACTCCCGGCAGCAGGCAGCCCGGACGCGCCCACGGCCACCGGCAGCCAGATACCGACAGAGTCTTGGGCATCTGAGCCCGGCCACAAGCCGACCTGTATCCGACCCTGTTCATCCAGCGCCGCCGGTTGCCCCGACTCACCCAGCACCCGCGCCGGTTGATAGCCGGGGATGCTCGGCCTGGGGTGTTTGAGCGCGGGCCGGAACACCGTTGACCAGGGAGTTGCGCTGAACCGGTTGCCATAGCCGGGCGTTTCAAACGGCTCGTCCGCGAGGATCGAGGGTTGTTGCCCTTGATGCTGTATGTCGGTCAGCAGCCATTGATCGTTGAAACTCGACACCGGGTGTTGCTCCACTTGCACGATCCGGCCGCTAAGCAACCCGGTCTCATCGCTTTGGCCGTGGACCTGCCGCTGCTGGCAGCGCAGCCGTTCCAGCGTTCGGCGGCTGCGCTGATCGCGGTGCAATTGCCCGGTCGCGAGACGGTTGTTGATCGCCGGTTTGCCGGTCAGCGGATGATTCGCCGCACCGAAACTGGCCGCGCCGGCGCTTCTGTCCTGAGCCTGCGTATGTGGAAGGATCAGCGGCGAATCATGGCGCTGGAACAATTCGCGAATCGCGGCAAACGCCGGTTCGTCGAGGGGATTGTCGTGGAAGGGTGTCAGCACCGGTTCCTGGGGGAAACTCAGACCGTCATCGGCCAGCACCAGCACATGCCCGTCGTGGCGATGTTCGAAGTGATAGTGGATGCCTTCTTCTTCGCAGAGTCGATGCAGCAAGGTCAGGTCGCTTTCTTCGTACTGAATGCAAAAGGGCCGGACCGGGTAGTGCCCGGTGCCCAGTTCAAAACGGTAGCTGTGCTCGGGCAGGGCGTGTTCCTCGAATAATTGCCGCAGGATCGCCGGCACGCTGAGGCGATGAAACACCCGGCGGACAGGTTGTTGTTCGAGGTTTTGCAGATGCGGCACCAGCACCAGGCGGTAGCCGATCCGCTGCGGACCGCGATGCTCGCGGCTGGCGCTGTGGAGAATGCCGTGAAAACCCCGATCGTCACCCAGGCTCAGATAGGCCGGTTGTTGCAGCAGTCGGTCGAAGTTCATGGCCGGGGCCAGGCCGATCACTTCGATGTCGAACCGATAGGGCTGGTTGAGGCCCTCACGGCCGTTGAACTGCAACACCTGCAAACTCAAATCAGCCTCGACGAGGGTCAGGGTGAAGGGACTTTCCTTGTCGTTGTGCATCGAGTGGGCTTCTGCCTTGAAATACGAGGCGCAGAGGGTACGAAACCGCGGCCCTGAATAGTCATCGCAAATCGACTTTTCAGAATCGCCCTACAAGCCCTGTTGAAGATGTCGACAGGTCACGTCGCTAAACAGGATGGAATTTTTGGTCGATTGCCAACTTTAGGCCGTATAAACTTGCCGCCATGCGTCGGCCAATAGATGTCTCGGCGCCACAGATCAAGAGAGTGAGTAATGGGCGCACAGTGGAAGGTTAAACACAAAGAAGCGGCATCCAACGCCAAGGGTAAGATCTTCGGCAAACTGGTGAAAGAAATCACCATTGCTGCGCGTAACGGTGCCGATACTGCCACCAACGCACACCTGCGCCTGGTGGTCGAGCAGGCCAAGAAAGCCTCGATGCCCAAGGAAACCCTGGATCGCGCGATCAAGAAAGGCGCGGGCCTGTTGGGTGAAACCGTGCAATACCATCGCGTGACCTACGAAGGCTTCGCCCCGCATCAGGTGCCGTTGATCGTTGAATGCGTGACCGACAACATCAACCGCACCGTGGCGGAAATCCGCGTGGCATTCCGCAAGGGCCAATTGGGCGCTTCCGGTTCGGTGGCCTGGGACTTCAACCACGTCGGCATGATCGAGGCGTCCGCGGACAGCCCTGACGCCGACCCGGAAATGGCCGCCATCGAAGCCGGCGCCCAGGATTTCGAGCCAGGGGAAGAAGAGGGCACGACCCTGTTCCTGACCGAACCTACGGACCTCGACGCGGTGCAGAAAGCCCTGCCGGAGCAAGGGTTCACCGTGTTGTCGGCCAAGTTGGGTTACCAGCCGAAGAACCCGGTCAGCGGGTTGAGCGATGAGCAAATGGCTGAAGTCGAAGCGTTCCTGGAAGGCCTCGATAACCATGATGATGTGCAGGATATGTTTGTCGGGTTGGCGGGTTAAGCATTTGAAGCATTGACGGCTCTGTTGTCTGACAGGCCGTCTTCGCGAGCAAGCCCGCTCCCACAGGGGATTTGTACTGGTCACACATATTGTGTACGACACAAATCCCCTGTGGGAGCGGGCTTGCTCGCGAATGGCCGCGAAGCGGTCACCGGTTATTCAGTTCCCGCACAATTTCGCTAAACCCTGGCCGCGCCAGCACATCAGCCTGACAGCAGCGCCGCCCCAGATCCTCCAGCGCCACCCGATCATCATCGCTCAACCCCGAATCAATCCGAGCCAGCAATTCCCCCAGCAACACCCCGAACGCCCGCACTTCGATCCGTTGCAGTGCACGGGTTTCAAGCGTGTCCGTCGTGGCATGAAACGACGCCCCGCCAAAGTCCCCCAGCAAACAATCCCCGTGCTCGTTCCACAAAATGTTATGGGCGTAGAGGTCGCCGTGGGTGATGCCTTGCTGGTGCAGATGTTCCGCCGCCGATGCCACGCCACGGGCCATGCGCAAGGCCACCGTCGCCGTGAAACGGGTGTCATCGGCGTAAACATCACGGCTGCAGGAATCCAGGCTCGGCAACCCGGCGAGATTGCGGTAACTCGGGTCAATCAGTTGCATCACCAGCCCGGCCTGGGCCTGCGGATGTCCGACGATGCGCCCTTCGACGCGAATCAGATTGGGGTGCAGCCCGGCGGTGATGCAGGCGTTCATTTCATGCAGCGGCGAGCCATCGCTGGTCATTTCGCCTTTATAGAGTTTCACCGCGACCTGGGTGGCCGGCTGCTGCTCGCGTTGCCACGTGGCGCGATGGATCACACCGGAAGCGCCTTCACCGAGTTTTTGTTCCAGATGCAGCGCTGACCACGGGATGCTCGGCGTGGCATCGAGGGCCGTGGCATCGGCTTCGGTTTCCAGCGGGTTACCGGCGTAGGCCAGCCAGGTCAGGGCCGGCAGGTTCAGCAGCCACTCGGGCAGTTCGGTAAAGCGATTGGCCGAGAGACGCAGCAGTTCCAGCCGATGGAGCTGCACCATGCTCTTGGGTAAGTGCTGCAAGTGATTGCCGGACAACATCAGTTTTTGCATCAGCGGGCGCTCGCCCAGCTCGGTCGGCAGTTCGCTGATGCAGTTGTCGGTCAGGATCAGCCAGCGCAACAGCGGCGGCAGCGCGGCCCCCGACACCCGTTCGATGCGGTTGGCCCGGAAGCCAATCATGCTCAGCGCAGTGCATTGGCCGAGGCAGGCCGGCAACTCGGTGAACCGGTTGTCCGAGCAGAACACAATGCGCAAGCGGGTCAGGCGGTGCAGGTCGTCCGGCAGGCTGCTCAGGGCATTGCCGCTGAGGTTGAGAATCTCCAGCGAATCCGCCAGGTCGAAGATTTCCCGGGGGAACTCCGTGAGGCCGCAGGCCAGGTCCAGTCGAGTGATGCCTGCCAGCTCGCCGGCCCGCAGTTGTGCAAGGGTATTCATGAACGGGTTCGCTATTGATCGGGAGGGAGGACGCGGGGTCCTGGAAATGGGCTGCATGATAGCGGGAAGTTGTGGTGTCGGTCAGGGCGCCTTCGCGAGCAAGCCCGCTCCCACATTGGATTTATGTACGCCGCAAGTCCCCTGTGGGAGCGGGCTTGCTCGCGAAGAGGCCAGTAGCCGCCCCGAAAGTCATCGGTCAAACCGGCTCCCGGACTTCCACCAACTGCCCCAACCGACTCCGCGTCCGCGCCAGGTCAATCGCATCCCCATCCAGGCTTTCGCGCAACGACCGTTGCCCCAACAGAACCAGGTGCTTGTCCTGATCGTACAAAACGTCGATCAAGTTGATAAACCGCTGTTGCGCCGCGATCGAACAACCGGCCAGGCTCGGCAATTCATCGATGATCCAGTGATCGAAGCGCCGGCACAGTTCCAGGTAATCCATCACCGCCGTGGGGTGATCGCACAAATCGCTGAAAGTAAAACCGACGGTGCGTCCTTCGCAGTACCGCGCCGGCAGATGCCGGGTGCCAACGGGCAACGCGAGGGTGGCGGCGCTTTCCGGCAGGTTCAATCGCTGGCGCTGATGCGGCGTCGCCGGCCAGACATATTGGCCCTGTGTAAACACCTGATGGATATGGCTTCGCGCCTGGCTTCTATAGTCGTGGGGGCCGCCGACTTCCATGACTTGCATGCGCGTGTTGATCAAGTCGATCACTGGTTTGAAACGCGCGTGGTAGAGCGGGTTGGGCAGCAAGCCTTCCGGCGGGTAATTGGACGTCACCAGCAGCAGGATGCCCCGGCGGAACAGGGCCTTGAACAGCCGGGTGATCAGCATTGCATCGCCGATGTCGTGGACGTGGAACTCGTCGAAACACAACACCCGGCAATCCTGCAGCAGCTCATCCAGCGTCGTCGCCAAGGCATCGGGTAGTTCGCGATGCTTGAACATGCCCTGATGCAATTGCGCGAAAAACTCATGAAAGTGCAGGCGCTGTTTTTGCGCGAGGGGGATGGCCTGGAAAAAGCCGTCCAGCAGCCAACTCTTGCCGCGCCCGACAGCCCCGTGCAGGTAGAGGCCGGGCAGGGTTTTCGTCGGCGTCCCCAACAGCGTCGTGGCGTGTTGGGCCATGCAGTCGATCACGCGCTGCTGGCTGTGGCTGAGGGTGTAGCCCTGGGCAAGTGCCTTGTGCTGGAAGTAGTCATGGATCACCCGATGACTGGCGTTGGCCGGCGCAACAGCCTTTCCGAGTAAACGCCGCAAGGCAGGCCAGCGCGGTGTAAGTCGCGAACGGATTGGCGGTCGAATGGCCACGATACTGTCACCCCCGGGTTCTTCAGGCCGGCTCACCGAGCTGCGGCGGCGTAGTGTAACCAGATGGGGAATCGCCCTACCACTCGTGTTGACATCGTGATGGCGCAGTGAGACAGAAATCTGCGGCGTGTACAGCTTATTTGCCGAAGGTGTGTCGGCGTTTTTCCAACAAATCGATACATATTCACTCATTTTTGATGGATCCAATGCGTCCGGCTGACTGGCGAATTCCCGATGCGTTGCTACCCTGATTTTCAGGAGTCACCCCTCACAAGGAACGGGGCCGTGAACGGACGTTGGTTTTTGGCAATCCTGGGCATGATGCTCGGCACGCAGGCATTGGCGGCAGAACTTCAGGTGCAAGTGCGCGTCGATGTACAGCGTGGCTGTCAGTTGGTCGGGCAACAACGCAGTGCCGGCGTCGAGCAACTGGGCGTGCTGGATTTCGGCAGCACCGCGCGGCTGGACGATCCGGGTGGCCCTTTGAGCGCCGCGCTGATGAGCGAACGTCTGCCACGCCTGGAATGCAATCCCGACACGCCCTATCAATTACGCGTCGATGGCGGCCAGCACGGTGGCGTCGGCGATGTGCGCTACATGGCGGGTGCCGCCGAACACAGCAAACCCATTCCTTATCGGCTCTATCAGGACCCTGCGCGGTTGATCCCGCTGGCGGTGAACGTCCCGGTGAGCGGCCGCGTGCCGGACAGTGGTTCCGTGGATTTACCCTTGTATGCCCGTATCGAACGACTGGCGGAGATTCCCCGTGTCAGCCGTTATTCAGACCTGGTGAAAGTAACGGTCACCTGGTAGCAGCAACTGTGCAACTTGCCCCCGACGGAGTCGGGTGGCGCAGGGAAGGGGACGTTCCTCGTTGAACGTCCGGGTTTCGAAGTCCTGAGGGAATTGGGATTGGCACGATGACAAGCAGACACTGGATGGTTATCGCCGTGGGCGCACTGCTATTGCTCGCCGAAGACGCCCAAGCGGCGGTCAGCGGGCAGATCAATGCGCGGCTGACCCTCATCGCCGGGTGTGAAGTGACCAATGGCGCCAGCCCGGTCAGTGATGTCGGCAGGCTGGATTTCGGCCAGCAAGGCCCGACCTGGACCAACCCGATCAAGGCCAGCCTTAGCGACAACACTGCGGGCAAACTCAATGTCGCCTGCAACCCTTCGGTCACCGGGTTCACCGTCACCATCGACGGCGGCGCCCATGGCGACGGCACCACCCGGCGCCTGAGCAATGGCAGCCAGACCCTCACCTATCACTTGTTCCTCGATGCCTCTGGCAGCCAGAGCTACAGCATCGGCCAACAACACAATTTCGCTGTCACCAGCACGGGCCAGATACCGATCCCGGTGTTTGGCGCAGTGGTGGCGAATACCCGCGCGGTTCCGGCCGGTGTCTATACCGACACCCTCACGGTGACGCTCGATTGGTAAACCCGTAGAGGACGGACACCATGCACATGCTCGTATCAAGGATAGGTTTGTCATTGCTCGGCCTGACGCTGGCGTCCAGCGCCGTCGCGGCCACCACGGTCACTGGCCAGATCACCTCCAGCCTGACCCTGATCAGCAGTTGTCAGGTCAACGGCGCCGGTGGTTCCAGCGGTCTGAACTTCGGTGCCTTGAACTTCGGCACGGCCAACAGCCTGTTCACCACCGCTGACGCCCAGGTCTTGGGTGGCGGTGGCGGCGCGCTGTCGATTCTGTGCTCCAGTGGCACCACCCCCACGGTGAAAGTCCGGGCCGGCAGTCATGACGGACTGTCCACTGGCGGCACCCGTGCCTTGGCCGATGGCAGCGGCAACTTCGTGCCCTACGACTTGTACACCGATTCCGGTCACTCGCAGATCCTGGCCATCGACGGGGTGATCAACCTCGCGGCCAGCACCGGCGTGGCGCAGACCGTCAACATTTACGGCCGGGCCGTGGGCAAGGCCGGGTTACCGGCCGGGGTCTACTCCGACACCGTCGCCGTCGAACTGACGTTCTAGTGCGATGGCCCGCCATGGATGGGCGGCGCTGGTCCTGTTTTGTGCGAGCAGCGTGCCGTTGCCACTGGCGGCGGTGACCAGCCAGAGTTTCCAGGTCAGTGCCACGGTGACGGCCGGCTGCCTTGTTGTGGGAGGGGTGTCGAACTACGGCAGCCTGAATTTCGGTAGCCGCTCGGCCCTGGCCAGCAACACGGTGCAGGTGGCGTTGACCGGTGGCGTGCAGTTGCAATGCACGCCGGGGGTGACGCTGAACATGACGGTCGATGGCGGCCAGTACAACAGCAGCGGGCGGCATATGCAGCTCACTACCGGTAGTAATCGAGTGGCGTATTCGCTGTTTCGCGATGCGGCGTTCAGCCAAAGCCTGGGGATCGGCCAGAGCGTGGCGGTGGCCTACACCGATGCGAACAACATCAGCCTGCCGATTTACGGACAGGTGCTATTGCCGGGCAATCAGCCTGGGGGGACGTACAGCGATGTGCTGCAGGTGCAGTTGTCGTGGTGAGGTGGCGTTTTGAAAAGGAGTGGGCAAATGGGGTCGCAGGTCTTGCGCAGCATGGTGTTGGCGCTGGTGTTATTCGGGGTGGCCAAGGTACAGGCCGCCAGTTCGGTGCTGATCTGGCCGATCGATCCGGTGCTGGAGGCCGATCAACAGGCCAGCGCCTTGTGGCTGGAAAACCGTGGTAGCGAGACGGCCAATTTGCAGGTGCGGGTGTTTGCCTGGAGCCAGAGTGGCTTCAGTGACCAGTACCAGAACCAGCGCGACGTGATCGGCAGCCCGCCGGTGGCGAAGATCGAGCCGGGCCAGAAACAACTGGTGCGCCTGACCCGCACCCGGGAAATCCCGCCGGGGCAGGAACTGGCCTACCGCATCATCATCGATGAAATCCCCTCGGCGACACCGCCTGCGGCTGAAGACGGCAAGACCGCGGCGGCGATCCGTTTCCAGATGCGCTATTCGGTGCCGCTGTTTGCCTATGGCGCCGGGTTGTGGAGCAAGGAAGACGCGACCCGCAAACGTGATCCAAAAGGCGTGGGCGTACCGGATCTGAGCTGGCGCACCGTGGCAGTGGACGGTCGCTCGTATGTGGAAGTGCGCAACCAGGGCGCGGTGCATGCGCGGTTGACCGATGTTGCATTGAAGCAGGGCGGGCAGAGCAAACCGCTGGTGGAAGGATTGCTCGGTTATGTGCTGCCGGGTGCGGTCATGCGCTGGCCTGCACCGGGAGCGATTGCCGGGGCGTCGGCGTTGCAGGTGCGGGTCAACGGTGCGGCGCAATTGCAAAGCGTTTCTCCAGCGCGCTGACCTGTAGCAGCTGCCTCGCGCTGCTCGACAGCTGCTACCAGGCACTGCAAATGGATTTAGGAGGGCACGGTCCATTGACGGACAAAAGACGCGAATGAGCCAGGGCTGGGCTCGCAGTTTCCAGTGTCCGTTGTGGGCGGCGACCTGCGCTTGCTGGCTGATGATTGTCCCGCGCACCGAGGCCGGCGATTTGCCGCCGCCGCCCAGCGGCATGGAGGCCGTGGCCGATGCACAGTTGTTTCTGGAGTTGGTGGTCAATCAGATGAATACCGGGCGAGTCGTGGCGGTGGAGCAGCGGGGTGGTCGGTTCTTCCTGCCCGCCACGGCGTTGCGCGACAGCGGCATGAAACTGCCGCAAAACCTCAGCGCCGAAGTCGATCTCGACAGCCTGCCGGGCCTGCACAGCGAGTACGACAGCGCCGGCCAACGCCTGTTGCTCAACGTGCCGCCGGACTGGCTGCCGGAACAGTTCGTCGGCAACCGCCAGGCCTACCCACGCACTCCCGCACTCAGCAGTTTCGGGGCCTTGCTCAACTATGACCTGTACCTCAACGACACCGACGACGCCGGCACTTACCTGGCGGCGTGGAACGAAGTGCGGCTGTTCGACAGTTGGGGCACGCTGTCCAACACTGGCCAATACCGCCGCACCTTGTCGGGGGATGCAGTCAGCACGTTGAACAACGGTTACCTGCGCTACGACACCACCTGGCGTTATTCCGATGACGAGCGACTGCTGACCTATGAAGCCGGGGACCTGGTCAGCGGCGCGTTGCCCTGGAGCAGTTCGGTACGACTCGGCGGGGTTCAGCTGTCGAGGGACTTCGGTGTACGCCCGGACCTGGTGACCTATCCACTGCCGCAATTCGCCGGGGAAGCAGCGGTGCCGTCCTCGGTGGACCTGTTTATCAACGGCTACAAATCCAGCAGTGCCGACCTGCAACCGGGGCCCTACACCCTGACCAATATTCCGTTTATCAACGGCGCCGGCGAAGCAGTGGTCGTCACCACGGATGCCCTGGGTCGGCAGGTCTCGACCACGGTGCCGTTCTATGTCACGAGCAGTTTGCTGCAAAAGGGTTTGAGCGATTTTTCCGTGGCAGCCGGTACGTTGCGCCGCGACTACGGCCTCAAGGATTTTGGCTACGGTCCGGGCGTCACCTCCGGCAGTCTGCGTTATGGCGTGAGCGATAACTTCACCCTGGAAAGCCACGCCGAAGCCTCGGACGCCCTGACCCTCGGTGGCTTGGGCGGCAACCTGCGGCTGGGCAATTTCGGCGTGCTCAACACCGCCCTCAGCCAAAGTCAGTTCGATAGCGAAAGCGGCCAGCAATTGAGCCTCGGCTATCAGTACAGCAGCCAGCGCTACAGTTTTTCTTATCAACGTTTGCAACGACGTGACCAATACGCCGACCTGACGGTGATCGACAGTCCTTACACCACCCTGAGCAAACGCAGTGAACAGGCAACCCTGAGCCTCAACCTCGACACCTGGGGCAGCCTCGGTGTCGGCTATTTCGACGTGCGTGCGGCAGACGATTCGCGCACCCGTTTGCTCAACCTGACCTGGAGTAAACCGCTGTGGCGCAACACCAGTTTCTACCTGTCGGGCAACCGCGAGATCGGCGACAGCAATTGGGCGGTGCAGGCGCAACTGGTGATTCCGTTCGACCTGCGGGGCAGCCTGGCCATCAGCAGCGAGCGCAGCAAAACCGGGCAAACCCAGCAGCGGGTCAATTACAGTCGCTCCGTGCCCACCGAAGGCGGGCTCGGTTTCAACCTCGGTTACGCCCAGGGCGACGGCCCGGCTTATCGTCAGGCTGACCTGACCTGGCGCCTGCAATCGGTGCAATTGCAGGCCGGCGTCTACGGCACCAGCGACGCCGAAACCCGTTGGGCAGACGCCAGCGGTTCGTTGGTGTGGATGGACCGTCAGGTGTTCGCCGCCAACCGGATCGACGATGCGTTCGTGGTGGTCAGCACCGATGGTTATGCGGATATTCCGGTGCGCTACGAAAACCAGCAGGTCGGCCAGACCGATCGTAACGGCCATTTGCTGGTGCCGTGGAGCAGCGCCTATTACCGTGGCAAATACGAAATCGATCCGCTGAACCTGCCGGCCAACGTGCGCAGCCCCAACGTCGAACAGCGAATTGCAGTGCGCCGTGGCAGCGGTTATCTGCTGGAGTTTCCGTTGAACCGGGTGATCGCCGCGAGCATCGTGCTGGTGGATGCGCGGCAGCAGGAATTGCCCCTGGGCAGTGGCGTTGTGCATGAGCAGAGCGGCACGCAAACCGTGGTCGGTTGGGACGGGTTGGTGTATCTGGAAAATCTTCAGGCACAAAACAATTTGAGGGTGACCCTGGCCGATGGGAGCACGTGTCAGGTGCAGTTCGCCGTGGACATGCAGCAGCAACAGATCCCGCTGATCGGGCCGTTGGTGTGCCAATGAAGTGGATGCTGATGCTCGCGCTGTGGTTGCCGGGTTCGGCGTGGGCCTTGTGTTCGGTGGTCAGCACCACGCCGGTGGCGTTCGGTTCGTTGAGTTCGATCGCGGTGCGCACTACGTCGCAGTCCAGTTCCACCACCAATGCTGGGTTGAGTTGCACGGGTTCCTTGCTGTCGTTGCTGACCACCAACGATCACTTCTACGCCACCGTCACTTCCACGCAGACCGGGTTGCTCGGCCCGACCGGCGATGTAATCGGCTACACGCTGTACGCCAACAACTCCACCAGTTACCCGCTGACCCGAGGCGTGGCGTTCGACTTCGCGCGCAACGGCATCATCGATGCGCTGGGATTGCTCGGCAGCGTGGTGCCGAAGACCGCGCCGATTTACCTGGGGACGACGATTGGCAGCAACGTCGCGGCAGGGATCTACACGGAAACCCTGAGCATCGCCTGGAGCTGGAATTATTGTTCCGGCATCGGCATTGGCAACGTGTGCCTGGGGCGCGACATCAACAGCGGCAACACCACGTTGACGGTCAATCTGACGGTGGCGAATGACTGCACGATTACCGCGCCGAATATCAGCTTCGGTAGCGCCCCGGTGATCAGTGCGTTTACGCCGGTCACCGGGCAGACCATCAACCTCGCGTGTACCAAGGGCAGCGCCTACACCGTGGGGTTGAGTGATGGTCAGCAGGCGGTGAGTGTCGGCGGGCGACGGCGGATGATTTCCGGGGGGAATTATATGGCGTATGACATTTTCAAAAGCGCGGGTACGACGCGGTGGGGCAGTGTCGGCAGTGCGCGGCGGGCCAGTTCGGATGCCGAGGTGAATCCGGGGAATGGGTTGGGTACGGGGAGTCAGGTGTTCAATTACAACGCAAAAATCTACACCGACCAGACCACACCGCCCGCCGGAACCTATCTGGACAGTGTGGTGCTCGACGTTGGCTTCTAATAATCCGCAATCCCTTGTGGGAGCGGGCTTGCTCGCGAAAGCGGTGTGTCATTCAGCATCAATGTTGACTGACACGACGCCTTCGCGAGCAAGCCCGCTCCCACAGGGGTTTTGCGGTGTTTCGCCGAATGAAACTAGCGCTCAATACTCCGATTCCACCGCGCATTCCACGTCGGGCGCTGTTCGTTCACCTGGTCCCAATCAATCGCAATCGCCGTGTCCAGATACTTTTTCATCGCTTCAACCTGGCCACGGGTTTTATCGGTGGTCGGGGTGTTGGGGTTGGACGGAATCTGGTCGCCATCTTCAAGCGCAGCGGCTTGCGCGTCCGGGGTCAGCAGGAACGCGGCGAGTTTTTGCGCCAGTTCCGGTTGGGTGTTGTTGGCGATCGCGCATTCGGCGACGTTGAGCACCACGGCGCCTTCTTTCGGCTGTGCATATTCCACCGGCATGCCCTTGAGTTTCAGTGCGGTGACTTGGGTCGGGGTCAACGGGAACAGCGCCGCTTCGTCGGTTTGCAACATTTCCGAGATCTTCGCCGAGCTTGGGATGTACTCCAGCACATTGCGCCCCACGGTGTTTGGCCAGGCCTTGAAACCCGGTTCAACGTCGGTTTCGCTGCCGCCCTGAATCCGGTTGAACATCAGGAAGCCGTGCAGGCCGAAGGTCGAGGAGGCCATCGACTGGAACACCACTTTTTCCTTGAAGCGCGGGTCGGCGAGGTCCATCCACGAAGTCGGCGCGGCCCAGCCTTTTTCCTTGAACAGACGCGTGTTGTACGCCAGACCGGTAACGCCGAGGCTGACCGCCACGGCTTCATCCTTGATCCGGCCCTTGGCCGGGATTTGCGCCAGGGTCGGGCTGTCTTCGAGCTTGTCGCACAGGCCCATGGAGATGGCGCGGTACATGATGCCGTCGTCGAGGAACATCACGTGCAATTGCGGGTTGCCCTTGCTGGCCTGGACCTTGGCCAGGATGTCGGCGGAAGTCCCCGGCACGATCACGACTTTGACGTTGTTGGCTTTCTCGAACACCGGCAACACCTTGTCGGCGTAGAGCCGCTCCATGGTCCCGCCGTTCATGCCCAGGTAAAGCGTCGGTTCGGCCTGGGCCTGGGTGACGTTGAGCAGGGCGCCCATGCAGGACAATCCGAGCAGTGCAGTACGTTTGAGGTTATTCATTGGCGCGACCTTCCTCTATCAAGCAACGGAGATGGAGTGAAACCGGGTGATGGAAAACGCATCCAGCGACGTTTTTGACGCGCCGCTGCAGATGATCTCGGTGAGCGCCAGGCCCACCGCCGGGCCGATCTGGAAACCGGCGCCGGCAAAGCCAAACCCGTGCAACAGACCGGGTTGGGTGCCGCTGTGCCCGATCACCGGTTGGCGGTCGGGCAGATAACCTTCGGTGCCGCTCCAGGTGCGAATCGCCTGGGCGCCTTCAAGAAACGGGTAGAGTTCGACGGCCTGGCGGAGGATTTCCAGCACCGCGTTCTGGCCGGGGCGCGCGCGGGCGTCGTCGAGGGCGAAACCCTGGCCGCCGCCCAGTACGCAGTTGCCGCGAGCGACCTGGCGGGCATAGATGCCACCGCCCTCGACCCCGGTGCTGGCGTTCATCACCAGCGGCAACGGTTCGGTGACCAGCATCGCCGGGTGCCCGGCGTGCATCGGCACCGCTTCGCCGAACTGTTCGGCCAGTTTGCCGGCCCAGGCCCCGGCGCAATTCAGCAGCCACGGCGCCCGCAGTTTGAGGCCGTGCGCGGTGCTGACGTGAAAGCGCTGACCATCGTGCTCGACCTGGGTCACGGCGCATTGCTCATGAATTTGCGCGCCGTGTCGCCGCGCCGTTTGGGCGAAGGCCGGGGACACCAGCCGCGGGTTGGCGTGACCGTCATCGGGGCAGAACGACGCGCCGGCCGCCACATCACCGACCCATGGGAACCGCGCGCGCAGTTCGTCACGTTCGAGGATCTGTAAGTCGAGGCCGAAACCCTGGCTGCTGACGGCGTAGTCCTGCAAGGCGCGCAGATCGTTGAGGCTGCGGGCCAGTTTCAGGTGACCGCTGCGCTGGTACTCGCCGTCGATGCCGATCAACTGCGGCAGTTGGCCCCACAGTTCATGGGCCTGTTGTGACAGCGGTAGTTGCGACAACGGCCGGCCCTGACGCCGCACGCCGCCGTAGTTCACGCCGCTGGAGTGGGAACCGCAAAAGTCCCGTTCCAGCAACGCCACGCGGCGGCCCGCCTTGCTGAGAAACAGCGCGGCCGAGGCGCCGACAATCCCGCCGCCAATGATGATGGCATCGACTTCGATCATGGCTCGACCTCCAGGCCAAATGGCAGGGGTTTGATTGGTGACTGGGCGCGCAGTCGACCGATCTCCGATACGGGGCGCTGACTTTCGCACGCGATAATTTCTGCGGCAGCGGCGCCACACATCCGGCCTTGGCAGCGACCCATGCCGACCCGGCAATGGGCCTTGACCCGGTTGATCTCCCAGTGACCTTCGCGCACGACTTGGCGGATTTCGCCGGCCTGCACTTCTTCGCAGCGGCAGACGATCAGGTTGTCGGCGGTGTTGGCGGCCCAGTCCTCGGGGAAGACGAAGGCTTGCTCCAGGGCTGTGCGGAAGGTGCCGATCCGTGCCAATGAGTGTTCAAGCGCGGCGGGGCGCTCAGGCGGGATCAGGTAGCCGCTGTCTTCGAGCAGGGCCAATGCGGCGCGTTCGCCGGCCATTTCGGCGGCGTCGGCGCCCATGATCCCGGCGCCGTCGCCGGCCAGGTAGACCTCGGCGACACTGCTGCGACCGGCGCTGTCACGTTGGGGCAGCCAGGCGCGGTTGAGCGGGTTCCAGGTGAACTCGCAGCCGAGCAGATCGGCGAGTTGGGTTTCGCTGCGCAAACCGTGGGCGAAGGCGACGGCGTCGCAGTCGATTTGCTGTGAGCCTTTTGCGTTGCGCCAGTTCAGGGATTTCACTCGTTGTTCGCCGTTGAACTGGACCAGGCTGGCACCCTGATGTACCGGAATACCGTGGGCGGTCAGCCAACTGCGGTAATAGAGGCCTTTGGCGAGGGTTGCCGGTTGCGAGAGCAGACCGGGCAGGGCGCGGGCCTGGGCGCTGAAGGGCGAGCTGTCGAGCACTGCCACGACGTTCGCGCCGGCCTTGGCGTATTGATAGGCGACGAGGTACAGCAACGGTCCGCTGCCGGCGAACACCACCCGTTCACCGATGGCGCAGCCCTGGAACTTCAACGCAATCTGCGCGGCGCCGAGGCTGTAGACCCCCGGTAGCGTCCAGCCTGGCACCGGCAGAACCCGGTCAGTGGCGCCGGTGGCGACGATCACCCGGGAGAATTCGAGACGTGTGGCGCGACCGTCATGCAAGGTATCAAGGGCACCGGCCTCGGCGTTCCACACCAGCGTGTCGGGGCGGTAGTCGAGTTGTTCGCGCAGCTCGTCGATTGCTTGATGAATCGCCATGGCCTTGCGCGCTTCAAAGCCATACAACTTGACCGCCGAACGCTTGAAATTCGCCGGTTGTCGCCGATAAATCTGCCCACCGCCGCGCGCGGCCTCGTCCAGCAGAATCGGACGCACGCCATGCGCCACTAGCGTCTGCGCAGCACGAATCCCGGCAGGGCCAGCCCCCACAACAATCACCGGACTCATACAAAACCCCCTGTGGGAGCGGGCTTGCTCGCGAAGGGGGCGGCACATTCAACAGGGATGGTGGCTGACACAACGCCTTCGCGAGCAAGCCCGCTCCCACAGTGGATCTCGGTTGGCTGCAAAATTTGTGAACGACGCTGAACCCTTGTGGGAGCGGGCTTGCTCGCGAAGAGGGCGGCACATTCAACAGGGATGGTGGCTGACAGATTGCTTTCGCGAGCAGGCTCGCTCCCACAGTGGATCTCGGTTGGCTGCATTATTTGTGGTCGACGCAAAACCCCTGTGGGAGCGAGCCTGCTCCCACAGTGGATCTTGGTTGGCTGCAAAATTTGTGAACGACGCTGAACCCTTGTGGGAGCGGGCTTGCTCGCGAAGGGGGCGGCACATCCAAAAGAGATGGTGGCTGACACAACGCCTTCGCGAGCAAGCCCGCTCCCACAGTGGATCTCGGTTGGCTGCAAAATTTGTGAACGACGCAAAACCCTTGTGGGAGCGGGCTTGCTCGCGAAGGGGGCGGCACATTCAACAGGGATGGTGGCTGACACGACGCCTTCGCGAGCAGGCTCGCTCCCACAGAGGATCTCGGTTGGCTGCATTATTTGTGGTCGACGCAAAACCCCTGTGGGAGCGAGCCTGCTCGCGAAGGAGGTGGCACATCTAACAGGGATGGTGGCTGACTGATTGCTTTCGCGAGCAAGCCCGCTCCCACAAAGGATCCCGGTTTGGCAGGTGGATTGGGTGTTCATACTGAGCGCCCCGGTTCGCGGTTGATCTGTTGGCCGGGTTCGAGCAGGGTCGAGCAGGCGCGCACCCGGCGGCCGTCGCCCAGGCGTACCCAGCAATCCTGGCACGCGCCCATCAGGCAGAAACCGGCGCGGGGTTGGGCGCTGAAGTCGCTGCCGCGCAGGTGGTCGCTGCAGGTCAGCACCGCGGTCAGCACGGTGTCGCCGAGCAGGGCGGTGGCCGGTTGGCCGTCGAGGACAAAGTCCAGGGCCGGGCGGTCGCCTTCGGCCAGTCGTTTCAGCAGAGCCATGGCGCCCTCATTGTTTGCCCACCAGAACCCGATCCAGGCCATAGACCCGGTCGAGCAGAATCATCGTCAACGCCGTCAGGCCAATTACCAGTGCCGACACCGCCGCCATCATCGGGTCGATGGATTCGGTGGCGTACACGTACATCCGCACCGGCAGCGTTTGCGTCGCCGGCGAAGTCACGAAAATCGACAACGTGACCTCATCAAAACTGTTGATAAACGCCAGCAACCATCCCCCGGCGACCCCCGGCAAAATCATCGGCAACGTGATTTGCTTAAACAGCGTGAAACGCCCGGCGCCCAGGGATTGCGCGGCGTGTTCAGCGCTGCGATCCAGGCCAATCGCCGACGCCAGCACCAGCCGCAGCACATACGGCGTGATCACCAGCACGTGAGCGAAGATCAGCCAGCCGAAGCTGCCGTTCACGCCCATCAGCGCAAACAGCCGCAGCAATGCCACCCCCAACACCAGGTGCGGAATGATGATCGGCGACAGGAACAACCCATTGAAAAAGCCCCGTCCAGGAAACTCGTAACGGGTGATGGCCAGCGCCGCCGGCACCGCAATCAGCGTCGCCAAAGTCGCGGCGCAGAACGCCAGGATCAGGCTGTTGTAAAACGCATCGACAAAATCAGCCCGCTCGAACACCGCGCGAAACCAGCGCAGGGAAAAGTGCGTGGTGGGCAGGCTCAGGGTGTTTTCCGGGGTGAAGGCCACCAGGCACACCACCACCAGTGGCGCGAGCATGAACAGCACCACCAGGGCATGAAACAGCAGGGCGAAAGGACCGTTCTTGGACATGACGAGTTATCCCAATGACTTCTTGTAGCGGCCTTCGATCATCCGGTTCCACGACAGCATGATCAGCAGGTTGAGCAGCAGCAGGGCCACGGCAATCGCCGCGCCCATCGGCCAGTTCAGCTCCGACAGGTATTGGTCGTAGATCAGCGTCGCGACCATTTTCAGACGACGTCCGCCGAGCAATCCGGGAATCGCAAAGGAACTGGCGGCGAGGCCGAACACGATCAAGGTGCCAGACAACACGCCGGGCATGATTTGCGGCAGCACAACTTTGCGCATCACCGTGAGGTGGCTGGCACCGAGTGACAGCGCGGCTTGCTCGGCGGCCGGGTCGAGTTTCTGCAGCGAGGTCCAGACCGGAATGATCATGAACGGCAGCATCACGTGGACCAGCGCTATCACCACCGCGAACGGCGTGTACAGCAGCTTCATCGGCGAGCCGCCGAAGGCTTGCAGGGTCTGGTTAACCAGGCCATCGGCGCCGAGCAACAGGCTCCAGCCGAAGGCGCGCACCACCACGGAAATCAGCAGCGGCGTGAGGATCAGGATCAGGAAAATCGAACGCCACGGCGCGCCCATGCGACTGAGGATGTAGGCCTCGGGCACACCGATCACCACGCATAACAGGGTGGTCAGGCCGCTGATCCAGAACGTGCGCAGGAAGATCTCGTAGAAGTACGGATCGCCCAACAGGCTGCTGTAGTGATCGAGGGTGTAGGCGTCGCCGTTGATCCCCGAGCTGTAGTCGAACACGTTGAACGACAGCACCAGCGTCAACAGTAAAGGAATGACCAGCAGGCACACGTACAGCGCCAGCGCCGGTGCCGACAGTAAATAGCCTTGGCGCCCCTGACGAATCGAAGCGAACAGACTCATGCCGACACCTCATCGACACTCAGCACCCGCAGCAGCGCCGCGTCCCAGTCCAGGCCTACCGCCGTGCCTTCGGCCAGCGGTGCCGAGCCGTCGTTGCGGCGCACTACGCTGAGTTCGCCGAGGGTCGTGGAGACGCCATACAGCCATTGGCTGCCGAGGAAGAAACGGCTGACGATGTTCCCCGGCAAGCGACCCTGACCGGCATCCCGCAGATCGATTTTTTCCGGGCGCAGGCTCAGGGTCAGGTCGCCGCCGCTGCGCACCTGAACCACACCGGCACTGTCACGCTCGCCAGGCAGCAGATTGGCTTTGCCGACGAAGCCGGAAATGAACTCGGTGCGCGGGTGTTCGTACAGGGTGTACGGCGCGTCGATCTGGGTGATGCGCCCGGCCTGCATCACCACGACGCGATCGCTGATGGACAGCGCTTCGGACTGGTCGTGGGTGACCATCAGCGTGGTGATCCCGACTTCACGCTGGATGCGGCGGATCTCGAACTGCATCTCTTCGCGCAGGTTGGCGTCGAGGTTGGACAGTGGCTCGTCGAGCAGCAGCACCGGCGGTTCAATCACCAGTGCGCGGGCCAATGCCACGCGTTGGCGCTGGCCACCGGACAACTCCCGTGGATAGCGTTCGGCGTGCTGGTCGAGGCGCACCAGTTTCAATACCCGCGCCACCCGTTGCTGCAATTCGGCGTTGGGCACTTTGCGCATCCGCAGGCCGAAGGCGACGTTGTCCTGCACGCTCATGTGCGGGAACAACGCATAACTCTGGAACACCACGCCCAAGCCACGACTGGCGGGTTTGGCGTGGGTGATGTCGCGACCGTCGAGCACGATGCGTCCGCTGCTGACTTCGACGAAGCCGGCAATCATTTGCAGGGTGGTGGTTTTGCCGCAACCGGAAGGGCCGAGCAGGGAGACGAACTCGCCTTTCTCCACCGAGAGGTTGGTGGCGACGACCGCGTCGATTGCGCCGTAGCGTTTACCGAGGTTTTCAAGTTGCACGAATGCCATAGCTGCGCTCCACCTGAGATTGTTATGCGCGGCCTGGGGTCGCGCTTTTTTGTATGGGCAGATACGAAAGGATGATGCGGGGTGCGTTGGCGCTCGACGTGGGTCGGCTGCCGCTGTTGTTCGAATCGCCCCTGTATGGACGCAGAGTAGGACGAAGAATAGGATGGGCTCAATGGCCTATTTCACTGAAGCGATGACTATTTTCAGTTTCATTCAGTGAGTAAATTTTTAATCGAGAAAACCCATGCCTGATTCCACTGAGCGGAATGAAAACAAAAATGAAGTCGGTGTCGGCGCCGTCTCCCGGCTGTTTGCGGTGCTGCGCAGCCTCGGTGATACGGTCGAGGGCGGTGAGCGCGTGACGCAACTGGCCCAGCGCATCGGTCTGTCGCAACCGACGACCCATCGTTTGCTGCGCAGCCTGATGGACGAGGGCATGGTTGAGCAGGATGCACGCAGCAAACGCTATCGCCTGAGCCTGGATTTCTTCGCCCTCGCGGCACGTGCCGGCAACACCGGCAACCTGCGGGAACTGGCGCGCCCGGCGTTGTTGCGGCTGTCGGCGTCGTTGGGGGATTCGTTGTTTCTGCTGGCGCGCAGTGGCTTTGATGCGATCTGCCTGGATCGCAGTGAAGGGCCGTTTCCGATCCGCACGTTTACCGGCGACATTGGCGGGCGCGTTGCGTTGGGTGTCGGGCAGGGCAGTCTGGCGATTTTGGCGTTTCTGCCGGAAGAAGAGCGGGACACGGTGATTCACTACAACCTGCCGCGACTCAAGGATTTCCATTTGTATGACGAGGTGTTCCTGCGTTCGGAAGTCGAGAACGTACGGGCGCTGGGCTATGCCGGGCGCAATACCGGCGTATTGCAAGGCATGGCCGGGGTGGCGGTGCCGATTCTGGATCGTGACGGGCGGGCGGTGGCGGCGTTGAGTGTGGCCACTGTCAGTGATCGATTGGGACCGGATCGGTTGCCGACGGTGGTGGAAATGCTCAAGCGCGAGGCGGCGTTGATCGGGCCGCGGATTAATCCGTTTGATCCTTTGCTGCGCAGGCCTTCGCAGGTGTTTGGCCAGAACTGACACCACCCAATCCCCCTGTGGGAGCGGGCTTGCTCGCGAATGCGGTGTATCAGACACGTAAGTGCCGACTGACACACCGCCTTCGCGAGCAAGCCCGCTCCCACAGGGGGATTTGTGGTGTTGTCAGAACTGTACGGTTTGCTTGAGCATCCGCGCCGCCGCCGTATCGCTCGGGCTGACCATCGCGTAGTTGTACCCGGCCCCCGACCAATACTCGGCCTGCAATTCCCCATCACTGCGACTGCCCCGGGGCAGCAGGTAATTTTTCGGCCCCGGCGGACGCACATAGAAACTGATCTTGTGTCCGCCCTGATCCTCGTAGACCACCATCGCCGCCGGCCCTTGTTCGGTGCTGAGCAAGCGCCCGCTGACCGGTTTGAACCCGGCGTTCGCCAAATCCGGCAAGCGATGGGCCTGGGTGAAGTAACGGTCGAGCCAGCCCTGGATATCGCCGTTGTCGCTGACCTTGTAGTCCGCCGGCAACATGCCTTGCTGGGCAAACAACCGGTAAGCCTGCATCGCATCGGCCATCGGCGCCTGGGTGCTGAGCAGGGTCATCTCCCGCGCCTGCCAGCCACTGATCCCGCCAATGCCGACTGCAATCAGCAACACCGCCGCGCTGGCCAGGTGTCGCCGGGACTGACGTTTGAGGCGTTGGCGAATCAACGCCGGATCGAGTTCCGGGTTGGCCGGTTGCTGCAACGCACCGCCAAGGGCCGCGCGCAGTTGCTGGGCGTCGTGTTGCCAGGCGCGTACTTGCTCGGAAATTTCAGCGTTAGTGGCGAGAAAAGTCTCCACCAGGCGTCGGTCGGCATCGCTGAGCTGGTGATCGACGTAGGCGTGCAGGTCACGCTCACTTGGGGGCATGCTGATCATTTGAGTCTCCGCAGGGAAGGGCGGCTGATTTCGCCGTCGCTGAGTTCGCGCAAGGCCTGGCGGGCGCGGGACAGGCGGGACATCACGGTGCCAGTCGGGACGCCGAGAATCTCGGCGACCTCTTTATAGGTCAGGCCTTCCACCGACACCCACAGCAGCAGTGCGCGCTGTTCGGTGTTGAGCTGGTCGAAGGCTTGCAGGGTGGTCTGGGCGATCACGCTGCGCTCGGCCGAGGGGTGCGCATCGTCACGGCCGGTAAAGAATTCGAGCATCCGCGCATAGCGCCGGGAGCGCCGGTGAGCGTCGAGAAACTGCCGGTACAGAATCGAAAACAGCCAGGCGCGCAAGTCGCCGTCGGGGCGTTTATCGCTCCAACTCGACAGCGCCCGCTCCAGGCTGGCCTGGACCAGATCGTCGGCGCTGCTGGAATTGCGCGTCAACGACACGGCAAACCGGCGCAATCTGGGAATGATTTCTCTCAGCTGTTCGTCGATATCGTTCATGAGTTTCTGACTAGTCACTACGCTGTGGACTAGGAAGACGCCCGGGATTCGAGGTTATTCCACGTCGGTAAAAATAAATACCGGCCGATGGAATAAAGCTGCGCGGGGTGCGTCTGCTTGGTTCTTCTCACTTGTGGCCGATGGCCCTGGAGTCTTTCATGGTAGATCGCTCATCACCGCCCACCCGGCCACCCTTGAGTGCCGCGAGCCTGACGTTGCGCCTGGCCGGCATCGCCGTGATCGTCGCCGCCGTGGCCGGGGCTTTTGCCTACGTCAACGGCACCTTCGACCCACAGCGTCTGACGCCGAAAAAACTGATCAATGTGCTGGAAACCAACAACGGCGTGCATCCGGGCTTCCGGCGTAACCACTCCAAAGGCGTGTGCGTGATCGGGCATTTCGAGAGCAGCGGCGAGGCGCGCAGTTATTCCACCGCCCAGGTGTTCAATGAGCCAAAGACCCCGGTGGTCGGACGTTTCGCCTTGCCGGCCGGCAATCCCTACGCGCCGGATTCTGCGGTGCCGATCCGCAGCCTGGCGTTGCGTTTCACCCAGGCCAATGGCCAACAGTGGCGCACCGGGATGAACAGCATGCCGGTGTTCCCGGTGGGCACGCCCGAGGCGTTCTATCAACTGCAACAGGCGCAGTCGCCGGACCCGGCCACGGGCAAACCGAACCCGGCGTTGGTCCCGGCGTTCTTTGGCTCGCATCCGGAAGCCGGGCCGTTCCTGGCCTGGATCAAAACCGCCAAGCCGTCGGCCAGTTACGTGACGGAAACCTACAACAGCGTCAACGCGTTTTACCTGGTGAATGCCTCCGGGCAGAAGCAGGCGGTACGTTGGAGCATGGTCCCGGTGGCTCAGGACGCGGCGGGTGCCACGGCGCCTGAAGGCAGCGATTTCCTCGAAAAAGACCTGGTGCAACGGATTTCCGCAGGGCCGCTGCGTTGGCAGTTGAACATCACCCTGGCCAATCCCGGTGATCCGGTGAATGACGCCAGCAAGGCCTGGCCTGAGGGCCGCAAAGTCTTGAATGCCGGGACTTTGGTGCTGGAAGCAACCCAGCCGCAATTGAACGGCGAGTGCCGCGACATCAACTACGATCCGCTGGTGTTGCCGGCCGGGATCGAAGGCTCCGACGACCCGTTGCTCGCCGCACGTTCCGCCGGTTACGCCAGTTCCTACTTGCGTCGCACCAGCGAAGTCAATCAGTTGCCCGCCGCCAAACAGGAGGCTCAATAATGAGCGCCCAACCCAAGCATTTCGTCCCGCTGGCGCGCTTGCTGCACTGGCTGATGGCACTGATGGTCATCGCGATGCTGTTTATCGGCGCGGGCATGGTGGCCTCGGTGTCCGAGCGGCATGAGTGGCTGATCCATCTGCACAAACCGTTGGGCATTGCGATTTTGCTGTTGGTGATCGTGCGCCTGGCCGTGCGATTTTCCACGCAGCAACCACCGCTGCCGGCAGACCTGCCGGGCTGGCAGGTGCTGGCGGCCAAGGCGTCCCATGTCTTGCTGTACGCGTTGATGCTGATTTTGCCGCTGCTCGGTTGGGCGATGATTTCGGCGGCGGGCGACCCGGTGATGCTCAGCAATTCGTTGCAGTTGCCATCGATTGTGCCGGCGAATGCGCAGGTGTTCGCGGTACTGCGCAAGGCCCATGGGTACCTGGCGTATCTGTTGTTCCTGACCGTGCTGCTGCATTTGGCGGCGGCGTTGTTCCATGGCTGGGTGCGTCGTGATGACGTGCTGGACAGCATGTTGCGGGGCAAGGATCGCGGTTGACCTGACCCCCCGCTGAACTAGTGTGGGAGCGGGCTTGCTCGCGAAGGCGACATGTCAGTCAGTATTCATGTGTCTGACACTCCGCTTTCGCGAGCAAGCCCGCTCCCACAGGATTGAAGTGTTTTTGAGGGCAATGTTCGCCACCAGTAGATCAGCGCCACGGCATTGATCCCTGCACCCAGCAGGCACACGCCCATCCATCCACCCCACGCATACATCGCCGTCGAACCAATCGACCCCAGCGCACTGCCAATCGAATAAAACAGCATGTACCCGGCCGTCAGTCTGCTTTGCGCTTCCGGCCGCACGTTGTAGATCATGCTCTGGCTGGTGACGTGTACGGCCTGCAAGCCTAAATCCAACGTGATCACTCCCAGCAGCAACGCCCACAGCGACGATTGGGTGAAGGCGATGGGCAGCCACGAAGCCAGCATCAGCAACAACGACAGGCCGCTGGTCCATTGGCCCAGACCGCGATCGGCCAGATGTCCCGCGCGGGCAGCCGCCAGTGCACCGGCCGCACCGGCCAGTCCGAATAATCCGATTTGTGTGTGGGACAACGACAGCGGTGGGGCGCTCAGGGGCAGCACCATGGGCGTCCACAACACCATGGCGCTGGCGAAGGTCAGCAGGGCGAGGATGGCCCGTTGGCGCAGCACCGGTTCCTCCTTGAACAGACTGAATACCGAACCGATCAGCGCGGCATAAGTGTGTGTCGGTTGCGGGGCTTCCTGTTTGGGCAGCACGCGAAACAACAGCATTGCCATCAACAGGGTCAGCCCCGCAGACAACAGATAAATCGAGCGCCAACCGGCCAGGTCCGCCATGCCGCCGGCCACGGTGCGCGCCAGTAAAATCCCGACGACGATGCCGCTGGTGACCACGCCCACCACGCGTCCGCGCTGGGCGGGAATCGCCAGGGTGGCCGCGTATGCCACCAATACCTGGGTCACCACCGCCAGCAAACCGGTCAATGCCATGCCGATCAGCAGCCAGGCGCTGTTTTGCGCGAAGGCGATCATCAGCAACGCCACCGCCGACAACAGCGTTTGCGTGACGATCAGGCGCCGCCGGTTGAGCAGATCCCCCAGCGGCACCAGCAACAACAACCCGACGCCGTAACCGATTTGAGTGAGGGTGACGACGATGCCGATGGTTGCCGGGTTCATGGCGAAGGCGTCGGCCATGGCATCGAGCAATGGCTGGGCGTAATACACGTTTCCGACGGCCAGTCCGCAGGCAACAGCGAACAGCAGCACCACGCCGCTGTTCAAGGAAGGGTTGGGTTTCATGCCAGACTCCTGATGTGGTTTCAAAATAAAACCAGTTGTACGGTAAGGAGGCTGGTTTTATATTGCAACTACATTTGCAGTCTGCGAGCGAGATCATGGTCAAACGAACAAGCATGGAAGGCGCCGAATGCCCGGTCGCCCGGTCACTGGATGCCATTGGCGATTGGTGGTCGTTGCTGATCGTGCGCGATGCCTTCGATGGCATCCGCCGCTTTGGCGAGTTTCAGCGCAATTTGGGCATGGCCAAGAACATTCTCTCGGCGCGACTGCGCACGTTGGTGGCCCACGGGATTTTTGATTTGGTGCCGGCCTCGGATGGCAGTGCGTATCAGGAATACGTACTGACGGAGAAGGGCAAAGGCCTGTTCCCGTTGATCATCGGCTTGCGGCAGTGGGGCGAGGCGTTTTTCTTTGAGGCCGGGGAGGCGCATTCACGGGTGGTGGATCGTGAGCATGGACGGCCGGTGCGACCGTTGGAGTTGCGGGCGGAGGATGGGCGGTTGTTGGGGCCGGAGGATTGTGTGCGGGTGGTTCCGGAATGAAAGATCAAAAGATCGCGCTTTTGTAGGAGCTGCCGAAGGCTGCGATCTTTTGATCTTAGAGGCTAATCAACGCAACGTATCAACCATCTCCGCAACAGTCGTCAGCACATCTTTGCCCAACTGCTTGGAGCGCTTGCCCGACCAACCCGTCAACGCATTCGGCGCGTCGTCGTTGTCTTTGAACGGCATCTCCAGGGTCAGCGACAGGCAGTCGAACTTCTGACCTACGCTGTTGCAAGCCAGGGTCATGTTGGCTTTACCAGGCAAGTCACGGGTGTAGCCGTGCTTGGTCTGGAAATCCTTGGTCAGCTGCTTCAGGTGATCGCGGAAGTGGGTTTCGAGCTTCTCGATCCGCGGTGTATAACCGGTGTTGCCTTCACACCCGGCGGTGAAAATGTAGGGGATTTCCTCGTCGCCGTGGATGTCGAGGAACAGATCGACACCGTACTTTTCCATCTGCTGCTGAGCAAACAGCACTTCCGGGCTGACTTCCTGGCTGGCGCTCTGCCAGGCGCGGTTCAGGTCCTGGCCCACGGCGTTGGTGCGCAAATGGCCGTGGAAGGCGCCGTCCGGGTTCATGTTGGGGATCAGGTACAGGTCGGCGCTGGCCAAGAGTTTTTTCAGTACGGGATCGTCATGCTTTTCCAGGCGTTCGATCACGCCTTCCATGAACCACTCGGCCATGTGTTCGCCCGGATGTTGTTGCGCAATCATCCAGACCTTGCGCTGACCTTCGGCGCCGGTGCCTTTGCGCAGCAACTGGATATCCCGGCCTTCGGCGCTTTTGCCGGTGGCCAGCAGCTCAGTGCCGGCCTTGGTCAACGCCTGTTCGATCAGCCAGTCATGGCGACCACGGCTGTAGGGTTCGAAGTAGGCAAACCAGGCGTGGGTGGCCGTGGCTTCGAGGCTGAAGCGCAGGCAATCGCCTTCGAAAATGGTTGGCACGCGGAACCAGTTGACGTGGTCGTAGGACGCCACGGCCTGATAACCGTCCCAGGCTTTGTTGTACGAGGATTTACTGGCGTTGTTCAGGCGAAACCAATGCTCTTGACCGACATGCAGGCCGCTGGCCTTGAAGTGGAACCACTGGAAATGCTGGCTGCGGGTGTCTGGTTTGATGGCCAGAAGCGCTTGCAGCGGGTTGCTGATGTCCAGTACTTCAATGTTGCCGCTGTCAAAGTTGGCGCTGATATCGAAAGAGGATTTAGCCACGGTCATAGTCGATTCCTGATTATGATTTTATGGCTGCTACTTTACACGCAAGGCGGGGATGAATCGGTGAAAAATGCGGGGTGAAGCGGGGGGCGTCCTCCTTGACGCCGAAGCAGCTTAGAGACTGTGTGATTGATTCTCAAGTGCTATTTTGGATTAGTTTGGCCCAATGTTGCCGGGCTTCTCTTGCCAGCAGACATTCTTTTGATATCATGCCGGCCATCGAATTAGCAGCACCTACAGTCTTCATTAGCCTGAAGCCAAAGCCAGAATAACTGGCAAAAAAAAGACCCGGCAAAAAGCCGGGTCAAAAACCGTGATTAGCCTGATGAGGAGATAGTCCAGGAGACCGACCTAAGGTCCTCTGGTCCATCGACTGATCTCGCGACCAGCTGCATGCAATAATAATCATTCTCGTTTGCAAGTCAAATGATTTTATCTGCGCGATTGGAAAATTCTTTCCTGTCCTCCTCGAAAACAATTCCGTCTCAGTCGTTCTGATCGCCATCCAGGGATCGGTCGACCATCGCCTGCGCCATATCAATCATGTGCACCACCGAAAACGCCAGCGCCCGGTTTGCGCCTTGCAGGTTATCGGCTGATTCCTGTGCGGTGGCGGCGGCACAGCGCAGCAGGTCGGATGCATGGACCAGCGCCTCTTCACTGCTGACGTTGCGATTCACATCGAAAAAGCGCGCCGGGACTTCCACCTCTGAAACAGCTGGTTTCAAGTAATAATCCAGCGCCCGTTGCGCGGCGGCGCAGCCTTTTGGCGAGGTGAAGGTGGTGTCGAACTGAGTGTCGGGCGTGTCGTGGCTGGGGATGGTCATGATGATTGCAAACTCCGTGATAGATTCAGATCCGTGATTCCATCCTAGTACTTACTGTATTTGTGACCAGAGTTTTAATACTACAATTTGTGTTTTGTTGGCCGGAGACGCCCACGTATCGTGCCGCACATGGATAAATGGATTGAATTGGTCAAGGCCAAAATGAGTGAACTCAAAATCACTCAAGAAGAACTCGGAGAGCGCCTCGGGATGTCCCAGGGCGGCGTCGGCCACTGGCTGAACAAGCGCCGCGATCCTGGCGTCGTCAACATGAACCGCGTGTTGAAGGCGTTAGGCATGGACTTCCTCGAAGTGGCGCTGGTGATCCGCGAACCGCTCGCCCTGGAAGAGGAAGAGATGCCCCTGGCGCTCAAGTACAACCCGTACTTCCGCTACCCGGTCAGTGACTGGAAGGAGCCGGCGCAGGCGCGCGATGGTGAGCTGACGGTGTACCGCAAGGAGGAACGCTATGAGTTGACCGACTACCACGCCCAGGGCCCGGCCTTCTGGTTGAGTGTGCTGGGCGACGCGATGACCGCGCCGACGGGTATCAGCATCCCCGAGGGCATGATGATCCTGGTGGACCCGGCCATTGTGCCGGAGCCCGGAAAACTGGTGATCGCCCAGTGGCCGGACAGTTCGGAGGCGACGTTTCGCAAACTGATCGAAGAGGGCGGGCAGCGTTATCTGGTCCCGCTCAATCCGACGTATCCGAAAGCCCTTTTCACCGAGGAGTGCCGAATTATCGGCGTGGTGGTTCAGGCGACAGCCAAATTCTAATCAGATCGGTCCTCGCAATGCGTAGGACCGATCTTCATTTCACGCTTCTTCCAACTCGACCAACGCACTGCCTTCGCTGACCATCTCGCCTTCCTGGCAATACAACGCCTTGATCACCCCGGCATGGGGCGCACGAATGCTGTGCTCCATCTTCATCGCCTCCAGCACCACCAGTTGCGCCCCGGCTTCGACCGTTTGCCCGGCCTCCACCAACACGCGAACAATGCTGCCATTCATGGGCGCGGTCAGACCGCCCTGATGGCTGTGGCTGGATTCGACCGCAGCGATCGGATCGTAGGTTTCGACCCGGCGCAGTTCACCGTCCCATTGCAGATACAGAGCGTCGCCACGGCGAATAGCCCGATGCTGACGGCGCACGCCGTCGTGCTCGGTCAGCAATTGCTCACCCTTGAGCTGCGCGGTACTCAAATCGCCCAGAGTCAACGCGCGATCCTGGCCCTCGCAACTCAAATGCAAGGTGATTTCTTTCGGCAGCCCGGCACGGAAACCACTGTTGATCGCCCACGGCGAACTGCTGTCATCGGCACGCAACACCGACGGCTGGCTCTGGGCAAACCCTTGTGCCGCCACTTGCCAGAACTCATCGCTGAGGTCCGTCGGCGCTGGCAGCAGTTGCTCCTGATAACGGGGAATAAACCCGGTATCCAGTTCCGCCGCCGCGAAGGCAGGATGGCCGACGATCCGGCGCAGGAAGTTGATGTTGGTCTTGAGCCCGCCGATGGCGAACTCATCGAGCATGCTCAACAGCCGCAGGCGCGCCTGCTCACGGTCCTCGCCCCAGGCAATCAGCTTGCCGAGCATCGGATCGTAGAACGGCGAGATCTCATCGCCTTCTTCAACGCCGCTGTCCACACGACGTCCCGGTCCCGGGGCGGATTCGCGATACAACGCCAGGCGCCCGGTGGCCGGCAGGAAATCATTACCCGGATCTTCAGCGTACAAACGCACTTCAATGGCGTGACCAATCAGCGGCACTTCCGCCTGGGTCATCGGCAACGCTTCACCCCGCGCCACGCGAATCTGCCAGGCCACCAGGTCCAGGCCAGTAATGGCTTCGGTGACCGGATGCTCGACTTGCAGGCGGGTGTTCATCTCCATAAAGAAGAACTCGCCGCGCGAATCCAGCAGAAACTCCACCGTACCCGCGCCGACGTAACCGATGGCCTGGGCCGAACGCACTGCCGCTTCGCCCATGGCCCGACGCAATTCCGCGCTCAGGCCCGGGGCCGGCGCTTCCTCGACGACTTTCTGATGCCGGCGCTGGATCGAGCAATCCCGTTCATTTAGGTACAGGCAGTTGCCGTGTTGATCGGCAAACACTTGGATTTCCACGTGACGTGGCTTGAGCAGGTACTTCTCCACCAGCATCCGCGAATCGCCGAACGACGACTGCGCTTCACGCTGAGCCGAGGCCAGGGCTTCGGCCAACTGGCTGACGTCCTCGACCACTTTCATGCCTTTACCGCCGCCACCGGCCGTGGCTTTGAGCAGCACCGGATAACCGATGCGTTCACAGGCATCGCGGAACGTGTCGAAGTCCTGGGCCTCGCCGTGATAGCCCGGCACCAGCGGCACGCCGGCGGTTTCCATCAAGGCTTTGGCGGCGGACTTGCTGCCCATCGCATCAATAGCGGAGGCGGGTGGGCCGAGGAAAATCAGGCCTGCCTCTTCAATCGCGCGGGCAAACCCGGCGTTCTCGGACAAAAAGCCATAACCCGGATGAATCGCCTGGGCGCCGCTGGCTTTGGCCGCTGCGATCAGTTTGTCGATTTGCAGGTAGCTGTCGGCAGCCTTGCTGCCGCCTAGGTCCACGCGGATATCCGCTTCGCGGCTGTGCCGGGCGTCACGGTCGGTGGCGCTGTGCACGGCGACGGTGGTCAGGCCCAGGGCCTTGGCGGTGCGCATCACGCGGCAGGCAATCTCGCCACGGTTGGCCACCAGCAGGGTGGTGAGGACAGGTGCGCTCATCAACGCGGCTCCTTGGTGGTTTCGGCTTGCCAGTTCGGCGGACGTTTTTGCAGAAAGGCGCGCAGGCCTTCCTGGCCTTCAGGGCTGACACGAATGCGCGCGATCGCATTCTCGGTGTAGCGGCGCAGGGCCGGGGTCAGTGCGCCGTGGCCGACTTCGCGCAGCAAGTCCTTGCTGACCCGCATGGCCGCCGGGCTGTTGAGCAGCAGATTATTGATCCACTGCTCGACGTTCTGCTCCAGTTCCGCGACCGGATAACTCTCCGACAACAAACCGATTTCCCGCGCCCGTTGCCCGCCGAAACGTTCGGCAGTCAGGGCATAACGCCGCGCCGCCCGTTCGCCGATGGCTTGCACAACGAACGGGCTGATCACGGCAGGCGCCAGGCCGATGCGCACTTCCGACAGGCAGAACTGCGCGTCATCGGCGCCAATCGCCATGTCGCAGCAACTGATCAGGCCGAGTGCGCCGCCATACGCTGCGCCTTGCACCACGGCCAAGGTCGGGATTTTCAGCTTGGCGAGGTTGTACATCAGCTCCGCCAGTTCCCGGGCGTCGTCGAGGTTGGTGTGGTAATCGAGTTCGGCGGATTGCTGCATCCAGGCCAGATCGGCGCCGGCACTGAAATGCTTGCCGCGTCCACGCACCAGCAAAAACCGCAGGCTGGCGTCGCCCGCGACCTTGTCCAGGGCGAGGATCAGTTCGCGGATCATCTCGGCGTTGAACGCATTGTTCTTTTCTTCACGGCTGAGCCACAGGGTCGCGAAACCTCGCGGGTCGGTCAGCAGTTCGAGGGTGTTGAAGTCGCTCATATTGGTCCGTCTCCACAACTCTTGTGGGGGGATTGCTGGGAGGCGATTGCTTCGCAATCGAACGGGGGCAAGCCCCCTCGCCACACAAGCCCGCTCCCACAGAACATCACATCCGGAACACGCCGAAGCGGCTCGGTTCGATTGGCGCGTTCAGCGACGCGGACAAGGCCAGGGCCAGTACATCGCGGGTCTGCGCCGGGTCGATGACGCCGTCGTCCCACAGTCGTGCGCTGGAGTAGTAGGGGTGACCCTGTTCTTCGTACTGATCGAGGATCGGCTGCTTGATCTCGGCTTCCTGCTCGGCGCTGAACGCCTGGCCGCTGCGTTCCGCCTGCTCACGCTTGACCTGCACCAGCACGCCAGCTGCCTGCTCGGCGCCCATCACGCCGATGCGCGCATTCGGCCACATCCACAGGAAACGCGGATCGTAAGCCCGACCACACATCCCATAGTTCCCGGCGCCGAAGCTGCCGCCGATGATCACAGTGAATTTCGGCACCTTGGCGCACGCCACGGCGGTCACCAGTTTGGCGCCGTGCTTGGCGATGCCGCCGGCCTCGTATTTCTGGCCGACCATGAAACCGGTGATGTTCTGCAGGAACAGCAGCGGAATGCCGCGCTGGCAGGCCAGTTCGATAAAGTGCGCGCCTTTCTGCGCGGCTTCGGCGAACAGGATGCCGTTGTTGGCGAGGATCGCGATCGGGTAACCGTGCAAGTGGGCGAAACCGCACACCAGGGTCGTCCCGAACAGCGCTTTGAATTCGTCGAACACTGACCCGTCGACCAGCCGTGAGATGACTTCGCGCACATCGAACGGCTGCTTGGCGTCCGCCGAAACCACGCCATACAATTCGTCGCTGCTGTACAGCGGCGCGATCGGCGTGCGTTGTTGCAGCTCACCGAGCTTGCGCCAGTTGAGGTTGGCCACGCTGCGTCGAGCGAGGGCGAGGGCGTGTTCGTCGCTCTCGGCGTAATGGTCGGCGACCCCGGAAATCTTGCAGTGCACATCGGCCCCGCCCAGATCCTCGGCGCTGACCACTTCACCGGTCGCGGCTTTCACCAGCGGCGGGCCGGCGAGGAAAATCGTTGCCTGGTTGCGCACCATGATCGCTTCGTCAGCCATCGCCGGCACATAAGCACCGCCGGCGGTGCACGAACCCATCACCACGGCAATCTGCGGAATCCCCATGGCACTCATGTTGGCCTGGTTGAAGAAGATCCGCCCGAAGTGCTCGCGGTCCGGAAACACTTCATCCTGACGCGGCAGGTTGGCGCCGCCGGAGTCCACCAGGTAGATGCACGGCAAACGGTTCTGCTGGGCGATGGTCTGGGCGCGCAGGTGTTTTTTTACGGTCAGCGGGTAGTACGAACCGCCTTTCACCGTGGCGTCGTTGGCGACGATCATGCATTCGACGCCTTCGACCCGGCCGATCCCGGCAATCACGCCCGCCGCCGGAACATCTTCGCCGTACACCGCGTAAGCCGCGAGTTGGCTGATTTCGAGAAACGGCGAGCCCGGATCGAGCAGGCGATTGATCCGCTCGCGGGGCAGCAATTTGCCCCGGGAGGTGTGGCGTTCTTGCGCCTTCGGGCCGCCACCTTGCTGCACCTGGGCGAGCAGGGTGTGCAGGGCGTCGACCTGTGTGAGCATCGCCGCGCTGTTGGCGGCGAACTCCGCCGAACGGGGGTTGAGCTGGGTATGCAGGATAGCCATGGACAGCTCCGTTTAGCGGGTTTCGTTGAACAGTTCGCGACCGATCAGCATGCGACGTATCTCACTGGTGCCGGCGCCGATTTCGTACAGCTTGGCGTCACGCAGCAGACGACCGGCCGGGAATTCGTTGATGTAGCCGTTACCGCCGAGAATCTGGATCGCGTCGAGGGCCATTTGCGTGGCGCGTTCGGCGCTGTAGAGGATCACGCCGGCAGCGTCCTTGCGCGTGGTTTCCCCGCGTTCGCAGGCTTGGGCCACTGCGTAGAGGTAAGCGCGGCTGGCGTTGAGTTGGGTATACATGTCGGCGACTTTGCCCTGGATCAGCTGGAACTCGCCAATGCTCTGGCCGAATTGCTTGCGGTCGTGGATGTACGGAACGATCAAGTCCATGCACGCCTGCATGATCCCGGTCGGGCCGCCCGACAGCACGACGCGCTCGTAATCGAGGCCGCTCATCAGCACCTTCACGCCGCCGTTGAGCACGCCGAGGATGTTTTCTTCCGGTACTTCGACGTCATCGAAGAACAGCTCGCAGGTGTTGGAGCCGCGCATGCCGAGCTTGTCGAACTTGTTGCTGCGGCTGAAGCCCTTGGAATCGCGCTCGACGATAAATGCGGTGATGCCATGCGGGCCTTTTTCCAGGTCGGTCTTGGCGTAGATCACGTAGGTGTTGGCGTCGGGGCCGTTGGTGATCCAGGTCTTGCTGCCGTTGAGCACGTACTTGTCGCCGCGTTTGTCAGCGCGCAATTTCATTGAGACCACGTCGGAACCGGCGTTCGGTTCGCTCATGGCCAGGGCGCCGATGTGCTCGCCGCTGATCAGTTTGGGCAGGTATTTGGTTTTCTGTTCGTGGTTGCCGTTGCGGTTGATCTGGTTCACGCACAGGTTGGAATGCGCGCCGTAGGACAACGCCACGGAGGCCGAGCCACGGCTGATTTCTTCCATGATCACCACGTGGGCCAGGTAACCCAGGCCAGCGCCGCCGTACTCTTCCGGCACGGTGACGCCCAGCAGTCCCATGTCACCGAATTTGCGCCACAGGTCCGCGGGAAACAGGTTGTCGATGTCGATCTGAGCGGCGCGCGGGGCGATCTCTTTGGCGACGAAGGACTGGACCTGATCGCGCAGCATGTCGATGGTTTCACCGAGGGCAAAGTTCAGGGATGGATAGCTCATGGGTCACCTTTTGGCTTTTTTGTAGGGTAGGGAGGACCGTGATTGGGTTCTCACCTTTACGTTAACGTAAGCCTGTGACGAATGGCTGTCAATCACCCTTTACGTTAACGTCAACTTGAGCGAGAGTAGGGCCAGTTCAAGATAGAAAGCGGACCTACCCTGTGGGAGCGGGCTTGTTCGCGAAAGCGGTTTGTCAGTCAAAGTAAGGTCAACTGACACGACGCCTTCGCGAGCAAGCCCGCTCCCACAGGTGAACGTCGGCAACCCACAAATAAAGACAATAGGGGTCGTCATGGATCAACCCAGTGCAAACCCGCAGCGCAGTTACACCCGCGGTTCCCAGGACAAAGCCTTGCTGGCGATGACCATCGGCGAGAAGTTCGATCACACGGTCGCGCAGTACCCGGACGGCGAAGCGCTGGTCGTGCGTCATCAACAGCTGCGTTACACCTGGCAGCAACTCGCAGACGCGGTGGACCTGCACGCCCGGGCATTGCTGGCGCTGGGTTTGCAGACCGGTGATCGCCTCGGCATCTGGGCACCGAACTGCGCGCAGTGGTGCATCAGCCAGTTCGCCAGCGCGAAAATCGGCGTGATCCTGGTCAACATCAACCCGGCCTATCGCAGCTCCGAACTCGAATACGTGTTGAAGCAATCCGGCTGCCAATGGCTGGTCTGCGCCGGGTCCTTCAAGACCTCTGACTATCACGGGATGTTGCAAGGGCTGGTGCCGGAGTTGGCGGAGCAGTCTATCGGTCAGTTGCAGAGCGAACGCCTGCCGGACCTGCGCGGTGTAATCAGCCTCGACGCCCAGCCGCCCTCGGGTTTCCTGCCGTGGTCGCAACTGGCCGATCTCGCCGCCAGCGTCTCGCTCGAGCAATTGAATGAACGCCAAAACAGCCTGCATTTCGACCAACCGGTGAACATCCAGTACACCTCCGGCACCACCGGTTTCCCCAAGGGCGCGACCCTCAGTCACTACAACATTCTCAATAACGGCTACATGGTCGGCGAAAGCCTGGGCCTGAGCGCCGATGATCGGCTGGTGATCCCGGTGCCGCTGTATCACTGCTTCGGCATGGTCATGGGTAACCTCGGCTGCATCACCCACGGCAGCACGATGATTTACCCCAACGATGCCTTCGATCCGCTGCTGACCCTGACCACCGTCGCCGAAGAAAGAGCCACCGCGCTCTACGGCGTACCGACCATGTTCATCGCCATGCTCGACCAACCGCAACGCGCTGACTTCGACCTGTCGACCCTGCGCACCGGAATCATGGCCGGGGCGACATGCCCGATCGAGGTGATGCGCCGGGTCATCAACGAAATGCACATGAGCGAAGTGCAAATTGCCTACGGCATGACGGAAACAAGCCCGGTGTCTTTGCAGACCGGTCCGTCAGACGAACTGGAATTGCGCGTTACCACCGTCGGTCGCACCCAGCCGCAACTGGAAAGCAAGATCATCGACGAGGCCGGCAACCTGGTGCCACGCGGCACGATTGGCGAGCTCTGCACCCGTGGTTACAGCGTGATGCTCGGCTACTGGAACAACCCGCAAGGCACCGCCGAAGCGATTGATCAGGCGGGCTGGATGCACACGGGTGACCTGGCGAGCATGAACGACGAGGGCTACGTGTGCATCGCCGGGCGCAACAAGGACATGATCATCCGTGGTGGTGAAAACGTTTATCCCCGTGAGCTGGAAGAGTTCTTCTTCACCCACCCGGCGGTAGCGGATGTGCAAGTGATCGGCATTCCCTGCTCGCGCTACGGCGAAGAGATCGTCGCCTGGATCAAGTTCCACCCCGGCCATACAGCGACTGAAGAAGAACTGAAAACCTGGTGCAAATCCCGCATCGCGCACTTCAAGACACCGCGTTACTTCAAGTTCGTAGAAGAGTTTCCGATGACGGTGACGGGCAAGATCCAGAAATTCCGGATGCGCGAAATCAGCATCGAGGAACTCCGCGAAAACAACGCCTAACCCCAAATCCCCCTGTGGGAGCGGGCTTGCTCGCGAAGGCGGTGTGTCAGTCGACATCTAAGTTGAATGACAGACCGCTTTCGCGAGCAAGCCCGCTCCCACAAAGGAATATGGGGCGAAGGCGAATGGAAATCTCGTTTTATCCGATCAGAACGAGTAACCGCGCATACCGCCATCCACGGTCACGATGGTCCCGGTGATGTAGTGCGCCAGCGGCGAGGCGAGGAAGGTCACGGCGTTGGCCACGTCAACCGGCTCACCGAAATCGCCGAGGGCGATGTTGCGTTCGGCGAATTCGCGTCGGGCGTCGCCGGGGTAGAGGCGGCGGATTTGCGCGGTGTCGATCAAGCCCGGTTGGACGCAATTGACGGTGATGCCGTACTGGCCCAGTTGCTCGGAAAGCCCTTTGGACCACGCCACCAATCCGGCCTTGGCGACGATCGCGGCGTTCACCACTTCCGGTTCCAGGTTGCCGCTGATGTTGATGATCGTGCCGCTTCTGCGCTCAATGAACTGCGCGAGCAATTGCTGGGTCAGTTGCCGATGGCGATCGAAATTCAGGGTCATGCCCTCGATCCATTCACTTTCCGGCGCATCAATGGCCATCGGACGGCTGCCGCCCGCACAGTTGATCAGGATGTCGACATGTTGCAGGCGCTCCAGCGCGGCGGCGGCAATGCACTGAGGCGCGTCCGGGGCGACGAAGTCCTGGATCAGCGTCAATGGCACGAGACCGCCCGCGTCGCAGATTTCTTCGGCCAGGCTTTGCAGCAAGTCAGCGCTGCGGGCTACACCCATGACCTGCACGCCTTCAGCGGCGAGGGTTTTGCAGATGGCGCGACCCAGCCCCATGCTGGCGCCGGTGACCAGGGCGGTCTTGCCGTTGAGTTTCAGGTCCATGATGCCTCCGTTCGAAAGGTAGTGGTGCTCAGGGCACCGGTGGGACGAACGATAGGCGGCGGGATTGGAAAGAAAAATAGCGATCCTTGGTTTTCATTGTTATCAGAATAATAACAATTCCTCAGGCCAAGCCCTTGTGCTGGAGCAGTTCGCTCAGCCAATCGATGAACACCCGGACCTTGGGCGCCAGATAACGCTTGTTGGGATACAGCACCGAAATCGGTTTCGGCAGCGCCTGCAAATCGGGCAGCACCGCCACCAACTCGCCACTGTCGAGAAACGGCTGCAACGACAACTGCAACCCGTGCACCAGGCCCAGTCCCGCCAGGCCGCAGGCGAGAAAAGCCTCGGAATCGTTGACCTGAATCCCGCTTTTCAAACGGATGGGCACCGTTTCGCCGTCGATGAAAAACTGCCAGTCCATGATTTTTCGCGTGGGCCCGGAAAAGTAATTCACCGCCAGATGCCGGTTCAGGTCCGAAAGCCCAGTGGGCGTGCCTTCGCGGGCCAGATAGGCCGGCGACGCACAGGTCAGCATCGGTACGGCGCCGATGCGCCGGGCAATGCTGCTGGAATCCGACAGCTCGCCCAGGCGCACCACGCAGTCGATGCCTTCGTTGATCATGTCCACGGCCTGATCACCGCAACCGACCACCAGTTCGATGTCCGGGTAACGGGCACGAAAGGCCGGCAATGCCGGAATGATCACTTCTTTGGCCAGGGTGACCGGCAAATCCAGGCGCAGTTTTCCTCTCGGGCTTTCGGCGTCATGGGAAAACGTAGCCAGGGTCGAGGCGACGTCACCGAGAATTTTCGAGCACTGTTCATAGAAGCGCTCGCCTTCGGCGGTCATGCTGATTTTGCGCGTGGTGCGGTTGAGCAGGCGGACTTCGAGGGTTTTTTCCAGTTGCTGGATGGCTTTGGTAATGGCGGGGCGATGCAGTTGCAGGGCGTCGGCGGCATTCTTGAAACTGCCGGTGTCGACCACCTGGGTGTAAATCTGCATGGCCTGGAACATGTCCATATGCGTCGGTGTTCCCGGTAAAAGCCCAGAGAATAACGGCAAACGGGGGACAGCAGGAATGTAGAAGAGGGGGTAAACGCCAGAAAGCACAAAGGGGAGCCGAAGCTCCCCTTTAATTTGTCGTTGCGCGTGCTCTTTTTTTATTATTGAGGGGCGGTCTGTTGTTGTTTTTGGCAACCGTGGCCCTTTACCGCTGTTTTTGTCGATCCCCATCCGGGATCAAGAGCAAACGTATTTTTTTGAGCGCTGATCTGCTTTTTCGCCAAGCGATCCAACCAGTTCGGGAGCTACCTGAAGGTAGTTTTATTGTTCTCTGCCCGGTTGCGGGTTACTCCGAAAAGCACCCTGAAAAGCACACCTTCTCCAAAAAAATCTGTTAGCTGCGTCTCTGCCGTGTTGTTTTTGTTATGTCAGAGTCGTTACGTCTTATTTTTATTAGGTTTGCCGCTTTTTTTGTTCTTGTTATGCAATAGAGATAGCAGGAGCCGTGCCAAGTTTTTAAAAGCCTTATAAATCAACGGTTTGAGTTTTTGTGAGATTTTTCGCTCAGGCAAAACCCGACAATTTGTTTCCGTGTTACTCGCTTATCCCCCACGTTTTTTACACAGCGGTAACACCTGGACACATCCACGGCCTCACAGGGCGCTGCGAGCCTTGGCGACGCGCGAACCGGTCGGGCGACCCAGCACGGTGCAAATCTGTTGGCCCGCGAGAATCAAGGCGTCGAGGTCGATACCGGTCTGGATCCCGAGGCCGTTGAGCAGGTACACCACGTCTTCGGTGGCGACGTTACCGCTGGCGCCCTTGGCATACGGGCAGCCGCCTAGGCCGGCGATAGAGCTGTCGAACACCGCGATGCCTTCCAGCAGACTGGCGTAGATGTTGGCCATGGCCTGGCCATAGGTGTCGTGGAAATGCCCGGCGAGTTTATCCCGCGGTACGTCCGCCGAAACCACTTCGAACATTGTGCGGGTCGCGCCTGCGGTGCCGGTGCCGATGGTGTCACCGAGGGAGACTTCGTAGCAGCCCATGGCATACAACTCGCGGGCGACCAGGGCGACTTGCTCCGGCGCGACGTGGCCTTCGTAAGGGCAGCCCAGCACACAGGACACGTAACCGCGCACGCTCACGCCGTGTTGCTTGGCCGCGTCCATGATCGGCGCGAAGCGCGCCAGGCTTTCGCTGATCGAGCAATTGATGTTGCGCTGAGAGAATGCTTCGGACGCAGCGGCGAACACCGCGACTTCCTTGACCCCGGCCGCGATGGCGTCTTCAAACCCGCGCAGGTTCGGCGCCAGTGCCCCGTAGGTCACACCAGGCTTGCGCTGGATCTGCGCAAAGACCTCGGCGGAACCGGCCATTTGCGGCACCCACTTGGGCGATACGAAACTGCCGGCTTCTATATAGCCCAGGCCGGCGGCGCTCAAGGCGTCGACCAGCCGCACCTTGTCCGCGACGCTGATGGGCTGGGCTTCATTTTGCAGACCGTCGCGGGGGCCGACTTCGATCAGGCGTACGTGGGTGGGGAGGGGCATGGTGATGGACCTTCTGAATGTTCCGAGAACCCTGTGGGAGCGGGCTTGCTCGCGAAGGCGGTCGATCAGCCAACATCAATGTTGAATGTGAAACCGTCTTCGCGAGCAAGCCCGCTCCCACAGGCGATCGTCGTGGGTTATTGAATGGCTTCCTGGCTCTTGATCGTCTGTTCCAACGCCTGGGTACAACGCTCCTGCGCCGTATCCAGTTCCAGCTTCATCTGTTCGATGTCGAGCATCTGTTGCTCTAGCTGTTCACGACGCTCGGCGATTTTGGTCAGCATGGTTTGCAGCTGTTTCTGATTGCCGCCGGTGGGGTCGTAGAGTTCGATCAGTTCGCGGCATTCGGCGAGAGAGAAACCGATGCGCTTGCCCCGCAGGATCAGCTTCAGGCTGACCTTGTCCCGGGGCGAATAGATGCGTTCCTGACCACGGCGCTCGGGGCTGAGCAAGCCTTGCTCTTCATAAAAGCGAATGGCCCGGGTGGTGATGTCGAGCTCGCGGGCGAGGTCGGAGATGCTGTAGGTCTGGCTGCTCATGGAAGCGCTCGAAGAAGGTCATGGCGCTAAGCTAATGGCAGGTTGACGTTTACGTCAAGGGGCAGGGTTATGTGGTGCTGTCGCTGGCCTCTTCGCGAGCAAGCCCGCTCCCACAGGGTATCTCTGTAATACACAAATATTGTGTTCACTGAAGATCTCCTGTGGGAGCGGGCTTGCTCGCGAAGAACGATAACGCGGTACAAAGTCCTACACCTTATCGAGCTTCTTCTCATGCGCCGTCACCTGCTGGCACAACTCGATCATCTGCTCGCGCATCCAGCGGTTGGCCGGGTCCTGGTCTGTGCTTTCGTGCCAATAAAGGTGCGTCTCCACCGGCGGCACATCATTCACCGGCAGGTTAAACGCGTGCAGGTCATGGCGACGGGCGAAGCGCTCCGGCACGGTCATGACCATATCGGTCTGCTGCAACACCTGGGAGGCCATCAAATAATGCTGGGAGCGCAGGGCGATCTTGCGCTGGATCCCCATTTTCCCCAGTGCCAAATCGACATGCCCCAAACCACTGCGGCGGCTGGAAATGTGGATGTGGGTCAGCGACAAATAATCATCGAGGGTGAATTTCTCTTTGCCCGCCAGCGGATGGCCCTTGCGCATGGCGCACACGTAACGGTCTTCCATCAACTTGACGTGACGAACCTGCGGATCGGTGTTGAGTGGCGCGTCCACCGCGAAGTCGAGGCGACCGGCTGCCAGTTCCTTGGTGGTCTCGCGGCGCTTGGACAGGAAACTTTCGATGATCACCGTCGGTGCGAGGCGGCGCAGGCGCTGGAACAGCGGCGGCAGGATCACCGCTTCGGTGAGGTCGGTCATGCTGATGCGGTAGGTCTTGACCGCCTGCAACGGGTTGAAAATGCGGCTTTCCTGCACCGACACTCGCAGCAGGGAGAGGGCATTGCGCACCGGGCCGATAATGTTCTGGGCCATCGGCGTCGGCACCATGCCTTGGGCGGTACGCACGAACAACGGGTCGTTGAAGGTCTCGCGCAGGCGGGCCAGAGCGTTCGAGACCGCAGGCTGGGTAATGCCGACAATCTGCCCGGCGCGGGTCAGGTTGGCTTCGGTGTAGATCGCGTCGAAGACGATGAAAAGGTTGAGGTCGACCTTGCTCAGATTCATTGCGCGGCACTCTTATTGTTGGGGTCTCAATCACCCGATCATATATCGGTGATGAATGTTAATACACGCCGAGAATAGGCTAGGTAAATTTTCGTAGCTGTTCTAGCATCGATTGCATGACCTAAACAACCTCTGCCCAAGAAGGTAATTGCTCATGGATTTCGCTTATTCGCCCAAGGTTCAGGAACTGCGTGAGCGCGTGACCGCGTTCATGGACACCTACGTTTATCCCGCTGAAGCCGTGTTCGAGCGTCAGGTCGCCGAAGGCGATCGCTGGCAGCCGACGGCGATCATGGAAGAGCTCAAACTCAAGGCCAAGGCTGAAGGGTTGTGGAATTTGTTTCTGCCGGAATCCGAACTCGGCGCCGGGCTGACCAACCTCGAATACGCACCGTTGGCGGAAATCATGGGCCGCTCGCTGCTCGGCCCGGAGCCGTTCAACTGCTCCGCGCCGGACACCGGCAACATGGAAGTGCTGGTGCGTTACGCCAACGAAGAACAGAAGCAGCGTTATCTTGAGCCGCTGTTGCGCGGCGAGATTCGCTCGGCGTTCGCCATGACCGAGCCGGACGTGGCTTCCTCCGACGCCACCAACATGGCCGCCCGCGCCGTGCGTGATGGCAACGAATGGGTGATCAACGGCAAGAAATGGTGGACTTCAGGCGCTTGCGATCCGCGCTGCAAGATCCTGATCTTCATGGGCCTGAGCGATCCCGATGCACCGCGCCATGCCCAGCACTCAATGATCCTGGTGCCGGTGGACACACCGGGCGTGAAGATTGTGCGGCCGTTGCCGGTGTTCGGTTACGACGACGCACCCCACGGCCACGCCGAAGTGCTGTTTGAAAATGTCCGGGTGCCGTACGAAAACGTCCTGTTGGGCGAAGGACGCGGCTTCGAAATCGCCCAGGGTCGCCTTGGCCCTGGCCGGATTCACCACTGCATGCGCTCGATCGGCATGGCCGAACGTGCGCTGGAACTGATGTGCAAACGGGCGGTAAGCCGTACTGCATTCGGCAAGCCGTTGGCGCGACTGGGCGGCAACATCGACAAGATCGCCGACTCGCGGATGGAAATCGACATGGCGCGGCTGCTGACGCTGAAAGCCGCCTACATGATGGACACCGTGGGTAACAAAATTGCGAAGAGCGAAATTGCCCAGATCAAGGTCGTCGCACCGAACGTGGCCTTGCGCGTGATCGATCGGGCGATCCAGATCCATGGCGGGGCCGGGGTGTCCAACGATTTCCCGCTGGCCTACATGTACGCCATGCAACGCACCCTGCGCCTGGCCGACGGCCCGGACGAAGTACACCGCGCGGCGATCGGCAAATTCGAAATCGGCAAATACGTGCCGAAAGAGATGATGCGTAGCGGGCATTAAGACCGCGGTGCTGCCATTCGCGGGCAAGCCCACTCCCACAGGGATATGCATTCCAAATGTGGGAGCGGGCTTGCTCGCGAAGGCGTCCGCCCATTCACCCCAAGAACCTAAAGATCGTTCCCACGCTCTGCGCGGGAATGCCGCCATGGACGCTCTGCGTCCGCTTTGTATGTGACGCGGAGCGTCACGGGATGCATTCCCACGCAGAGCGTGGGAACGAACGGCTTGGTCAATAAACCCAAACCTCAACCCGCCGATTCTTGATCCGTCCCTCATCCGCACTGTTCGCCGCCACCGGCATCTCCGCGCCAAAGCCGCGAATCTCGCGAAACACCACGCCGCTTTTCACCAGTTCCCGTCGCACCGCCATTGCCCGCAGTTTCGACAGCAGGTCGGCCCGCGCCGGATCGCTCTTGGCATCGCCAAATCCCACCAGCGTCACCTCGCGGTTGGCTTTGTCGTGCTGCTTTATATAGTCGAGCACCCGGGACAGGTCCTGCCGAGCCTTGTTATCCAGGCTCGCGCTGCCTTCTTCAAAACGGAAATTCACCGTCAACCGCTGGGCATGCCGGCTAAGCGCCTGGTAGCCCTCGGGCATCAGCGCATTCGGCGTGACCGCCATGGCCTGCACGGTCTGGGCGATAAAGCCATTGGCCGCGACAATCGCCTGGCCCTTGCTGCTTTGCGCGAATGCCACCAACGCCTCGGCCCAGGGATTTTTCCCACTCGGTGGCAAGTAAAAGAACAACCGCCGGGACAGCGGATAATCCTCGGTGGCAATCAAACTATTGAGCGGCAACATCGCCTGGGACTGCCCATCGACAATCGCCACCGCTTTGGCCTGGCGCACGTACGGCAGGCCGATAAAACCGATGCCTTGCGGATCGAAGCTGACAGCGTCGGACAATTGCTCGCTGGACTCGAAACGTTTTGCCGCGCTGCTCAGGGTTTTCCCACGCCGACTGAGGACCAATTCCTTGAACGTGTCGTAGGTTCCGGATTGATCATCCCGCGCATACAAATGAATTGTCCCACCGATACCGCCGAGTTCTTCCCACGTGCTGGCCTCGCCACTGAAGATCCGCGCCAGTTGTTCGGTGTTGAGCTGATTCAGTGGGTTTTGCGGGTGCAGGATGATCGCCAGACCGTCGATGGCGATGACTTGTTCGGCATTCGGGCTTTTCAGATCACCCAAGGATTTGAGGTCCAGTAATTCACTGTCCTTGATCGGGCGCGACGAGGCGGCAAGGTCGGCGGTGGCATTTTTCAGGGCGGTGAAACCGGTGCTGGAACCGTGTGCCGCGACTTCAACCACCACTCGCCGACCTTGGACAGTCTGCCCGACGATGCGCTGTTCGTTGGCCTTGTCCGGGGTTTCGCTGTGTACCTTGAGCAGGCCTTGTTCCTGCATCAACCCGACGACCAACGCCGGGCCCAAATCCGCGCCGATGGTGTTGGAACCCTGGATGCGCAGCACCGGACCGTGTTCGGGTGTCGGCAGGTCGCTGGCGGTGGCCGTTAACGGCAGGCTGAGACACACCATTAACAGGAACAATACGCGCAGCGTCATGCCGGCACCTTAATAAGCCAAAGGGAGTGCCGGGAGATTAAGTCAGTAAGGTTTCCGAAAGATGACAGCTGTCCAAATGTGGGAGCGGGCTTGCTCGCGAGGGCGGAGCGTCAGTCGATAGAGGTGTCGACTGACACTCCGCCCTCGCGAGCAAGCCCGCTCCCACAGTGGATCTGTGTAGAACTCGGGGGGATTAGCTCAATTCAAGCCAGATCGGCGCATGATCCGACGGTTTTTCCATCGCGCGCAAATCGTAATCCACTCCGGCGTCTTTCACTCGCGACAACAAGCCGTGGGACGCCATGATCACGTCAATCCGCAGACCACGCTTGGGCTCGTCTTCAAAACCGCGACTGCGGTAGTCGAACCAGCTGAAACGGTCGGCCACGTCCGGGTTCAGGTGACGGAAGCTGTCCACGAGGCCCCAGTTCTTCAGGCGTGTCATCCACTCGCGTTCTTCCGGCAGGAAGCTGCACTTACCGGTTTTCAGCCAGCGTTTCATGTTGTCCGGGCCGATGCCGATGTCGCAGTCTTCCGGGGAAATGTTCACATCACCCATCACCACCACGGGCTGCTCATTGCTGAACTGGCTTTCCAGCAGGTGCTGCAAATCGTTGTAGAAGCGCTGCTTGGCCGGGAACTTGGTCGGGTGGTCGCGGCTTTCGCCCTGTGGGAAATAGCCGTTCATGATCGTCACCGGCACGCCATTGGCGTCGGCGAAGGTGCCCCAGATGAAACGGCGCTGGGCGTCTTCTTCATCGGTGGCGAAGCCTTTGTGCAGGGCCAGCGGTTCCTGGCGCGACAGGATGGCGACGCCGTAATGGCCTTTCTGGCCATGAAAATACACGTGATAGCCCAGGGCCTGAACCTCGGCCAGGGGGAATTGGTCGTCGTGGACCTTGGTTTCCTGCAGGCCGATGACGTCCGGTTGATGCTTTTCAATCAGCGCCGCCAGCTGATGCGGGCGAGCGCGCAGCCCGTTGATGTTGAAGGAGACGATCTTCATGGTCGGCAGTCCTGGCAAAAGGGCGATGCTAGCTGACATGTAGGAATGGGGCCAGTGTTGGGGTGAGGGGATTCGCATTCGGGCGCAGGATTTGTACTGCCGGGTCCGGCCCCTTCGCGAGCAAGCCCGCTCCCACAGGTTATGGTCTATACCTGTGTGGGAGCGGGCTTGCTCGCGAAGGGGCCAGATCAGGCGACACTGATTCAGATCACAAAGGAACTGTGCCAGCGCTATAGGCTCGTAACCAGAAGAGCGCCGTCATTTGAACGGTGCCCCGGGGAGATCTACCGTTATGCCTGAAACCTCGACCGCCATCGCCGATATACACATGCTCGACAGCGGCTACTCCCGCGAAGCCCGCTCCTTGCTGTACCAGGCTTATCGCCACGAGCCGACCTTCGGCTACCTGTTCGAAGCCGAGCGCCCAGGCTATGAGCAACGGGTGCGAGCGACGGTGCGGGAACTGGTCAAGCAACATTTCCTTCAGGATTTGCCGGCCATCGGCCTGCTGGTCAACGACCGCTTGATCGGCATCGCCTTGATCGCGCCGCCGCAACGTCGCCTGGGCATCACCGAAAGTTGGGCCTGGCGCCTGCGCATGGTGCTCAGCACCGGGTTCCGCTGCACCCGTCGCTACCTCGAATACCACGACGCCGTCGCTGCCTGCGTGCCGTCCGACGCCGTGCACGTGCTGCCCTTACTGGGGATTCACCCGCAATTCCAGGGCAAACACTTCGGCGAACAACTGCTGCAAGCCGTTCATAACTGGTGCGCGGTGGATGAACAATCGGAAGGCGTGATCCTCGACACCGGGAATCCTCGTTATCTGGAGTTCTATAAGCGTCAGGGCTATGAAGAAATTGGCGAAGTGGCGGTAGGACCGATCCGCGAGCACGTGTTTTTCCACGCCAATCCCCAGGTGTTACAAACAGCAACGGCATAGAGGTAGAACTTTCACGGCACCCCAGGCTCTATCACGCTCCCAAGCTCGTGATAGCATCCGCGCCTATGAAGTTTCCAGGAAGATTTACCAGTGGCGTGCTCATGCTGTTATCCAGCTGCACGGCGCTGGCGCAAAGTGAATTGGATGTGCGGATCAAACCGTCCAACGATGAACTGAAAGCCAATATAGAGGGCTATATCGGCAGCCTCGGCGATCGTGACGAAGAAGCTTTGCTGCGCTTCAGTCGCGGCGCCGAAGAACAGGCACGCAAGGCCGCCCAGGCCTTGGGTTACTACCAGCCGCAGATCGACAGTGAAGTGAAGGGCGGCGAGAAACCGCGCCTGACGCTGAAGATCGACCCCGGCGAACCGATCCATTTGCGCAACGTCACCGTGCGCATCGACGGGCCGGCCGCCTCCCTCAAATCCTTTCGCAAGCCGCCGCCGGAGCTGCTCAAGCCCGGCGCGGTGCTCAATCATGGGCATTACGAAGACGCCAAGCGTCTGATCCAGAACCAGGCCTCGCGCTTCGGCTTTTTCAGCGGCTACTTCGTCACCCAGAAACTCTTGGTGGACCCCCGCGCCGGTGTGGCGGACGTTGAACTGATCTACAACAGCGGCCCGCGCTACGCCTTGGGCAAAGTCACGTTCGAAGGCGACACGCCGTTCGACGAAGACTTGCTGCAACGCATGGTGCCGTTCAAGGCCGGCGCGCCGTATGACTCCGAACTGATCGCCGAACTCAACCAGGCCCTGCAATCCAGCGGCTATTTCGAAGGCGTGCGCGTGGACGCCGCACCGACCGCGTCCAAGGACGATGTGATCCCGGTCGCGGTCAAGCTCGATACCCGCAAGCCGCGCACCATGGGCCTCGGTTTGGGTTACTCCACCGACGTCGGCCCGCGGGTCAAGGCCAACTGGACCCGGCACTGGGTCAACCCTCAGGGCGACAGCTATGGCTGGGAGGCCGAAGTGTCGGCGCCACGGCAGAACGTCGGGGTGTTCTACGACATTCCCCTGGACCCGCCGCTCACCGACAAGCTGCGCTGGGCCGCCGGATATCAATACGAAGAAATCGCCGACACCGATTCCCTGAGCAAACTGCTGACCCTCGGCCCGGAATGGCACAGCAAGTTGCCCAGCGGCTGGCAGCGGGTGGTGTCGCTCAAATGGCAGCGTGAGGAGTACACCCTCGGCGACGACTCGGGCTTGAGCACCTTGCTGATGCCCGGCGTCAGTTATTCGTACCTGAAAAGCGATAACCGCATCGACCCACACAACGGTTATCGCCTGACCTTCGAAACCAAAGTGGCCAAGGAAGGACTGGGTTCGGACACCAACCTGCTTTACGGCACGGCATTGGTCAAAGGCCTGACCACAGTGTTCGACAAACACCGCTTCCTCGGTCGGGTGCAGGTTGGCGGCAGCGCCACCAACGGCTACAAATCCGTGCCGCCATCCTTGCGCTTCTTCGCCGGTGGCGATCAGAGCGTGCGCGGTTATGACTATCAGAGCCTGTCGCCGGAAAACTCTGAAGGCGATCGCATCGGTGGTCGCTACATGATTGCCGGCAGCGTCGAGTATCAATATTCGATCGCCGAGAAATGGCGGGTCGCGACCTTCATTGACCAGGGCAACTCCTTCAACACACTCGAACTGCCGAACCTCAAGACCGGTGTCGGTATCGGCGTGCGCTGGGTCTCGCCGGTAGGGCCGATTCGCCTCGACCTGGCCCACGCGATGGACGACGACGGCGGCATTCGACTGCACTTTTCCATGGGGCCTGAGCTGTGAAGCGTGGTTTGAAAATTTCACTGGCGGCGCTTCTGGCGCTGCTGATGCTGATTGTCCTTGCCGTGGCCACGGTGCTCGGCACGGCGGCAGGCAGCCGTTGGGCGCTGGGGTTTGTGCCGGGTTTGACCGTGGATAATTTCCAGGGCCGTTTGGGCGGGCAGTGGAGCGCCGATCATCTGCTGTGGCAGCAGGACAGCAGCCGGGTTGAGCTGAACAAGGTGATTTTCGCCTGGTCGCCGCTGTGCCTGACGCGTATGACTTTGTGCATCGATCAACTCCAGGCCGATCAGGTCAGCCTGCAATTCCCGCCGGGCGCCGAAGAAGAAAACAGCGGCCCGATCACGCTTCCGGACTTGAAGTTGCCGCTGGCGATCGAGCTGGGCGACGTGAAAGTCGGCAGCCTGTTGTTCAACGGCAGCGAAGAACTCAAAGGCCTGCAACTGGCGGCGCACTGGACCGCGAAAGGCTTGCAGATTGATTCGGTGCAATTGCAACGGGACGACCTGAGCCTGAACCTCTCCGGCCTGCTGCAGCCCGGCGGCAATTGGCCGTTGACCGCCGAAGGCAAGCTGACCCTGTCGACGCCCGCGCCGTGGACGCTGGCGTTGAAGGTTGACGGCGACCTGCTGAAAACCCTGAACCTGAAAGCCGACAGCAGCGGTTACCTCAACGGGCAACTGACCGGGGAACTGCAACCGCTGGTGGAAAACCTGCCAGCCAAGGTGCGAATTACCGCCGACGGCTTCAAGCCCGCCGCTGATCTGCCGGACACCCTGCAACTCAATCAACTGGAACTCACCGGCGACGGCGACCTGAAAAACGGTTACCAACTGCTCGGCAAAGCCACGCTGCCCGCCGAACAAGGCCCGGTGGCGCTGTTGCTACAAGGCAAGGTCGACGCCAAGGGCGCGCAGATCGCCGGCCTCGACCTGACCGCCAACGACAAACAAAGCCTGAAACTTACCGGCAACCTCGACTGGAGCAAAGGCCTTAGCGCCCAGGCAAAAATTGACTGGCTGGACTTCCCGTGGCATCGCCTCTATCCGCTGATCGACGAGCCGCAGGTCGCATTGCGCAGTTTCAACGGTGAAATCTCCTACACCGACGGCAAATACCTCGGCAACTTCAAAGCCGCGCTGGACGGCCCGGCCGGCGCGTTCAGCCTGAGCAGCCCGTTCGCTGGCGACCTGACAAAAATCTACCTGCAACAATTCCAGCTCGAAGCCGGGCAGGGCAAGGCCGAAGGCCACCTGAACCTGCAATTCGCCGATGGCATCGCTTGGGATACTGCGCTGGACCTGTCGGCAATCAACCCTGCGTACTGGATGGCGGAGTTGCCGGGTACCTTGGCCGGACCGTTGCGCAGCAAAGGTGAGATGAAAAACGAAAAACTCAGCCTGAGCGCCGACCTCGATTTGAAGGGCAAGCTGCGCGGTCAACCGGCGGTAATCCAGGCCAAGGCTGATGGCGCCGGTGAGCAATGGAACCTTAACGCGCTGCAGATTCGCCTTGGCGACAACAGCATCAACGGCAAGGGCAGCCTGCAACAGAAACTCGCCGGGCAGATCGATATCAAGCTGCCGCGACTGGCCCAGCTCTGGCCGCAACTGCGCGGGCAGCTCAATGGCCGGGTCGATGTCGCCGGCACGCTGAAGGCGCCCCAAGGCAAACTCGGGTTGCAAGGTTCGCAACTGGCCTTCGAAGACAATCGCCTGCAAAGCTTGAACCTCGACGCCACACTCGACAGCGCCCAACGGGCCAAGATTGACCTCAAGGGTAGCGGCATTCAGGCCGGTGACACTTCGCTCGGGACCCTGACCGCCAGTGGCCAGGGCGATATCAAGAATCAGAAACTCAGCCTCGACCTGCAAGGCCCGCAGTTGAAACTGGCTCTCGGTCTCGACGGCGCGCTGGACAAAGGCAACTGGCGCGGACGCCTGGCCAGCGGCGATATTCAGGTCGGCGGTCAGGACTGGAAACTCCAGGGCCCGGCGAAGCTTGAGCGATTGGCGGACGGCAAAATCAACTTCGGTGCGCATTGCTGGATGTCCGGCCAGGCCAGTTTGTGCGGCGAAGACCAGCGCCTGATGCCGGAGCCGAAGCTGCGTTATCACCTCAAGCAATTCCCGATCGACAGCCTCGCCCAGTGGCTGCCGAAGGATTTCGCCTGGAAGGGCCGGCTCAACGCCGATCTGCAACTGGATCTGCCGGCCAGCGGCCCGAACGGTCAGATCAGCATTGATGCCAGCGGTGGCACTTTGCGCATGAAAGAGAAGGATCAGTGGCTGGACTTCCCGTACCAGACCCTGAAACTCACCAGCAAACTCACGCCCAAGCGCATCGACACCGACCTCAACTTCGTCGGCGGCAAGCTCGGCGAGTTGATGGTGCAGGCGCAGATCAACCCGCTGGCGAAGAACAAACCGCTGACCGGCTCGTTCCGTCTCAACGGTCTGGACCTGTCGGTAGCGCGACCGTTTGTGCCGATGGTCGAGAAGCTCACGGGTCGTTTGAACGGTAGCGGCACGTTGTCCGGCGGGCTGCTGGCGCCGCTGGTCAACGGCAATCTGGTGCTCAGCGATGGCGAGGTGTCCGGGGCTGAATTGCCGATGGAGCTGCAAGCCTTGCAGGTGCAAGCGGTGATTGCCGGCGAAACCGTGCAGTTGAACGGCGGCTGGAAAAGCGGCAAGAGCGGGCAGGGCAGCTTGAATGGCAACATCGCCTGGGGTCAGGCGCTGGTGGTGGATCTGGCGCTGAAAGGCACGCAATTGCCGGTTACCGTCGAACCCTACGCCAAGCTTGAAGTGGCGCCGGACCTGAAGATTTCGATGAAGGGCGACGAACTGGCCATCGCCGGCAAAGTGCTGGTGCCCAAGGGCGAGATCACCGTGCGTGAATTGCCGCCGTCGACGGTCAAGGTCTCCGATGACACGATCATCGTCGGTGCGCAGACCAAAGAGGGCAAACCGCCGGTCGCCATGAAAATGGACATCGACGTGGTGGTCGGCGACGACAAACTCAGCTTCGCCGGGTTTGGTCTGACCGCCAATCTGCAAGGGCATGTGCACATCGGCGACAACATGGACACCCGCGGCGAACTCTGGCTCAACGACGGCCGCTACCGCGCCTATGGCCAGCGCCTCACCGTGCGGCGCGCGCGGCTGTTGTTTGCCGGGCCGATCGATCAGCCGTATCTGGACATCGAAGCGATTCGCCAGACCGACGACATCATCGCCGGTATCCGCTTGAGCGGGAGCGCCGAGCAGCCGACCACGCAAATCTTCTCGGAACCGGCGATGAGCCAGGAGCAGGCGTTGTCCTATCTGGTGCTGGGGCGTCCGCTGAGTACCAGCGGTGAAGACAACAACATGCTCGCCCAAGCAGCCCTCGGGTTGGGCTTGATGGGCAGTTCCGGGGTGACCAGTGGTTTGGCCAAGGACCTGGGGATTCAGGACTTCCAACTCGACACTCAGGGCAGCGGCGACGCTACCAGCGTGGTGGCCAGCGGCAACATCTCCGAGAAACTCAGTTTGCGTTACGGCGTTGGCGTGTTTGAACCGGCGAGTACCATCGCCCTGCGTTACAAACTGAGCAAAAAAGTCTACGTCGAAGTCGCCAGCGGCGTGGCCAGTTCGCTGGACATCTTCTACAAGCGGGATTTCTAGACCTGTCCATCTGATCGTTCCCACGTTCCGCGTGGGAATGCCTCTTGGGACGCTCCGCGTTCCGCTCTTGAATCGTGACGCAGAGCGTCACCGGCTGCATTCCCACGCAGAGCGTGGGAACGATCAAGACCGAGTCGCTCCCTTCGCGAGCAAGCCCGCTCCCACAGGTTCCATGTGATCCCTGTGGGAGCGGGCTTGCTCGCGAAGGCGTCCGTTCGGCCACCGCAAAACCCTCGCCATTTATCCGCTAAATACAAAGCATCCTAACTATTACGTTGACATTCGCTGCCTAGGCAGTAACATCTGGTCATACATTCACTGCCTAGGCAGCTAACTGGTGGTCAGATGAAGCATTTCACCCCGGAACAATTCAAGCATTGCCATCTTGGCCTCTTGCTCGGCCGAGCCGCGCTGCTCAAGGACCGGATCATCGACACGCACATGGAACCCCACGGCATCACCGCCGCGCAGTTCAAAGTGTTGATCATCATCGCCCAGTACGGCGTCGACACCCCGGCTGAACTGTGCCGCCACCTGTCCCTGGACAGCGGTTCGATGACGCGCATGCTCGATCGTCTGGAACAGAAAGGTTTCCTCGCCCGCCAACGCTCCGAGGCCGACCGCCGACAGGTGCAACTGGTGCTGACAGAGCAGGGCCAGCAGTTGGCTGACCGTCTGCCTTATATCGGCGCCGATGCCATGAATGAACTGGCCGGCGCCATCACGCCGGACGAGTTGAAGACCCTGGAACAGATCCTGAAGAAAATCTTGGTGGCAGCCGGTGACTCGATCACCCTGCTGCGGGTAGGTGACAAATGAGCAGTAAAACTTTGCGCACCAGCCTGAGCCTGGTGCTGGCGTCGATGATCCTGGCCGGTTGCGCCAGCTACAGCGGCTTGCACACCGAAGGCAAAAGCGTCGATGCCAAAAGCCTCAAGGCCGGGCAATCCCTCACGGGCGTGACCCTGTCCCCGGCGGCCTGGCCGAAAAGCGACTGGTGGAAAAGCCTTGGCGACCCACAACTCGATGGCCTGATCCGCGAAGCCCTGCACGACAGCCCGGACATGCAAATCGCCGAAGCCCGCGCCCACCAGGCCAGCGCCGCCGCGTATGCCGCCGATGCCGCGCGGATGCCGACACTCGATGCCAGCGCCGGTGTCAGCCGTTCGCGCCTGGCCAAGGATCAAGACCCACTGGGGCAGGGCGATGCCTACGCCACCGTGCGCAATATCAGCGCCAGCTTCAATTACAACTTCGATCTCTGGGGCGGTCAGCGTGACGCCTGGGAAGCCGCGTTGGGCCAGGCCCGCGCCGCCGAAGTCGATCAGCAAGCCGCGCAACTGACCTTGTCCGCCGACGTCGCCCGCGCCTACAGCGATCTGGGGCAGGCGCACATCGTCTATGACCTGGCCAATGAAGACCTCAAGCGCACCAAACAAATGCTCGACCTGAGCCAGCGCCGTTTGAGTTCCGGGATCGACAGCCAGTACCAGTTCCAGCAAACCGAAAGCCTGGAAGCCAGCTCCGAAGCCAGCCTGATCGATGCGGAAAAACGCCTGAACAGCGCAAAAATCGCCTTGGCCGTGCTGCTCGGCAAAGGCCCGGATCGCGGCAACGAAATCGCCCGGCCGAAGATTCTCTAGGCCAGCGCCGTTGCCTTGCCGTCGGTGCTGCCGGCGGAATTGCTCGGTCGTCGCCCTGATCTGGTCGCTGCACGCTGGCGGGTCGAAGCCGCGAGCAAGGACATCGCCGCGAGCAAAACCCAGTTCTATCCCAACCTGAACCTTACCGCTGCGGCGGGTGCCGAATCCTTATTGGGTGACGCGATGTTCGGTTCGGCCAGTCGCTTCTTCAATATCGCCCCGACCATCTCGGTGCCGATTTTCGACGGTGGCCGCTTGCGCGCCAACCTCGATGCCCGCGACGCCGACTATGACCTGGCGGTGGCGCAGTACAACAAGAGTCTGGTCAAGGCCTTGGGGGATGTCAGCGACACCATCAACCAGTTGCGCGATATCGGCCGGCAGATTGGTGCCCAGCAGCACGCCACCGAAATTGCCCAGGATTCTTACAACACCGTGGTCCAGCGCTACGGTTCCGGCATCGGCAATTACCTGGACGTGCTCAGCATCGAACAGCAATTGCTCCAGGCCCAGCGTCAACTGGCCAACCTGAATGCCGAGCAGATCGATTTGTCGATCCAACTGATGCAGGCGCTCGGCGGCGGCTTCCAGGCCGAAACCATCGCCTCGGCCAATCCAGCTCCAGCCAAGCTGAACAACTAATTCAAGGTAACTGTCATGGCCACTGCCGAAACGACTTCTGCTCCAACCAACAAAGCGCCTGAAAACGCTCCAGACACCAGTAATCCGCGCAAACGCAAAGTCATGCTGACGGTGCTGGCGATTCTGGTGATCCTCGCCGGTGCCGGCGTCTGGGCGTATCACGAATTCTACGGTCGCTGGAATGAAAGCACCGACGACGCCTATGTGAACGGCAACGTGGTGGAAATCACGCCGCTGGTCACCGGCACCGTGGTCAGCATCGGCGCCGATGATGGCGATCTGGTCCACGAAGGCCAGGTGCTGGTCAATTTCGACCCGAACGACGCTGAAGTCGGGCTGCAAAGTGCCCAGGCCAACCTCGCTCGCACCGTGCGCCAGGTCCGCGGTTTGTACAGCAACGTCGACGGCATGCGCGCCCAGGTCAACGCCCAGCAGGCTAACGTGCAAAAAGCCCAGGACAACTTCAACCGCCGGAAAAACCTCGCCGCCGGTGGCGCGATTTCCCAGGAAGAACTGTCCCACGCCCGCGACGACCTGACCTCGGCGCAAAACGCCCTGGCCAATGCTCAGCAGCAGCTCAAAACCACCAGCGCCCTGGTGGATGACACCGTGGTGTCGTCGCACCCGGACGTGATGTCCGCCGCCGCGCAACTGCGTCAGGCGTACCTGAACAATTCCCGCAGCACCTTGATTGCGCCGGTCACCGGTTACGTGGCCAAACGCTCGGTGCAACTGGGCCAGCGGGTTCAGCCGGGCACCGCGCTGATGGCGGTGATTCCACTGGATCAACTGTGGATCGACGCCAACTTCAAGGAAACCCAGCTGCGTGACATGCGCATCGGCCAACCGGTGGACATCGAGGCCGACCTGTATGGCAGCGACGTTAAATTCAGCGGCACCATCGACAGCCTGGGCGCCGGTACCGGCAGCGCATTTGCCTTGCTGCCAGCGCAGAACGCCACGGGTAACTGGATCAAGATTGTGCAGCGGGTGCCGGTGCGGATTCACGTCAACGCCGAAGAACTGGCCAAGCACCCATTGCGGGTTGGTCTGTCGACTCAGGTCGATGTGAACCTGCACGACCAGAGCGGCCCGGTGCTGGCGCAACAGCCGCCACAAAAGGCTTCGTTCAGCACCAACGTCTATGACCGTCAGTTGGCCGAGGCCGACGCGATGATCACTCAGCTGATCCATGACAACAGCGCTGCGGTCAGCAAGACCGTGCAACGCTGACCCTGTGGGAGCGAGCCTGCTCGCGAAGGCGGTGGTTCAGTCAACAGAGATGTTGGATAGAAAGCCGTCTTCGTCGGAACGCCGCCCGGAGCAGGCTCGCTCCCACAAGGCTTGCTGCGTCTGTAACAGGCGTGGCGCCAATCAGGTTTCAAAGGATTAGCGATGAGCAATAACGCGTCTTTCACGCCGCCCAGCCTGGTGCTCAGCACCATCGGCCTGTCGCTGGCGACCTTCATGCAAGTGCTCGACACCACCATCGCCAACGTGGCCTTGCCGACGATTTCCGGCAACCTGGGCGTGAGTTCGGAGCAGGGCACCTGGGTGATCACTTCGTTCGCCGTGAGCAACGCCATTGCGCTGCCGCTGACCGGTTGGCTGAGTCGGCGTTTCGGCGAAGTGAAGCTGTTTCTCTGGGCCACGATTCTGTTTGTGCTGGCCTCGTTTCTCTGCGGTATCTCGACGTCGATGCCGGAGCTGATCGGTTTCCGCGTGCTGCAAGGCCTGGTGGCCGGGCCGTTGTACCCGATGACCCAGACCCTGCTGATTGCGGTGTATCCCCCGGCCAGGCGCGGCATGGCCCTGGCGTTGCTGGCGATGGTCACGGTGGTGGCGCCGATTGCCGGTCCGATCCTCGGTGGCTGGATTACCGACAGCTATAGCTGGCCGTGGATCTTCTTTATCAACGTGCCGATCGGGATCTTCGCGGTGATGGTGGTGCGCTCGCAGCTCAAGGCGCGTCCGGTGGAAACCAGCCGCCAGCCGATGGATTACGTGGGGTTGATCACGCTGATCATTGGCGTCGGTGCGTTGCAGGTGATCCTCGATAAGGGCAACGACCTGGACTGGTTCGAGTCGAACTTCATCATCATTGGCGCGGCGATTTCGGTGATTGCCCTGGCGGTGTTCGTGATTTGGGAAATGACCGACAAGCATCCGGTGGTCAACTTGCGGTTGTTTGCCTACCGCAACTTCCGCATCGGCACCATTGTGTTGGTGTTGGGTTACGCCGGGTTCTTCGGCATCAACCTGATCCTGCCGCAATGGCTGCAAACCCAGATGGGTTACACCGCTACTTGGGCGGGCCTGGCAGTGGCGCCGATCGGGATTCTGCCGGTGCTGATGTCACCGTTTGTCGGCAAGTATGCGCACAAGTTCGACCTGCGACTGCTGGCCGGGTTGGCGTTCCTGGCGATTGGCCTGAGCTGCTTTATGCGCGCCGGGTTTACTAACGAGGTGGACTTCCAGCACATCGCTTTGGTGCAGCTGTTCATGGGCATTGGCGTGGCGTTGTTCTTTATGCCGACCTTGAGCATCCTGATGTCGGACCTGCCGCCGAGCCAGATTGCCGACGGCGCTGGCCTGGCGACCTTCCTGCGAACCCTTGGCGGTAGTTTTGCGGCGTCGTTGACGACGTGGATCTGGATTCGCCGGGCGGATCAGCATCATGCGTACTTGAGTGAAAGCATCACCACTTACGACCAGCCGACCCGGGATGCCTTGAACACCTTGGGCGGCGCCAGCACCCCTGCGTATGCGCAGCTCGACCATGTACTGACCAGCCAGGCGTACATGCTCTCCACCGTGGATTACTTCACGCTGCTTGGGTGGGGATTCATGGGGTTGATGCTGATTGTCTGGCTGGCCAAGCCACCGTTTGCGGCGAAGGCCGGGCCGGCTGCTTCCGGCCACTAAGCCATACACAAATCCCTTGTGGGAGCGGGCTTGCTCGCGAAAGCGGTGTGTCAGTTGATAGAGATGTTGACTGACCGGACGCCTTCGCGAGCAAGCCCGCTCCCACAGGGGGGGGTGTTTGGTCGTTAGTTGGTTGGGGCGGCCAGTTGCGGCGGTGGGGCGAAGTCAAACGGGGCGAGGGCAAACCCTTGCTCATCCACCTGCAACGCCCAGCCCTGGCGATCCCAATCCCCCAGCACAATGCGCCGGGCCGCTTGTTCGCCGATCTGCAACTTGTGAATCGCCGGTCGATGGGTATGCCCATGGATCAGCGTCTTCACGCCAAATGCCTGCATGATCCGCGGCACTTCTTCCGGCGTCACATCGACGATGTCATTGGCCTTCATCCGCGTTTGCGCACGGCTTTCGCTGCGCAGTTTGCGCGCCAGTTTATGGCGAGTGCGCAGGGGCAGGTGGCGAAGGATGAACAGGGTGATCGGGTTACGCAGGTAGCGACGCAGCTTCATATAGCCGACATCGCGGGTGCAAAGGCTGTCACCGTGCATCAATAGCACCGGCTCGCCGTAGAGTTGCACGACACTCGGGTCTTTCAACAACGTGCAGCCGGCCTGTTTACAGAAGGCCTGGCCGAGCATGAAGTCGCGATTGCCGTGCATCAGAAAAATCGCCGTGCCGCTGTCGCTGAGATCGCGCAGGGCCTGGCAGATGGAACGCTGGAACGGCGTCATGGCATCGTCGCCAATCCACGCCTCGAAAAAGTCGCCCAATATGTACAACGCACTCGCCGAACGGGCGCGTCCGGCGAGCAAATCCAGAAACGCCCGGGTAATGTCCGGGCGCTCCTCTTCCAGATGCAAGTCTGAAATCAGCAGTATCACTCAATGATCTCGGCTTTCTCGATGATCACGTCGTCTGCAGGTACGTCCTGGTGGCCGGACTTGGAAGTGGTGCTCACGCCTTTGATCTTGTCGACGACGTCAGTACCGGCAACCACTTTGGCGAATACCGCGTAGCCCCAGCCCTGGGTGGTCTTGGCGCTGTGGTTCAGGAAGCTGTTGTCAGCCACGTTGATGAAGAACTGGGCGGATGCCGAATGCGGCTCCATGGTGCGAGCCATGGCCACGGTGTACTTCTCGTTCGGCAGGCCGTTGTCAGCTTCGTTCTGGATGCTTGGGCGCTTGTCTTTCTTTTCTTTCATGCCTGGCTCGAAACCGCCGCCCTGGATCATGAAGTTACCGATGACACGGTGGAAAACGGTGTTTTCGTAGTGGCCGGCTTTGACGTATTCGATGAAGTTGGCAACGGTAACCGGTGCTTTTTCAGCGTTCAGTTCCAGGACGATGTCGCCGTGGTTGGTGGTCAGTTTGACTTGGGTCATGATCGGCACTCTTTCAAGAAATTCGTGGGTTTCGGGGCGTTTCGGCCCGCAACCGGTCTGGTCTGTCTCGACCAAGGTGCGCAGTTTAGCGCGACAGGCGCGAATTTCGAGGCTGTTTTTCATTTGCAGGCGATTAAATGCCACCGTTTGCAGGCCCGCTCTGTCAGCGGCTTGACAGCATCGGCTATGATAGCGCCTTTGTTTTGTCAGGCCTTTCGTTCCGGCCACGCACTTGTACGTTCAAGGATCCTATGAGCAAGCCCACTGTCGACCCTACCTCGAATGCCAAGACCGGCCCTGCCGTGCCGGTCAATTTCCTGCGCCCGATCATCCAGGCGGACCTGGACTCGGGTAAGCACACGCAGATCGTCACCCGTTTCCCGCCTGAGCCCAACGGCTACCTGCACATCGGTCACGCCAAGTCGATTTGCGTGAACTTCGGCCTGGCCCAGGAATTTGGCGGCGTCACGCACCTGCGTTTCGACGACACCAACCCGGCCAAGGAAGACCAGGAATACATCGACGCGATCGAAAGCGACATCAAGTGGCTGGGCTTCGAATGGTCCGGTGAAGTGCGCTATGCCTCGCAGTATTTCGACCAGTTGCACGATTGGGCCGTCGAGCTGATCAAGGCCGGCAAGGCCTACGTCGATGACCTGAGCCCGGAGCAAGCCAAGGAATACCGCGGCACCCTGACCGAGCCGGGCAAGAACAGCCCGTTCCGTGACCGTTCCGTGGAGGAAAACCTCGACTGGTTCGCCCGCATGAAGGCCGGCGAATTCCAGGACGGCGCACGCGTGCTGCGGGCCAAGATCGACATGGCCTCGCCGAACATGAACCTGCGCGACCCGATCATGTATCGCATCCGTCACGCACACCATCACCAGACCGGTGACAAGTGGTGCATCTACCCGAACTATGACTTCACCCACGGTCAGTCGGACGCCATCGAAGGCATCACTCACTCGATCTGCACCCTGGAGTTCGAAAGCCACCGTCCGCTGTACGACTGGTTCCTGGACGCGCTGCCAGTGCCGGCGCACCCGCGTCAGTACGAATTCAGCCGTCTGAACCTGAACTACACCATCACCAGCAAGCGCAAGCTCAAGCAACTGGTCGATGAAAAGCACGTGTTCGGCTGGGACGATCCGCGCATGTCCACGCTGTCGGGCTTCCGCCGCCGTGGCTATACGCCCGCGTCGATCCGTAACTTCTGCGACATGGTCGGTACCAACCGTTCCGACGGCGTGGTGGATTTCGGCATGCTTGAATTCAGCATCCGTCAGGACCTGGACCAAAACGCTCCGCGCGCCATGTGCGTGCTGCGTCCGTTGAAGGTTGTGATTACCAATTACCCGGAAGACAAGGTCGATCACCTCGAACTGCCACGTCATCCGCAGAAAGAAGAACTGGGCGTGCGCAAGCTGCCGTTCTCCCGTGAAATCTACATCGACCACGATGACTTCATGGAAGAGCCGCCAAAAGGCTACAAGCGCCTGGAGCCGAACGGCGAAGTGCGTCTGCGCGGCAGCTACGTGATCCGTGCCGACGAAGCGATCAAGGACGCCGATGGCAACATCGTCGAACTGCGTTGCTCCTACGATCCGGAAACCCTCGGCAAGAACCCTGAAGGCCGCAAGGTCAAAGGCGTGGTGCACTGGGTACCGGCAGCAGAAAGCGTCGAGTGCGAAGTGCGCCTGTACGATCGTCTGTTCCGTTCGGCCAACCCTGAGAAGGCCGAAGACAGCGCCAGTTTCCTGGACAACATCAACCCTGACTCGCTGCAAGTCCTCACCGGTTGTCGTGCTGAACCCTCGTTGGGCAATGCACAGCCGGAAGACCGTTTCCAGTTCGAGCGCGAAGGCTACTTCTGCGCGGATATCAAGGACTCGAAACCCGGTCATCCGGTATTCAACCGTACCGTGACCTTGCGTGATTCGTGGGGCCAGTGATTCAAGGAAACAATTAAAGTGCTAACGATCTACAACACGCTCACCAAGAGCAAAGAAGTCTTCAAGCCGCTGGATGGCAACAATGTGCGCATGTACGTCTGCGGGATGACCGTGTACGACTACTGCCACATTGGCCACGGCCGCAGCATGGTCGCGTTCGACCTGGTGACCCGCTGGTTGCGGTTCAGCGGTTATAACCTGACCTATGTGCGCAACATCACCGACATCGAAGACAAGATCATCAATCGGGCCAAGGAGAACGGCGAGCCGTTCGACGTGCTGACCGAGCGCATGATCACCGCGATGCACGAGGACGAGGCGCGCCTCAACATCCTCAAACCGGACATGGAACCGCGGGCCACTGATCATATCGGGGGCATGCAGAGCATGATCCAGACCCTGATCGACAAGGGTTATGCCTACGCCCCGGGTAATGGCGACGTGTACTACCGCGTCGCCAAGTTCATGGGCTACGGCAAGCTGTCGCGCAAGAAAATCGAAGACCTGCGCATTGGCGCGCGGATCGAAGTCGACGAGTCGAAACAGGACCCGCTGGACTTCGTGCTGTGGAAAGGCGCCAAGCCGGGCGAGCCGAGCTGGCCTTCGCCGTGGGGCGACGGTCGTCCGGGCTGGCACATCGAGTGCTCGGTGATGTCGACTTGCTGCCTCGGCGAGACCTTCGACATTCATGGCGGCGGCAGCGACCTTGAGTTCCCGCACCATGAAAACGAAATCGCCCAGAGCGAAGCGGCGACCGGCAAGACCTACGCCAACGCGTGGATGCATTGCGGCATGATTCGCATCAATGGCGAGAAGATGTCCAAGTCCTTGAACAACTTCTTCACCATTCGCGACGTGCTGGCAAAGTACCACCCGGAAGTCGTGCGTTACCTGCTGGTGTCGAGCCACTACCGCAGCGCGATCAACTACTCGGAAGACAACCTCAAGGACGCCAAGGGCGCCCTCGAGCGTTTCTACCACGCGTTGAAAGGCCTGCCGAGCGTGGCCCCGGCCGGCGGCGAAGCCTTTGTCGAGCGCTTCACTACGGTGATGAACGACGACTTTGGCACGCCGGAAGCCTGCGCGGTGCTGTTCGAGATGGTGCGCGAGATCAACCGTCTGCGTGAGAGCGATCTCAATGCAGCGGCAGGTCTGGCGGCGCGTCTGAAAGAACTGGCGAGTGTGCTGGGTGTGTTGCAGCTCGAAGCCGATGACTTCTTGCAGGCCGGCGCTGAAGGCCGGGTTGATGCGGCTGAAGTGGATGCGCTGATTGCCGCGCGTCTGGCGGCTCGGGCCGGCAAAGACTGGGCCGAATCCGACCGCATCCGCGACCAGCTCACCGCCATGGGCGTGGTGCTGGAAGACGGCAAGGGCGGCACGACCTGGCGTTTGGCTGACTGATTGCTGCGCTGGCTACAAACAAAAACCCGCCTTGTGCGGGTTTTTGTTTTTGGGTTTGGCGTTGGTGTTGTGGTGGCAGGGCAGACGTCTTCGCGAGCAAGCCCGCTCCCACAGGGGATTTTGGGTGTGGTTGAGTGTTGTGCACGACACACATCCCCTGTGGGAGCGGGCTTGCTCGCGAAGGTCTCAAGCCGACCGCCGCCAATGTGGCTCACTCCATCACTCAGCCTGACGCAACCGCTTGTTGATCGTTCCCCCGCTCCGCGTGGGAATGCCTCCACGGACGCTCCGCGTTCGGCTCTTGAAGGGACGCGGAGCGTCCCGGGCTGCATTCCCACGCAGAGCGTGGGAACGATCACTGCCTAAGGCGCTTGTACAACGTATTGCGACTCACCCCAAGTCTCCGAGCCAAGTGCGAGATATTCCCCCCAGCCGCCTGCAACAGCCGATTCAAATCCTCCGCATCATTCAAATCCACCGCCAATGGCTCCGTCGGTTCCACCGGTTCCATCTCCAGATCGACAAAGAAATCATCCGGCAAATGTTCCGGCCGCACCGGTTGTTCCTCGGCCATGGCCAGCGCCACCTGCATCACGCTGCTGACCTGTCTTAAATTCCCTGGCCACGGATGACGGCTGAACAACTCCATCACCTCACGGCTCAACCCGGCCCATTGCGACGGCTCCCGGTGCTGTTCCCACAAACGCTTGAACAGCGCCTGTTTGTCGCTGCGTTCCCGTAGCGGCGGCAATTCCAGGGTCAAGCCGCCGATCCGGTAATACAGATCTTCCCGAAACCGCCCCAGTTGCACCTGTTCGCGCAACGAGCGGTTGGTGGCGGAAATAATGCGGATATCCACCGGGAACAACTCGCTGCTGCCCACCGGTTGCACGCAGCGCTCCTGCAACACCCGCAACAGCCGGGCCTGGGTCGGCAGCGGCATGTCACCGATTTCATCGAGGAAGAGGGTGCCTTTGTCAGCCTTGCGGATCAGACCGATGCTGCCTTTTTGATTGGCGCCGGTGAATGCGCCTTTCTCATAGCCAAACAGCTCGGACTCGACCAGTTCGGCGGGGATCGCCGCACAGTTGACGGCGATAAAGGGCTGTTTGCTGCGGGAGCTGGCCTGGTGCAGGGCTTTGACGAAGACTTCCTTGCCGACCCCGGTTTCGCCGTGGATCAACAGCGGGATGTCTTTCTCCAGCAAGCGTTCGGCCTGACGCACGGCTTTTTCCACGCGGCTGTCGCCGAAATGCAGGGTGTTCAGGCTGATGGCGGCAGGCGCTGCAACGGTCGGTTCTGCGCCCTTGCTATCAGAAAACACCCGCGCCTGAATCGGCGCCTGTTTCGGCCGCTTCAACAGGCATTGAAAACGGTTACGCCCGGAAGCTTGCAGGGCAAACGGCAAACCATCCGGTTGGTTCAGCAACTCCAGCAAAGAGACCTTGAACAGACTTTCCACGCTGACCCGGGACAGGCTGATGCCCAGCAGATTGTCAGCCCGGCGATTGGCCGACAGCACTTGCCCGGTCTCGTCGAAAATCAACAACCCGGCCCACTGGCTGTCGAGGTTGTTCAACCCGGTGTTGAAGGTCAGTTGAAAATGCTGGCCGTGGAACAGGTTGAGGATCAACCGGTTTTCCACGGTCTGGCTCATCATCTTGACCATGCCCAGGGTGTGGGACGGCGGCAGGTAACTGTCGCTGGACACGTCGAGCACCGCGATCACCTTGCGCTCGGCATCGAAAATCGGCGCGGCGGAGCCGGTCATGAAACGATTGGCTTTCAGGAAGTGTTCATCGTGCTCGATATGCACCGCTTGCTCGCAAGCCAGTGCAGTACCGATCGCATTGGTCCCGCTGCAACGCTCCATCCAGCTCGCCCCGGCGCTGAAACCGCGGGTCAGGCTCGGTTCGATAAACCGTTGGGTGCCCCAGGACGTGAGCACTTGGCCTTGATTGTCGGCGAGCATGATCAGGCAATTGGAGTTACTGAGGATGTTCTCGTAATACGGCAGCACTTCCTGATGGGTGGTCTGCACCAGGGAATGCTGGCTCTCCAACAAGTGCGCGATGCCGTCGGCCGGCAGTTGGTCGAAGGTCGGCACGCTGTGGTGGTTCAGACCGAACGCGCGGCAGCGGGACCAGGAGTCCTGAATGATGGCGTCATGGGAGAGCGGCGAGGCGGGTACGGCCATGGCAGTCGATCTCTGAGCAAGCTTTTATTGTTTTTATGGGTACTTCTGCAGCACGACGAACTCCCTGTGGGAGCGAGCTTGCTCGCGAAAGCGGTGGGTCAGACAACATTAATGTCGACTGACATTTCCTCTTCGCGAGCAAGCCCGCTCCCACAGGTTTTGCGTCTTTGGCCGTGATCCGGGTAAGGCTAAAAGCACCTGTAGATTGTTGTTCACTATTGTTCATTGTCAACCGCCGAAGTGTTCAGTTGTTCAGTCGCAACTGTTCATTTCTGTTCAGCAACGAACGCGCTTTTCGCCGTTCTCCGAGGATTTTTAAACAAGATCAACCACTTGTGATTTCTGGCACGAATGTCGCTCTATCGCTTCGGTCGCTTGACTCCAAATAATAAAAAAGGCCGAGCCATGTCATTAACCCTGGAGCACGTCAGCCGTACCGTCGAGGGCCAGACCTGGATCGACGATGCGTGCCTTGTTTTCGAACCCGGATCCTTCAACGTTTTGCTCGGGCGCACGCTGTCCGGCAAAACCAGCCTCATGCGCCTGATGGCCGGTCTGGATAAGCCCGACAGCGGGCGCATCCTGATGAACGGCGTTGACGTCACCCAACGTCCGGTGCGCCTGCGCAACGTGTCGATGGTCTACCAGCAGTTCATCAACTACCCGACGATGACAGTGTTCGAGAACATCGCTTCGCCCTTGCGCCAGGGCGGTGTGTCGAACGAGGTGATCCAGAGCAAAGTGCTGGAAACCGCGAAGATGCTGCGCATCGAGAAATTCCTCCAGCGCCATCCACTGGAGCTGTCCGGCGGCCAGCAACAGCGCACGGCCATGGCCCGGGCGCTGGTCAAGGATGCCGAACTGATCCTGTTCGACGAACCGCTGGTCAACCTCGACTACAAACTGCGTGAAGAGCTGCGCCAGGAAATGCGCGAGCTGTTCAAGGCGCGGCACACCATCGCGATCTACGCCACCACTGAACCCAACGAAGCCCTCGCGCTCGGTGGCACCACCACGATTCTGCATGAAGGCCGGGTGATCCAGAGCGGCAAGTCTTCCGAGGTCTATCACCAGCCGCAAACGGTGCTGGCGGCGGAGTTGTTCTCCGAACCGCCGATCAACCTGATGCCGGGGCGCATTGCCGGCAACGAAGTGAGTTTTGCGAATTTCGTGCACTTCCCGCTGAACGTCGATCTGCGCCCGGTGGGCGAGGGCGAGTTCCGCTTCGGTGTGCGCCCGAGCCACATCTCCCTGGTGCCGAGCAACGACGATGACCTGGAGCTGGCGGTGACCGTCGAGGTGGCCGAGATCAGCGGCTCGGAAACCTTCCTGCATGTGCGCAACGAGCATTTCCTGTTGGTGCTGCACTTGCCGGGTGTCCACGAATACGACGTCGATGCGCCGATTCGCATCTATATCCCGACCCATAAACTGTTTGTGTTCGATACGCAGGGGCGGCTGGTCCAGGCGCCCGGTCGCCGTATCGCGAGGGTTGCCTGATGGCCGAAATCCGTTTGCAGAACCTCGCCCACAGCTACAGTCGCACGCCGAGCGGCCCAGAGGATTACGCGATTCGCGAGATGGACCACATCTGGGAGCAGGGCGGTGCCTACGCCTTGCTCGGGCCGTCGGGGTGCGGCAAGTCGACCTTGCTCAACATCATTTCCGGGTTGCTCAGCCCGTCCCAGGGCCAGGTGCTGTTCGACAGCAAAGTCGTGAATGACCTGACCCCGGAGAAGCGCAACATCGCCCAGGTTTTCCAGTTCCCGGTGGTCTACGACACCATGACGGTGTTCGACAACCTGGCCTTCCCATTGCGAAACCAGGGCATGGGCGAGGCGAAAATTCACAGCAAGGTGCAGGAAATTGCCGAGGTGCTCGACCTCCAGGCCCTGCTGAGCAAAAAGGCACGCAACCTCACCGCCGATGAAAAACAGAAAGTCTCCATGGGCCGCGGGCTGGTGCGTGATGACGTGTCGGCGATCCTGTTCGACGAGCCGCTGACGGTGATCGACCCGCACCTGAAGTGGAAACTGCGGCGCAAGCTCAAGCAGATCCACGAGCAGTTCAACATCACCATGGTCTACGTCACCCACGATCAGCTCGAAGCCTCGACCTTCGCCGACAAGATCGCGGTGATGTACGGCGGGCAGATCGTGCAGTTCGGCACGCCACGGGAATTGTTCGAGCGGCCGAGCCACACCTTTGTCGGCTATTTCATCGGCAGCCCGGGGATGAACCTGATCGACGTGCAGCCACAGCCCGGCGGTGTCGGTTTCGCTTCGACGCACTTGCCGCTTTCCGACGCGATGCAGAAACAAATCGCCGAGTCCGAGTGGAAAACCCTGAAGGTCGGCATTCGTCCGGAGTTCGTGCATGTGTGGGACGAACCCTTTGATGACGCGATGCAGGCAAAAGTCGTACACATCGAAGACCTTGGTACCTACAAGATCATGACCCTGAACCTCGACGGCGTGCCGTTGAAAGTGCGCCTGGCGGAAGACAAACCGGTGCCTGAAGGCACGGCGCACATCAGCTTCCCGGCGCAATGGTTGATGGTGTATGCGGACGACTATCTGGTGGAGGTGCAGCCATGAACAAGGTGCAGAACAACAAGGCCTGGTGGCTGGTCCTGCCGGTTTTCCTGCTGGTGGCGTTCAGTGCGGTGATCCCGATGATGACCGTGGTCAACTATTCGGTGCAGGACATCTTCGACCAGTCCAGCCGCTACTTCGTCGGTGCCGACTGGTACAAGCAGGTGCTGCTCGACCCGCGCTTGCATGACTCGTTGCTGCGCCAGTTCATCTACTCCGGCTGCGTGTTGCTGATCGAAATTCCGCTGGGCATCGCCATCGCCCTGACCATGCCGACCAAGGGCCGCTGGTCGTCGCTGGTGCTGATTATCCTGGCGATTCCGCTGCTGATTCCGTGGAACGTGGTCGGTACTATCTGGCAGATTTTCGGCCGTGCCGACATCGGTTTGCTCGGTTCCAGCCTGAATGCCATGGGCATGAACTACAACTACGCGTCGAACACCATGGACGCCTGGGTCACCGTGCTGGTGATGGACGTCTGGCACTGGACCTCGCTGGTGGCGCTGTTGTGTTTCTCCGGTTTGCGGGCGATTCCGGACGTGTACTACCAGGCGGCGCGGATTGATCGGGCGTCGTCCTGGGCGGTTTTCCGACACATCCAGTTGCCCAAGCTCAAGAGCGTGCTGTTGATCGCGGTGATGTTGCGCTTCATGGACAGTTTCATGATCTACACCGAGCCGTTCGTGCTCACCGGCGGCGGGCCGGGGAATGCCACGACCTTCCTGAGTCAGACGTTGACCCAGATGGCCGTAGGGCAATTCGACCTCGGCCCGGCGGCGGCATTCTCGCTGGTGTACTTCCTGATCATCCTGTTGGTGTCCTGGCTGTTCTATACCGCCATGACTCACTCTGACGCCAACCGCTGAGGTCTGCCATGAGCAAGAGAAAGCTGATTCCGTTGCTGATCTACATCCTGTTCCTGCTGGTGCCGATCTACTGGCTGCTGAACATGTCCTTCAAGAGCAACACCGAAATCCTCGGCGGCCTGACTCTGTTTCCGCAGGATTTCACCTTCGCCAACTACAAGGTGATCTTCACCGACCCGAGTTGGTACACCGGTTATCTCAACTCGCTGTATTACGTGAGCCTGAACACGGTGATCTCCCTGAGCGTGGCGCTGCCGGCGGCCTATGCGTTCTCGCGGTATCGCTTCCTCGGCGACAAGCACCTGTTTTTCTGGCTGCTGACCAACCGCATGGCGCCGCCGGCGGTGTTCCTGTTGCCGTTCTTCCAGCTGTACTCCTCGATTGGCTTGTTCGATACCCACATCGCCGTGGCCCTGGCCCATTGCCTGTTTAACGTACCGTTGGCGGTGTGGATCCTCGAAGGCTTCATGTCCGGGGTTCCCAAGGAGATCGATGAAACCGCCTACATTGATGGCTACAGTTTTCCGAAGTTCTTCGTGAAGATTTTTATCCCGTTGATTGGCTCGGGCATTGGTGTGACGGCGTTCTTTTGCTTCATGTTTTCCTGGGTCGAGTTGCTGCTGGCGCGGACGCTGACGTCGGTCAATGCCAAGCCCATCGCGGCGGTGATGACCCGCACGGTCTCGGCGTCCGGTATCGACTGGGGCGTGCTGGCGGCGGCGGGGGTGTTGACCATCCTGCCGGGCATGCTGGTGATCTGGTTTGTTCGCAACCACGTGGCCAAGGGCTTTGCCCTGGGCCGAGTCTGAGGAGCTGATGATGGAATGGATGAGTTGGACGGTCCCCACCGCGGCGTTTTTCATCGCCATTGGCCTGATCCTGGTGGGCATGACGACTTGGGAGCTGCGTTCGCCGAGCATTCTTCGCCGTGGTTTGTTGCCGATTGCCACCACCCGTGGCGATCGCTTGTTTATCGGTCTTCTCGGCAGCGCCTACCTGCATTTGCTGGTAATCGGCGTCACCGACTGGAGCATCTGGGTCGCGTCCGCGTTGTCCCTGGTGTGGCTGTTGGCTGTGATGCGTTGGGGCTAGTCGAATCGCTCGGCAATGTTGCTCCGAAACTTAAACAGGAGGTCTCTATGTTCGACAAAAACAATAAGCTGCGACATAGCATTTCATTGGCAGCCATGCTGGCACTCAGCGGTTTGAGCGCATCTGCCTGGGCGGATGCCTACGAAGACGCGGCGAAAAAGTGGATCGGCAGCGAATTCAAACCGTCCACCCTGACGGCTGAACAGCAGCTTGAGGAATTGAAGTGGTTCATCAAGGCCGCCCAGCCGTTTCGCGGGATGGACATCAAGGTTGTCTCGGAAACCCTGACCACCCACGAATATGAGTCCAAGGTGCTGGCCAAGGCCTTTACCGAAATCACCGGGATCAAGGTCACCCACGACTTGCTGCAAGAAGGCGATGTGGTGGAAAAACTGCAGACTGTGATGCAGTCGGACAAGAGCATTTATGACGGCTGGGTCAACGACTCGGACCTGATCGGTACGCACTTCCGCTACGGCAAGACCGAGGCGATCACCGACCTGATGGCTAACGAAGGCAAGGATTTCACCTCGCCGACCCTGGACATCAAGGACTTCATCGGCATTTCCTTCACCACTGCGCCGGACGGCAAGATCTATCAGCTGCCCGACCAGCAGTTCGCCAACCTCTACTGGTTCCGCGCCGACTGGTTCGAACGGCCGGAGCTGAAAGCCAAGTTCAAGGAAAAGTACGGTTACGAATTGGGCGTGCCGGTGAACTGGTCGGCCTATGAAGACATTGCCAAGTTCTTCAGCGAAGACGTCAAGGAAATCGACGGCAAGCGCATCTACGGGCACATGGACTACGGTAAGAAAGACCCGTCCCTGGGCTGGCGCTTCACCGATGCCTGGTTCTCCATGGCCGGTGCCGGCGACAAAGGCATCCCCAATGGTTTGCCGGTGGACGAGTGGGGCATTCGCGTCGAGGACTGCCACCCGGTCGGTTCCAGCATCACCCGTGGCGGCGACACCAACGGCCCGGCGGCGGTCTATGCGACGCAGAAATACGTCGACTGGCTCAAAGCCTACGCGCCACCGGAAGCGGCGGGCATGACCTTCTCCGAATCCGGCCCGGTACCGTCCCAGGGCAACATCGCCCAGCAGATATTCTGGTACACCGCGTTTACTGCCGACATGACCAAACCGGGACTGCCGGTGGTGAACACCGATGGCTCGCCGAAATGGCGCATGGCGCCGTCCCCGCGCGGACCGTATTGGGAAGAGGGCATGAAGCTGGGGTATCAGGACGTGGGTTCCTGGACGTTCATGAAGTCCACGCCTGAGAAACAAAAACTCGCGGCCTGGCTCTACGCGCAGTTTGTAACCTCGAAAACTGTCTCGCTGAAGAAAACCATCGTTGGCCTGACGCCGATTCGAGAGTCGGACATCAACTCGCAAGCCATGACCGACCTGGCACCGAAACTCGGTGGTCTGGTGGAGTTCTACCGCAGCCCGGCCCGCGTGCAATGGACTCCGACCGGGACCAACGTGCCGGACTATCCGCGTTTGGCGCAACTGTGGTGGAGCCACATCGCCGAAGCGGCCAGCGGCGAGAAAACCCCGCAACAAGCGCTCGATGGTCTGGCCAAGGACCAGGACGCCATCATGACCCGGCTTGAACGTTCCAAGGTGCAACCGGTGTGCGGGCCGAAAATGAACCCGGAACGGGATGCGCAGTACTGGTTCGATCAACCGGGTGCGCCGAAGCCTAAATTGGCGAACGAGAAGCCTAAAGGCGAGACCGTGAGCTACACCGAACTGCTGAAATCGTGGGCGGATGCGCGTAAGTAAGAAGCTGTAATGTGAAATGCGAACGGCACCGGAAGGTGCCGTTTTCATTGGTGGCAGATAGACCGCTTTCGCGAGCAAGCCCGCTCAGGAGTTCAGGGTTGTCCACGGATTCCCTGTGGTAGCGGGCTTGCTCGCGAAGAGGCCATCTAATACATCCAATTTCTTGAGCCGATCAAACACCTCACAAATACAGTGTTCAGATGAGGAGTGGTGGATCGATCAGACCAGTACAGCCAAATCCGTGTACCTGGCAACTAACGGGTCAGCGGTGAGGAGCTTCATAGGTTCTGTCATGGCCGTTGCGACAATGAGACGGTCAAAGGGATCACGATGGTGATGTTCCAGATCTTTCACTGCAATGGCATGTTCCGAGGTCACAGCCAGTTCGATGAACCCACTGTCGAGGCAATACTGGCGTAGTTCTTCCAGATCAACGTTCAGTTTTCCCAGCCCGACCTTGATCGACATCTCCCAGAATGTCGCTGCGCTGATATAAATGTCGGCCGCGTTTTCAATGAGTTTTCTGGCCTTGCCAGAGAGCTTCGGATCATCGCTGAGTGTCCAAAGCAGAATGTGAGTATCGAGCAATAACCTCATCCTTGAGTGCCTTCAAAAGCATCGAGCATATCGTCCGGCAGAGGTGCATCGAAGTCTTCGGGAAGAACAAGTTTGCCTTTCATCGCTCCGATACGCTGTCCGCAATGCTTGTCCATGGGGACCAAGCGGGCAAGGGCCCGACCATGTTTGGCAATCGTGATGATCTGCCCTGCTGCTGCGTCATCGACGAGTTTGGATAAATTGTTTTTTGCTTCCGCCAGCGGAACGATGATCATCATTGCTCTCCCATATTCTGGACAAATATAGCCAGAATATTTTGGAGCTGCAAAGTCGTATGATTGCTCTGTGCAGATGAGCGGAGGATTGGTGAGTTCCGCTTTGTAGTGTAGGTGCGCGACCTTGCTTTGGCGCTGCGCCGCCAGAGCGTCGAAGCCGTCTACTAACTCAAGAAAAATGTCCCGTTTCATTATTCGCTCTCTTTTGATTGCTCTGTCCAGCAGTCATCCAAGATAGGACCAAGGACATGATGCTGGCTGTAGGACGAAACGGACAATCCAGCGAGAGCTTTCGGCGATTGCGGGTGGATGGAAGAGCAGCGGTAACAAATCTTACAAACGCAAAAACGGCACCCGAAGGTGCCGTTTCTGTTTTCTACCAACTACCGCTACACGATCAACCCGCCAGACCGGCCTGCTGAACCAGCACCAGCAACGGCTGCGGATACAGACCCAGGAAGAACGCCAGGGCGGCGATGGCCAGCAGCATGACGCCGCCTGCCTTTTGTTCCCAGTGCAGTTGGGCGTCGTGGCGACGCAGGTTCGGTTCGATCAGGTACAGGGTGACCATCACGCGCAGGTAGTAGAAGACACCGATAGCGCTGCCCAGTACCAGGGAACCGACCAGCCACCATTGGTGCGACTCGACGCCGGTAGCAATGATGTAGAACTTGCCGATGAAGCCCGCGGTCAGCGGGATGCCGGCCAGGGACAGCATCATCACGGTCAGCACGGCGGTCAGGTACGGACGGCGCCAGAACAGGCCGCGGTATTCGTACAGGGCATCCGCGTCACGGCCGTTGTACGGCGAGGACATCAGGGTGATCACGCCGAAGGCGCCGAGGCTGGTGATCACGTAGGTGACCAGGTACACGCCGATGGCTTCCACGGCCAGACCCTTGCTCGCCACCAGGGCGATCAACAGGTAACCGAAGTGAGCGATGGACGAGTAACCCAGCAGACGCTTGAGGTTGCTTTGGGTCAGTGCCAGCAGGTTACCGAACAGGATCGACGCGATGGCGATGATGGTCAGCACGTCGCTCAGCACACCGCTGCTTGCGGCAGGGGAGATCTGGAACAGACGCACCATCACGGCGAACACCGCAACTTTGGAAGCGGTCGCGAGGAACGCGGCCACCGGTGCCGGAGCCCCTTCGTAAACGTCCGGGGTCCAGAGGTGGAACGGTACCAGCGACAGCTTGAACGCCAGGCCGATCAGCATCATGCCCAGGCCCATTTGCGCCAGGGAGCTTGGCAGGCCAGTCGCGGCCAGTGCTTGACCGATACCGACGAAGCTCAGGCTGCCGGAGTCGGCGTAGAGCAGGGCCATACCGAACAACAGGAACGCGGAACCGGCGGCCGACAGCACCATGTACTTGATACCGGCTTCCAGCGAGCGCTTGTTGAAGAAGGCATACGCCACCAGACCGTAGACCGGCACCGACAACAGTTCCAGACCGATGAACAACCCGGCCAGGTGTTGCGCGCTGACCAGGACCAGGCCACCGGCGGCGGCCATCAGGATCAGCAGGTACAGTTCTTCGCGGTTGCCCGGGTAACCCGAACCGCCATCGCCGAGGTAGGCGTGGGCGAGGGTCACACAAGCGAGGGTGGCGACCAGGATCAGCGCCATGTACAGGCAGGCGAAGCTATCGATTTGCAGCAGTGGGGTCACGGCCAATGGCGCGACTTTCAAGGCTGGCAGGATCGACAGCAAGGCCAGGTTCAAACCCGCCACGGAAATCAGGAAGGTCTGCGAGTGGTTGCGGCGCCAGGCGATGGCCAGCATCACCACGATGATCGTGGCGGTGGTGATCAACAACGGCGCGAGCGCGATAAAGTGTTGAGTCGTGAATTCCATAGCGCTCTTACCGGGCCGAAGCGAGTTGAGTGAAGGCGGTACCGAGCCACTGCTGCACGCCATGCATCGTCGCGGCAGAAGTGTCGAGGAACGGCTGCGGGTACACGCCGATGTAAATCAGCAGCGCCGCCAGGCCGACCACCATGATCAGTTCGCGACCATCCATGCCATGCAACACCGCGTCCGACTTGGACGGGCCGAAGTAGGCACGGTGGATCATGATCAGCGAGTAGACCGAACCGAACACCAGGCCCGTCGTTGCGATCGCGGTGATCCACGGTGCAGCGGCGAACGTGCCGATCAGGATCAGGAACTCACCGACGAAGTTGCCGGTACCCGGCAAGCCCAGGGACGCGGCTGCGAAGAACAGGCTGATGGCCGGCAGGTAAGCGATCTTCGACCACAGGCCACCCATTTCACGCATGTCGCGGGTGTGGGTGCGTTCGTACAACTGACCACTGAGGATAAACAGTGCAGCGGCCGACAGACCGTGGGCCAGCATCTGCATCACCGCGCCCTGCAGCGCCAGTTGGCTGCCGGAGTAGATGCCGATCAACACGAAACCCATGTGGGAAACGGAGGAGTAGGCGATCAGACGCTTGATGTCGGTTTGGGCGAAGGCCAGGAACGCACCGTAGAAGATCCCGATCAGACCGAGGGTCATGGCGATCGGCGCAAACTCGGCCGAGGCATTCGGGAACAGCGGCAGGGCGAAACGCAGCAGGCCGTAGGCCGCCGTCTTCAACAAGATACCGGCCAGGTCGACCGAACCCGCGGTTGGCGCCTGGGCGTGAGCATCAGGCAACCAGGAGTGGAACGGCACGACCGGCAGTTTCACCGCGAAAGCGATGAAGAAGCCGAGCATCAGGATGTACTCGGTCGTGAGCGACATCTTGGTTTTCAGCAGGTCGGCATAGTTGAACGTGATCACGCCGGTGCTGTTGAAGTTGACCAGCACCAGGCCCAGGATCGCCACCAACATGATCAGGCCGGAAGCCTGGGTGAAGATGAAGAACTTGGTCGCCGCGTAGATCCGGGTTTTCTTGCCGTCCGAAGAGCTGTGACCCCAGAGCGCGATGAGGAAGTACATCGGCACCAGCATCATTTCCCAGAAGAAGAAGAACATGAACAGGTCGAGGGCGAGGAACACGCCGACGACACCGCCCAGGATCCACATCAGGTTCAAGTGGAAGAAGCCGACGTGACGCTGGATCTCTTTCCACGAGCAGAGTACCGAGAGGATACCCAGCAGGCCGGTCAGCAGGATCATCAGCAGCGACAGGCCGTCGAGGGCCAGGTGCACGCTGATGCCGAAGCGCTGGATCCAGATGTGCTTGAACTCAAGCGCCCAGACCGGATCGGCGCCAGGCGCCGGAGCAAATGAATAATTACCGTGGGCCCACAGCCAGAGGCCGAGTGCGAGTTCCAGGGTCATGGTCAACAGCGCAATCCAGCGGGGGAGGGTAGCGCCGAAGCGCTCTCCCATCCAGCACAGCAGGCCGCCGATGAAGGGGATCAGGATTAGCCAAGGCAGAATCATGACGGGCTCAATTCCTTTCGCAAGTTCGCAAGGTTCATATTCAGACCGCTACCAGCACGATGGCGCCGATGACCAGCACGGAGCCGGCTGCCATCGAGGCCGCGTACCAACGCAGTTGACCGGTTTCGGTACGGCTCAGGGCGGTGTGGCCGCCTTTGGCCATACGCGGGATCAAACCGATGGTCTGATCGAGCGGGTCTCTGCGCAGTGCGTGGCTGATCGCAAGGTATGGCTTGACGAACAGTTTGTCGTAGATCCAGTCGAAGCCCCAGGCAGCGAACCACCAGGCCGAAAGGAAGCGGCCGATGCCGCTGTTGGCGATTGCAGTGACGAAACGACGCTTGCCGAGGAACAGCAGCGCGGCCAGCAGGATACCGGCCAGGGCGATGGCGCCCGACGCGATTTCCAGACTGTGCTTGGCTTCGCCGCCGGCATGGCCAACGCTTTCCGGCAACACGCCGTGCAGCGGTGGAACGATCATGGCGCCGACGAAGGTCGACAACACGATCAGCACCGACAGTGGCAGCCAGTGAGCGATGCCGTGACCGGCGTGGGCTTCGGTCTTCGCTTCACCGTGGAACGCGATGAAGATCAGGCGGAAGGTGTACAGCGAAGTCATGAACGCGCCGACCAGACCTGCGTACAGCAGACCGTGGTTGCCGCTGGCGAACGCCTCCCAGAGGATTTCGTCCTTGGAGTAGAAGCCTGCGGTCACCAGTGGCAGGGCAGACAATGCCGCGCCGCCGACGATGAAGCTGGTGTAGGCCAGCGGCAGTTTCTTCCACAGACCGCCCATCTTGAAGATGTTCTGCTCGTGGTGGCAGGCAACGATCACCGCACCGGAGGCAAGGAACAGCAGCGCCTTGAAGAAGGCGTGGGTCATCAGGTGGAAGATCGCGCCTTCCCATGCGCCAACGCCCAGGGCCAGGAACATGTAGCCGATCTGGCTCATGGTCGAGTAGGCGAGGATACGTTTGATGTCGGTCTGGACCAGCGCGGCAAAACCGGCGAGGACCAGGGTCACGCCACCAACGACGCCGACCAGGTGCAGGATATCCGGCGCCAGGGCGAACAGGCCGTGAGTACGGGCGATCAGGTAAACGCCTGCGGTCACCATGGTTGCGGCGTGGATCAGGGCCGAAACCGGGGTAGGACCGGCCATCGCATCCGCCAGCCAGGTTTGCAGCGGCAGCTGCGCGGATTTACCGACAGCGCCGCCCAGCAGCATCAGGGTCGCCAGGACAATCCAGAAGTCGCCGACCTTGAAGTGCTCAGGTGCCTTGACCAGCAGTTCCTGGATGTTCAGCGTGCCCAACTGTTGGAACAGGATGAACAGGCCGATGGCCATGAACACGTCGCCGATCCGGGTAACGATGAACGCCTTGAGTGCCGCGTTACCGTTGTTGCGGTTGCTGTAGTAGAAACCGATCAACAGGTACGAGCACAGGCCCACACCTTCCCAGCCGAAGTACAGGAACAACAGGTTATCGCCCAGGATCAGGAACAGCATGCTGGCGATAAACAGGTTGGTGTAGGCGAAGAAGCGCGAGTAACCGTCTTCACCGCGCATGTACCAGGACGCGAACAGGTGGATCAGGAAGCCGACACCGACCACCACGCCAAGCATGGTGACCGACAGGCCATCCAGATACAGCGCGAAGTTCGGCGTGAAGCCTTCAACCGCCATCCACTGCCACAACACCTGGGTGTAGTGGCCGCCTTCCGGCGGGGCGACGTTGAATTGCCAGATCACGTAAGCGGCGACAATCGCCGACAGGCCAATGGAACCGACGCCAATCAGCGCCGACAGGTTTTCCGAGAAGCGGCCGCGTGAGAACGACAGCAGCAGGAAACCTATGAGAGGGAATACGAAAGTCAGATAGAGAAGATTCATCCGCGCATCTCGCTGGCAGCGTCGATATCGAGAGTGTGGAAGCGGCGATACAGCTGCAACAGAATCGCCAGGCCAATACTGGCCTCGGCGGCTGCCAGGCTGATCACCAGGATGAACATGATCTGTCCATCCGGCTGACCCCAGCGGCTACCGGCAACGATGAACGCCAAAGCGGAGGCATTCATCATGACCTCCAGGCTCATCAGCACGAAGAGAATGTTGCGGCGGACCATCAGGCCGACCAGACCGAGGCAGAACAGGATGCCGGCGACCGCCAGACCATGCTCCAAAGGGATAGCAGGCATCGTCATTGCTCCTTGGCTTCGTTGCGGCCCAAGTGGAACGCCGTGACGGCTGCGGCGAGCAGCAGCATCGAGGCGAGTTCGACCACCAGCAGGTACGGACCGAACAGGCTGATGCCCACGGCCTTCGCGTCGACGGTGGTGTGGCCGACGGCCTGGCCGCTGGAATGGCTGAACAGTACGTACAGCAGTTCAGCCAGCAGCAGGGCGCCGAGAATAACCGGGCCGAGCCAGATGCCGGGCTTGAGCCAGACGCGCTCTTGCTGAACCGAGGCGGGACCGAGGTTCAGCATCATCACCACGAACACGAACAGCACCATGATGGCGCCGGCGTAGGCGATCACTTCCAGCACACCGGCGAACGGCGCGCCGAGGGCGAAAAACGTCATCGCCACGGCAATCAGCGAAATGATCAGGTAGAGCAGGGCGTGCACAGGGTTGGTGTTGGTGATCACGCGAAGCGTGGACACCACCGCGATACCCGATGCGAAATAGAAAGCGAATTCCATCTTTCTTCCTTAAGGCAGCAAGCTCTTCACGTTGATCGGTTCGGCTTCATTCTGCGCGGAGCCTTTCGGCTTCCCGGCAATCGCCATACCTGCAACACGATAGAAGTTGTAATCAGGGTTTTTGCCGGGGCCGGAGATCAGCAGATCTTCTTTCTCGTAAACCAGGTCCTGACGTTTGAACTCGGCCATCTCGAAATCCGGTGTCAGCTGGATCGCGGTGGTCGGGCAGGCTTCCTCGCAGAGGCCGCAAAAGATGCAGCGCGAGAAGTTGATGCGGAAGAAGTCCGGGTACCAGCGACCGTCTTCGGTTTCGGCTTTCTGCAGCGAGATGCAACCGACCGGGCACGCCACGGCGCACAGGTTGCAGGCTACACAACGCTCTTCGCCATCAGGGTCGCGGGTCAGGACGATACGGCCACGGTAGCGCGGCGGCAGGTACACGGCTTCTTCCGGGTACTGCAGCGTGTCGCGCTTGCGGAAGGCATGGCCGAAGATCATCACCAGGCTGCGAAGCTGGGTGAAGAAGCCATGCACGATGTCAAATATGTACTTCATGATTCTCTATCCTCACTGAGCCGCGACGGCGGGCGTGTTGAGCAACACGATCGCAGCGGTCACCAGCATGTTGACGAGGGTCAGCGGCAGGCAGAACTTCCAGCTGAAATCCATCACTTGGTCATACCGTGGGCGCGGGATCGAGGCGCGCAGCAGGATGAAGATCATGATGAAGAACGCGGTTTTGAGCGCGAACCAGATGAACGGGATCTGCGGCAGGATGCCGAACGGGCCGTGCCAGCCACCGAAGAACAGGGTCACCAGCAGCGCCGAAATCAACACGATGCCGATGTACTCACCAACGAAGAACATGCCCCATTTCATGCCGGCGTATTCAATGTGGTAACCGTCGGCCAGTTCCTGTTCCGCTTCCGGCTGGTCGAACGGGTGACGGTGAGTCACGGCGACGCCGGCGATGAAGAAGGTCAGGAAACCGAAGATCTGCGGAATGATGAACCACAGGTTCTGCGCTTGATAATCGACGATGTCGCGCATGTTGAACGAGCCGACCTGGATCACGATGCCCATCAACGACAGGCCCATGAACACTTCGTACGACACGGTTTGCGCCGAGGCCCGCAAGCTGCCCAGCAGGGCGAACTTGTTGTTACTCGACCAACCGGCGAACAACACCGCGTAGACCGACAGACCGGCCATGGCGAAGAAGAACAGGATGCCGATGTTCAGGTCCGCGACGCCCCAGCTCGGGGTGATCGGGATGATCGCGAAGGCAATCAGCAGGGCGCTCATGGCGACTACCGGTGCCAGGGTGAAGATCATCTTGTCGGCGAACGGCGGCGTCCAGTCTTCCTTGAAGAACATCTTGATCATGTCGGCCGCGATCTGGAACGCGCCGAACGGGCCGACGCGGTTCGGACCGTAACGGTCCTGCCAGAGGGCGAGCAGACGACGCTCGACCCAGCTCAGCAGCGCGCCGCACACCACCACGGCGAGCAGAATCACGATGGCCTTGAGGACCGCGATGATCACGTCGATCACTTCAGGAGTGAACCAGGTCATTGAGCTGCCTCCTGCAGTCCGTCAACGGTTTTGCCAAAGATTGCCGCTGGAATGCCGGCGATACCCGCAGGCAATGCCACCAGGCCAGCGCCCAGCTCTTCATTGATACGCAGTGGCAGACGCAGGGTCTGGCCGTCGACGTTCACGTTGAGCAGGGCACCATCGTTGACGCCAAGGCGATCGGCTTCGGATTTGGCCAAAGCGACGTAGGCAGCCGGAATGCGTTCCTGAACCGGTGCGGCTTTCGAAGAGTTCTCTTCGCTGCCGAGCAGGTGGAAGAACGGCACGACCTGCCAGGTGCCCGGCGCCGGGTTGAACGCGCGCGGAACACTGGCGAACCAGTTCAGCGAATCACCGGTGCTTTCGATCAGGCGGGTGCCCGGGTCGCCAGCGCGGATGTGACCACCGACTTCGTCCTGGAACTTGTTCCAGGCTTGCGGCGAGTTCCAGCCCGGCGACCAGGCGAATGGCACTTGCTGACGCGGTTCGACCGAGCCCGAGTAACCTTCCATCGAGAAGTTGAACGCGGTGTCGTTGTCTTGCGGGGTACGCGGTTCGTGCACGCTGATGTCAGCACGCATGGCGGTACGACCGGAATAACGCAGCGGTTCCCGGGCCAGTTTCATGCCTTTGATGCGGAACGCGGCGGACGGTGCGGCATCAACGATGCGCGCCAGTTGCGGCGTGCTCGAAGCCACGGCAGCGGTGACGTGGTCCAGTTGGGTCCAGTCGATCGGCTGGTTCAACAGGGTCGCGCGCAGGGCATGCAGCCAGCGCCAGCCTTCGTGAACCAGGATGCTCGCGTCCATGTATTTCGGGTCGAACACCTGGAAGAAACGCTGGGCGCGGCCTTCCTGGCTGACCAACGTACCGTCGCCTTCAGCGAAGCTGGCGGCTGGCAGGACCAGGTGCGCGCGATCGCTGGTGGCGGTCTTCTGATGGTCGGCCACGATCACCACTTTCGCGGCGTTCAGGGCGGCATCGACCTTGGCTTTGTCGGTACGGGTGTACAGGTCGTTTTCCAGCACGACGATGGCGTCGGCCTTGCCGTCGATCACGGCTTGCAGCGCGTCGTCGACCGAGTTGCCACCGAGCATGGCCAGGCCGAGGCTGTTGGCCTCTGGCACGATCAGGCTGATGGAACCGTTCTTCTCGCGCAGCTTCAAGGCTTTGGCGATGTTCGCCGCGGCTTCGATCAGCGCTTTGGAACCGAGCGAAGTACCGGCAATGATCAGCGGACGCTTGGCGGCCAGCAGGGCATTGGCGATGCGTTGGGCCAGTTCCACGGCTTCAGCGTCCAGGCCTTCAACGGCAGGAGCGCTGGCGTCGAGGGCGTGGGCCACGGCGAAACCGATACGGGCCAGGTCGTCCGGGGCAGCGTGTACGCATTCTTCGGCAATGTCGTCGAGCTTGGTTTCAGCCAGGCTGGCGATGAACAGCGGGTTCAGCTCGTGCTGGCCGATGTTCTTCACGGCGGCGTCGAGCCACGGCTGAACGCGCATCGCGTCGGCCATGTCTTCGGCCTTGCCTTTGACCGATTGACGCAGGGACAGGGCCATGCGCGCAGCGGTCTGGGTCAGGTCTTCGCCGAGGACGAAGATCGCGTCGTGGTCTTCGATGTCGCGCATGTTCGGGATCGGCAGCGGGCTGTCTTTCAGCACTTGCATGACCAGACGGATACGCTCCAGCTCCGCAGCTTCGATACCGGAGTAGAAGTGCTCGGCACCGACCAGTTCGCGCAACGCGAAGTTGCTTTCGAGGCTGGCGCGCGGCGAACCGATACCGACGATGTTGCGACCGCGCAGCAGGTCAGCGGCTTTATCCAGCGCTTCGTCGAGGGTCAGCTTGGCACCGTTGGCCAGCAATGGCTGACGCGGGCGGTCTTCGCGGTTGACGTAGCCATAGCCGAAACGGCCACGGTCGCACAGGAAGTACTGGTTGACCGAACCGTTGAAGCGGTTTTCGATACGACGCAGTTCACCGTAGCGTTCGCCCGGCGAAATGTTGCAACCGCTGGAGCAACCATGGCAGATGCTCGGCGAGAACTGCATGTCCCACTTGCGGTTGTAGCGCTCGGAGTGAGTCTTGTCGGTGAACACACCGGTCGGGCAGACCTCGGTGAGGTTGCCGGAGAACTCGCTTTCCAGGGTGCCGTCTTCAACGCGACCGAAGTACACGTTGTCGTGGGCGCCGAACACACCGAGGTCGGTGCCGCCGGCGTAGTCCTTATAGAAGCGCACGCAGCGGTAGCAAGCGATGCAGCGGTTCATCTCGTGACCGATGAACGGGCCGAGATCCTGGTTCTGGTGAGTACGCTTGGTGAAGCGATACCGGCGCTCGTTGTGGCCGGTCATCACCGTCATGTCTTGCAGGTGGCAGTGACCGCCTTCCTCACAGACCGGGCAGTCGTGGGGG
>NZ_JBIWEL010000007.1:929-2160 GCF_044762525.1 Pseudomonas sp. NPDC096950 | reverse complement strand
ATTCAACGACGCTGGCGCGAAACACTTTCGCTTCTTCGTCGTCGATGGAGATCCAGCTGCCGTCGGTGGCGGGGGTCATGCAGGACATGACGATCCGACCACGGGTGTCGTTGGCGTCGGTGTACTGCTTGACCGCGCACTGGCGGCAAGCGCCAACGCTGCCAAGGGCGGGGTGCCAGCAGAAATAAGGGATATCGAGGCCTAGCGACAGACATGCCTGTAACAGGTTGTCTGCCCCATCGACTTCGAGCTCTTTGCCGTCTACGTGGATAGTGGCCATGGTTCAAAGTTCTTCGTTGGCCCGGTGTCAGCGGGCGTGGCTAATGGAATCTTGTTATTCGTCCGAATCCAAACAGCCCATCAAAGGCGTCATCGAACGAGAAGGCGAAGGGCACGGACCCTTCGCCTTTTTAAGCGTTTACGCGCCGACTACGATCGGCCTTGCCAGAGGCGGGACGACAGCGCTGGTAGGCGCGATGCCGGCTTCGAACTCTGGACGGAAGTATTTGATTGCGCTGCCCAATGGCTCCACGGCGCCCGGTGCGTGAGCACAGAAGGTCTTGCCAGGGCCGAGGAAACCGACCAGACCCAGAAGGGTCTCGATATCGCCGGCTTGCCCTTCACCGTTCTCGATCGCACGCAGCAGCTTGACGCTCCACGGCAGACCATCACGGCACGGGGTGCAGAAACCGCACGACTCGCGGGAGAAGAACTCTTCCATGTTGCGCAGCAGGGACACCATGTTGACGCTGTCGTCTACCGCCATGGCCAGGCCGGTACCCATCCGGGTACCCACTTTGGCGATGCCGCCGGCGTACATTTGTGCGTCCAGGTGTTCCGGCAACAGGAAACCAGTACCGGCGCCGCCTGGCTGCCAGCACTTGAGCGTGTAACCGTCGCGCATGCCGCCGGCGTAGTCTTCGAACAACTCGCGACCGGTGATGCCGAACGGCAATTCCCACAGGCCCGGGTTCTTGACCTTGCCGGAGAAGCCCATGAGCTTGGTGCCCATGTCTTCACTGCCTGGCAGCGCCAACGATTTGTACCAGTCCACGCCGTCGGCAATGATTGCCGGGACGTTGCACAGGGTTTCAACGTTGTTCACGCAAGTCGGCTTGCCCCACACGCCAACGGCGGCAGGGATTGTATTGTTTGTGCGAGGTTTGTGTTGTAGTCGTTGGTGGTAGTTGTTGAGTTCGTTTTGTTCAAGTTAGTTGTTACGGGGGGGGAC
>NZ_JBIWEL010000007.1:0-919 GCF_044762525.1 Pseudomonas sp. NPDC096950 | reverse complement strand
AAGCCAATGCCCAGGATGTTGTTGCCCAGCAGGCCGGCTGCCTAGGCTTCTTCCACGGCACGGTTCAGGTGCTTGGCGGCGGTGGTGTATTCGCCACGCAGGAAGATATAGCCACGGTAGGTTTTCAGCGCGCGAGCACTGATCAGCATGCCTTCAATCAGCAGATGGGGCAGTTGCTCCATCAGCATGCGGTCTTTCCAGGTGTTCGGTTCCATCTCGTCCGCGTTGCACAGCAGGTAGCGGATGTTGATGGATTCGTCTTTGGGCATCAGGCCCCACTTCACGCCAGTGGGGAAGCCTGCACCGCCGCGACCTTTAAGGCCGGCGTCTTTCACGGTCTGGACGATGTCGTCCTGGGCCATGTCGGCGAAGGCTTTGCGCGCAGCCGCGTAACCATTCTTGGCCTGGTACTCGTCGAGCCACACGGCCTCGCCGTCGTCACGCAGGCGCCAGGTCAGCGGGTGAGTCTCGGCCGAACGCTTGATGCGGTTGGCAGGACCGAAGGAAGTCAGGGTCATACGTAGCCCTCGAGCAATTGGGCGACGCCAGCAGGCTGAACATCACCGAATGTGTCGTCGTCGATCATCAACGCCGGCGCCTTGTCGCAGTTGCCGAGGCAGCAAACCGGCAGCAGGGTGAAACGACCGTCGGCGGTGGTCTGACCCAGGCCGATGCCAAGCTTGCTCTGGATTTCGCTGACCACGGATTCATGGCCACCGATGTAGCAGACCATGCTGTCGCAGACGCGAATGATGTGGCGACCGACTGGCTGACGGAAGATCTGGCTATAGAAAGTCGCCACCCCTTCAACGTCGCTGGCCGGGATGCCGAGGATTTCGCCGATGGCGTAGAGCGCGCCGTCAGGCACCCAGCCACGTTCCTTCTGGACGATCTTCAGGGCTTCGATCGACGCCGCGCG
>NZ_JBIWEL010000006.1:103566-268718 GCF_044762525.1 Pseudomonas sp. NPDC096950 | reverse complement strand
AATACGGTGAGGCCAAGTGGCAAGGGCGTTCCTACATTCTGGTCGACACCGGCGGTATCTCCGGTGACGAGCACGGTATGGACGAAAAAATGGCCGAGCAGTCGCTGCTGGCCATTGAAGAAGCGGATGTCGTTCTGTTCCTGGTAGATGCCAAGGCCGGTTTCACCGCCGCCGACCAGATGATCGCCGAGCATTTGCGCAAACGTAACAAGCGTTCCTACGTGGTTGCCAACAAGGTCGACAACATCGACCCTGAAATGGCCCGCGCCGAGTTCGCCCCGTTGGGCATGGGCCACGCGATTCCGATCGCCGGCGCCCACGGTCGTGGCATCACCCAGATGCTCGAAATCGCTCTGAGCACCTTCCCGAAAGACGAGGAAGAGCCAGAAGAAGGCGATGAAGAGATCGTTGCCGAAGGCGAGGAAGCCAAGCGCATTCCTGGCCCAAGCGAAAAAGACGGGATCAAGATCGCGATCATCGGTCGCCCGAACGTCGGCAAGTCGACTCTGGTAAACCGCATGCTCGGTGAAGACCGGGTCATCGTGTACGACGAACCTGGCACCACGCGCGACAGTATCTACATCCCGTTCGAGCGTAACGACGAGAAGTACACGCTGATCGACACCGCCGGTGTGCGCAAGCGCGGCAAGATCCACGAAGAAGTTGAAAAATTCTCCGTGGTCAAAACCCTGCAAGCGATCAAAGACGCCAACGTGGTGATCTTCGTGATGGACGCCCGCGAAGGCGTAGTGGACCACGACCTCAACCTGCTGGGCTTTGCCCTTGAAGCAGGTCGTGCACTGGTTATCGCGATCAACAAGTGGGACGGCATGACGCCGAGCGAGCGCGACTTCGTCAAAGTCGAGCTGCAACGCCGCTTGTTCTTCGTCGACTTCGCCGACATCCACTTCATCTCGGCTCTGCACGGCACTGGCGTAGGTAACCTCTACGCTTCCGTACAGAACTCGTTCAAGTCCGCGGTCACCCGCTGGCCGACCAACCGCCTCACCCAGATCCTGGAAGATGCGGTCGGCGAGCACGCGCCGCCGATGGTCAACAATCGCCGGATCAAGCTGCGTTATGCCCACTTGGGTGGCGCGAACCCGCCGATCATCGTGATTCACGGTAACCAGATCGAGAAGGTGCCGAAGTCTTACGTGCGGTATCTGGAAAACACTTACCGTCGTGTCTTGAAGCTGGTCGGTACGCCGATCCGCATCGAGTTCAAGGGCGGCGAGAACCCGTACGAAGGCAAAAAGACCACGCTCACCGACCGTCAGGTCAACAAGAAGCGCCGCATGATGTCGCACCACAAGAAAGCCGACAAAAAGCGCCGCGATAAGAAATAGAAGTAGCTTTAAGCTGCAAGCTTTGATCGTTCCCACGCTCCTGCGTGGGAATGCATCTCGTGACGCTCTGCGTCACATTCGCGGTGGACGCAGAGCGTCCATGGCGGCATTCCCACGCAGAGCGTGGGAACGATCAATATAGAGAGGGCGCCACCAGGCGCCCTTTTTTTATGGGCGCCGGATGGGCTATCCTCGGGCTCTCCCGTGCCGCCGTAGAGCCGGGTGTAGAGCAGGGAACCACCGATGATCACCAGTAAGCTGCCGAATGTCGGCATCACTATCTTCACTCAGATGTCTCAGCTCGCGGCGCAAACCGGGGCGATCAACCTGTCCCAGGGGTTTCCCGATTTCGATGCCCCGAAGGCGCTGTGCGATGCTGTCGGCCGGCACATTGCCAGTGGCCACAACCAGTATTCGCCAATGACCGGCCTGCCGGCATTGCGGCAGCAGATTGCGGCGAAGATCGCCCGCAGCTACGGCGTCAGTGTCGATGCGGATAACGAAGTCACGGTTACCCCCGGCGCCACTCAGGCGATCTTCTGTGCGATTCAGGCGGTTATCCACAGCGGCGACGAAGTGATCGTCTTCGACCCGTGCTACGACAGCTACGAGCCGTCGGTGGAGCTGGCCGGTGGCCGCTGCGTCCATGTGCAACTGGGCCTGGATGATTTCTCCATCGACTTCCAGAAGTTGTCCGACGCAATTACCCCGCGCACGCGGATGATCGTGCTCAATACGCCGCACAACCCGAGTGGCGCGCTGATCAGCCGGGCCGAACTGGATCAGTTGGCGGATTTGATTCGTGAGCGCGACATCTACATAGTCAGTGACGAAGTCTACGAACACCTGGTGTTCGACGGCGTACCACACGTCAGCGTGTTGAATCACGAAGAGCTGTATCAGCGCGCCTTCGTGGTCAGCTCCTTCGGCAAGACTTACCACGTCACCGGTTGGAAAACCGGCTACGTCGTCGCTCCGCCGGCCCTCACGGCGGAACTGCGCAAGGTTCACCAGTACGTCAGTTTCTGCGGCGTGACTCCGCTGCAATTTGCCCTGGCCGATTTCATGGCCGAGCACCCGGAACACGTCGAAGAACTGCCGGGTTTCTACCAGGCCAAGCGCGATCTGTTCTGCGATCTGCTGGCGCCGTCGCGCTTCGGCTTGACCCGTGTCACGGGCACTTATTTCCAATTGGTCGATTATTCGCAGATTCGCCCGGACCTCAACGACGTCGAGATGGCGCTGTGGATGACCCGCGAGCACGGCGTGGCGAGCATCCCGATCTCGGTGTTCTACCAGAACCCGCCGGCCGGCCAGCGCCTGGTGCGCCTGTGTTTCGCCAAACGCGAGGAGACCCTGCGTGAAGCAGCGGAAAAACTATGCGTGATCTGAGTACGCTACCCAACCTGAACATCGCGCTGATCCAGACCACCCTGGCCTGGCACGACCGCCAGGCCAACCTGGAGCATTTCGAGCAGTTGCTGGAACAGGCACGCGGCGCGGACCTGATCATCCTGCCGGAGATGTTCACCACGGGCTTCTCCATGGAGTCCGAGACGCTGGCTGAGGCGGAAAACGGTCCGACCGGCAAATGGCTGCGGGTGCAGGCGGCGAAGCTGGATGCGGTGATCACCGGCAGTGTGATCGTCCAGGCCGCCGACGGCAGCCACCGCAATCGACTGCTCTGGGCGCGGCCGGACGGGGAGGTGTTGCATTACGACAAGCGCCACCTGTTCCGCATGGCTGGCGAGCACAACCACTACACCCCTGGCGAACGCCAGGTGCAGTTCGAGCTCAAGGGCTGGCGGATTCGGCCACTGATTTGCTACGACCTGCGCTTCCCGGTCTGGAGCCGTGATGCCCAGGACACTGACCTGCTGCTGTACACCGCCAACTGGCCGGGTGCGCGGCGTCAGCACTGGAACCGCTTGCTGCCGGCCCGGGCGATTGAAAACCTGTGCTATGTGGCGGCGGTGAACCGGATCGGCACTGACGGCAAGGGCTTTGCGTATACCGGCGACAGCCAGGTGCTGGATTTCCAGGGTGAAACATTGCTCAGCGCCGGCGAGGCGGATGGGGTGTTTCAAGTGGTGCTGGATGCGGCGGAACTGGCGGCTTATCGCACGCGGTTTCCGGCGAATCTGGATGCGGATACTTTCGAATTCACCTGAGATTTTCGCTGACTGAACCGGCGCCTTCGCGAGCAAGCCCGCTCCCACAGGAGGAATGCATTCCAAATGTGGGAGCGGGCTTGCTCGCGAAGAGGCCCGGACAGACAACACTAAAACAGGCAGGAAAACAAAAAGGCCCCAAGGTTCGCACCTTGGGGCCTTTTGCATTTCAGCGAACGCTTACGCCGCTTCTTTCGCTTCCGGCTGGCTCAACGAGCGGTTCAGCGCGCTGAACAGTGCCTTGAAGCTCGCCGTGGTGATGTTTTCATCGATGCCCACGCCGTGCACCGCACGCTGGCCTTCAACCCGCAGTTCAATGTAGGCCGCAGCCTTGGCATTGGTGCCCGCGCCAATGGCGTGTTCGTTGTAGTCCATGATTTCCACCGGGATCGGCAGCCCGGCCACCAGTGCTTCCAGAGCGCCGTTGCCCTTGCCGCGCCAGTGCAGGTTGGTTTCGCCCTGGCCTTTGCCGGAGACTTCCACTTCCACCGAGCTGTTGCCGTTTTCTTCCTGCAAGCGATGGCTGACCAGCGCGTACGGGGTGTTGGCCTGCAAGTACTCGCTGTGCAGCAGCGCGTGGATTTGCTGGGCGGTCATTTCCAGGCCGAGGCGATCGGTTTCACGCTGTACAACCTGGCTGAACTCGATCTGCATGCGACGCGGCAAGCTGATGCCGTATTCCTGTTCCAGCAGGTAAGCGATACCGCCCTTGCCCGACTGGCTGTTGACGCGGATCACTGCCTCGTAGCTGCGGCCGATGTCGGCCGGGTCGATCGGCAAGTACGGCACTTCCCACAGGGTGTCCGGTTTTTGCTGGGCGAAGCCCTTGCGGATGGCATCCTGGTGCGAGCCGGAGAACGCGGTGTGAACCAGGTCGCCGACGTACGGGTGACGCGGGTGCACTTGGATCTGGTTGCACTCTTCGACGACTTTGCGCACGCCGTCGATGTCGGAGAAGTCCAGCTCAGGGTGAATGCCCTGGGTGTAGAGGTTCAACGCCACGGTCACCAGGTCGACGTTACCGGTGCGCTCGCCGTTGCCGAACAGGCAGCCTTCGACACGGTCGGCGCCGGCCATCAGACCCAACTCGGTGGCGGCTACGCCGGTGCCACGGTCGTTGTGGGTGTGCAGGCTGATGATCACGCTGTCACGACGGTTGATATGACGGCCGAACCATTCGATCTGGTCGGCGTAGATGTTCGGGGTCGCACATTCGACGGTGGCTGGCAGGTTGAGGATTACCTTGTGCTCAGGCGTCGGGTTCCAGACTTCGATGACCGCGTCGCACACTTCTTTGGCGAACTCGAGTTCGGTGGCGCTGAAGGTTTCCGGCGAGTATTCGAAGGTCCACTCGGTGTCCGGCTGCTGGGCCGCGTATTTGACGAACAGCTTGGCGGCGTTCACGGCGATGGCCTTGATCCCGTCCTTGTCCTGATTGAAGACAATGCGGCGGAAGGAAGGGGAGGTCGCGTTGTACAGGTGAACGATGGCTTTTTTCGCGCCGCGCAGGGATTCGAAGGTGCGCTCGATCAAGTCTTCACGGCCTTGGGTCAGCACCTGGATGGTGGTGTCGTCCGGGATGTGGCCGTCTTCGATCAGGGTACGCACGAAGTCGAAGTCAGTTTGCGAAGCCGCCGGGAACGACGCTTCGATTTCTTTCACACCAACCTGAACCAGGGTTTTCCAGAAGCGCAGCTTTTTCACCGCGTCCATCGGCTCGATCAGCGACTGGTTGCCGTCACGCAAGTCCGAGCTGCACCAGATCGGCGCGGCGGTGATGGTCTTCGACGGCCAGGTACGATCCGGAATGTCGATAGTCGGGAACGCGCGGTATTTCGAAGACGGGTCTTTGAGCATGCTCATCGGGAAATCCTTATTGTGTGGGCCGAAAAGAGGCGGCCTGCCGGTGGATCAAAAGTTGTGGGGGAAACGTGTCAGGCGAGGCACCGCAATTCAGCCCGGCAGTCGTGCGCTGACGAGGCACAGGCTGCGGTGCTGGCGAAGCTGGATGAGGGTGTGAGAGGTTTTCATGGCTTTAACCCTAACCGCCGGGGTTGAGGATGGCAAGCAGTCGAAAAAAATTGAGAGGAATACTCGAAAAGACGGTTTTGGCGAGATTTTATTGCTGTGATGTTGGGCGATTGTTTGGATGTTTGCGTGGGGTTTGATCGATGCGCAATTGAGAATTTTGAGTCAGTTGGGTTTTGAGGTGCATTTGATGCTGCCTTCACGAGCAAGCCCGCTCCCACATTTTTGGCCGGTGTGAACACAGAATGTGTGTGCACCAAAATCCCATGTGGGAGCGGGCTTGCCCGCGAAGAGGCCATCAGTCCCGACAACAATCTAAGGCTGAAACGCCCCAATAAAAATCGCCGGATCCACCCGCGCATCGTTCAGGCTGATATTCCAATGCATATGCGGCCCGGTCGCACGGCCAGTCGAGCCCACTTTGCCGACCACACCACCCCGCGCCAATTGCTGCCCAACCTTCACGTCAATCTTCGACATGTGGCAGAACATGCTGATAAAGCCCTGGCCATGGTCAACAAACACCGTGTTGCCATTGAAGAAGTAGTTACCGATCAAAATCACCTTGCCCGCCGCCGGTGTCTTGATCGGCGTACCCGCCGGCACCGCGAAGTCCAGGCCGGCGTGAGGATTGCGCTCTTCACCATTAAAGAACCGACGCACGCCAAACTTGCTCGACAGCGGTCCGTTGACCGGTTTGTCCAGCAACAGGTTGCTCGGGGTGCCTGGGCTAAAGCTGCGGTAAGCCTGGATCTGCTCGGCCAGTTCGCCTTCGATGCGCTTGAGGTTTTCCGGGTTCGGATTGACCTGTTGCGTGTTCTTCAGCGTGATGTGCTGTTCCGGGTATTTCTTATTGCCGACCGTGAAGTTCAGGTTACGGCCGCCGCTGCTCACTTGCTGAGTGCCCGGCTTGACGGTGAGCGGCACGCCGACAATCGCCAGCCAATTGCTTTGTTCCTTAACCACCAGCACCGGTTTGCCCTGATACGTGGCTTTCGGCGCCTGGGCTGCGGCGCCCAGATCCACCACGGCCACGCCCCCCGGCACCGGTTTGTTCAACAGACGCGTGATGTAACTGTCGGCGTGGGCGTTGAAGGTCAGGCACAGCAGCAGCAACGGAGCTAAAAAACGCGGCATGGATCAATCCAGTAGAGAAAGGGTGACAGGCGTCAGGTGATTATCTTCGACGCGGACTTGCAACTCGCCCTCGCCCAGTTTGGCTTTCAGGCGCTGGCCGTTGTGGGTCTGTTCGGCGCTGCGAATCGCGTTGCCGCGCTCGTCCAGCAGAATGCTGTAGCCACGGGCAAGAGTCGCCAGCGGGCTGACCACTTGCAGCGTCTGCACTTGGCTTTGCAGTTGCAGGCGACGGCTTTTGAGGCTTTCGCGCATGGCTCGGGGCAGGCGTTCGGCGAAACTGTCCAGGCGCTGGCGCAACATCGCCAGTTGCCGGCCCGGATGTTGCCCGGCGAGGCGGGTTTCCAGACGGATCAAGCGTTCGCGGCGAGTATTGAGGCTGCGCTCGAAAGCGCGGCGCATGCGCATGTCCAGGTCGTCCAGGCGTTGCGCTTGCTGACGCAGGCGTTCGCCGGGATGCCGCAGGCGTCGGGACATGCCTTCCAGGCGCAGGCGATCACGCATCAAACGGTCGCGGATGCGCATCACCAAACGGCGATGCAGGCTTTCGACCCGGCGCACCAGGTCGCTGGAGTCCGGTGCCAGCAATTCAGCGGCGGCGGAAGGCGTTGGCGCACGAACGTCGGCTACGAAGTCACTGATCGAGACATCGGTTTCATGCCCGACGGCGCTGACAATCGGCGTCACGCAGGCATCCACCGCGCGGGCCACGGCTTCTTCGTTGAAGCACCAGAGGTCTTCCAGCGAACCGCCGCCACGGGCCAGGATCAGCGCGTCAAAGCCCCGGGCATCCGCCAGTTTCAGGGCGCGGACAATCTGCGCGGTGGCTTCGCGACCTTGTACGGCGGTGGGGATCAGCGTCAGTTGCACTTGCGGCGCCCGTCGGCGAAACACGCTGATGATGTCGCGGATCACCGCGCCGGTCGGCGAACTGATGATGCCAATGCGTTGCGGATGGGCCGGCAGCGGCACTTTGCGCTCGGCGCTGAACAAGCCTTCGGAGCTGAGTTTTTCTTTCAGCGCATCAAAGGCCAGTCGCAGGGCGCCGTCGCCGGCCGGTTCCACGGTGTCGAGGATCAGTTGATAGTCGCCACGGCCCTCGAACAGCGAGACCTTGCCCCGCACCTTGACCGCCAGGCCATCCTTCAATGCCTGCCGCACCCGCGCGGCGTTCTGCCGAAACAGCGCGCAACGCACCTGGGCGCCGCTGTCCTTAAGGGTGAAATACACATGGCCGGACGCCGGGCGGGCGAGGTTGGAGATTTCGCCTTCGACCCAGATATTGCTGAACACGTCTTCCAGCAACACCCGCGCGCGGCCGTTGAGCTGGCTGACAGTCAGGACTTCACGGTCCAGGCCGAGTCTTGCAAAGGGATCTTTAATCATGGGGCGCAGTTTAAAGGCATTCGATGAACAATCTCCATGAATCAACACAAATCCCCTGTGGGAGCGGGCTTGCTCGCGAAGGCGGTGTGTCAGTCGCCATCATTGTTTAATGACCCACCGCTTTCGCGAGCAAGCCCGCTCCCACAGGGAGGGTGAGTGCAGGTGTTGATGAATTGTTGGACCAGTGCCGTCGGATTCTGCCGATAGGCAAGGGCCACGGTGCTGTGGCAGTCCGGGTCGGCCAGCGGCAGGAAGTGGATATCCGGCGGGGCGATGTCCTGCATCGATTCCGGCAGCAGGGCGATGCCGAACCCGGCCTGGATCAATTGCAGTTGCGTGGTTTTGCGCGACACCACCCGCGCCGCTTTCGGGAAGAACCCTTGGCGCATGCACAGCTCGGCCGACAAATAACTCAGCCCGCCGCGCTGTGGATGCGGAATGGAGATAAACGCCTCATCCTTCAACTGCGCCAGATCAATGCCTTGCCCCGAGTTATCCACAGCCAGTCGATGATTCGGCGGAACGGCCAGCAGCAAGCGTTCGCTATATAAAGGAGTGATCTGCACTCCTTCACGCTGGCGCAGCACTGGCAAACGCAACAGGCCGACATCGAGGCGTCCCTCGGCCAATTCTTCCAGCTGCGCTTCGGAGGACAGTTTGACGATGTCCATGGACACACCGGCGTGCTGATCCAGATAAGTGCTGATACTCCGCAACAATCGACCGCTCATCGGCACCGTGCTGGAATGACTCAGGCGCAAGATGCCGAGTTGGCCAGTGCCGACCTGAGTTGCCATTTCGCTGGCCTTGGTCAACTCATGCAACAGATTCCTTGCTCGGGGCAAAAACGCTTCACCAGCAGCGGTCAGTCGCGGTTGGCGCGCGGTGCGTTCGAACAACGGCGTTTGCAGGCGGGTTTCCATGTCCTTGATCTGCCGGCTCAGGGCCGACTGTGCGATAAACAGGCGTTCGGCCGCAGCGCTGAAACTGCCGCACTCGGCGATTTCCACGAAGTAACGCAGTTGGCGGGTTGAAAGCACGAGGCATGCCTTTTTGAGATGGGTGGGCGGCCTGGAAGATATTAGTCGCAACCCTCGGCGCTGGCTAAAGTCATCTCAGGTATTCAAGGAAAGCCCTGCAAATGAATGTGTTTGAGTTGTTGAGCCAATGGCCGTTCAGCGCGACGGATTGGCTGGTGATCGGGTTGGGCATCGCCCTGGCGTACATCGTGTTCGGCATTGCGGGTTTCGGCACCGCGCTGGTGGCGGGGCCGATCCTGATTCTGTTTATGCCGCTGTCGAAGATCGTGCCGCTGTTGGTACTGCTGGATTTCGTCGCGGCGTTTGGCAATCTGCTGCCGTCGCGGCGGGACGTGGCCAGGCCCGAACTGTTGCGACTGCTGCCGTGCATGGCGGTGGGGTGCACGTTGGGTGTGATTTTTCTGCTGAACCTCAAATCCGACTTGTTGCTGCTGTTGATGGGGCTGTTTATCAGCGCCTATGCGGTTTACAGCCTGTGGGTCAAAACCCGTCCGACGCAATTGTCCGCCGCATGGGCGCTGCCGATGGGCACGGTGGGCGGGATGTTCGGCGCGTTGTTTGGCAGTGGCGGCTTTTTATATGCGATCTATTTGAACAGTCGCCTGCCCAAGGAGGCTGCCCGGGCGACGCAAAGTGCGCTGATCAGTTGCAGCACCGTGGTGCGTTTGAGCCTGTTTGCCGTCGCGGGGGTGTATGCCGAGCTACCCTTATTGGTATTGGCCGTGTGTTTGTTACCGGCCATGGCGCTGGGGTTGTGGATCGGCCGACGGTTGACCATGAGATTGTCCCGGGAGGCGTTCGTACGGCTGGTGACCTGGTTGGTGTTGGCCAGCGGAATTGCCTTGATCGGGCGGTATTTGAGTACTTGACCTGCGTGTGTCAGGGATTAAGCTGCCGGCCGCAGATCCCTGTGGGAGCGAGCCTGCTCGCGAAGGCGGTTGAACATTCAACATTTATGTCGACTGTCACACCGCTTTCGCGAGCAGGCTCGCTCCCACAGGGGTGATCATTCAGTATTTGCAGGCCTGCGCACCATGAATTCCCAAAGCATCATCGTCCCGAAAATCTCCACGCTACCGGTGCACGAACCCCGGGCCCGGGCAATCGTGCGGTGGCTGGTGCGCAAGAACATCATCAAGGAAGAACTGACCACCTGCGGCCGCACGGGCAATCGCATGGGGTACGCGCTGGCCGACGGCGCCCGTGCGGTGGTCCTGCATCCGCAGGCGCTGCCGTTCGGTGAAGCGGTCAACGGCCTGGAAATCATCACCAAGCGCTGCATCTATACCCCGGCCAAGGGTTTCCTCGGCGAGGCGGGTTGCGCGGAATGCCGCAAGGAAATCGGCGAAGCGCTGTTCGAAAGCCTGGAAGAGTGGATGCCGGGGCGCACCGACAACTTCACCTGCCCGGAATGCGGGCATGAAGACGACATCAACGGATTTCTGTTCTTGCAGGAATGCGGCTTTTCCAACCTGGGCTTTATCTTCAACAACTGGGGCGAGGCCGGGTTCAAGCAGAGCTTTATCGACGAATTTGCCGATTGGCTGGATCAGCCCGTCAGTTGGGTCAAAGTCGAACTCTGAATACCTGTAGGGGCTGCCGAAGGTTGGGATCTTTTGATCTTGATTTTCGGCATTGCTGAAATGGCTGAAGATCAAACGATCGCAGCCTTCGGCAGCTCCTGCGCAGAGGCTCAATCCCCGTATATCAGTAATGCCAATAATAGACAGAGTTTTACATTGAACCCGAGGGGGTGTCTGACTATAATGGCGCGCTTCCATTTTCCCGCTCGGGAGCCCCCGCGATGCTGCGTATCAGCCAAGAAGCTCTGACATTCGACGACATTCTCCTAGTGCCCGGTTATTCCGAGGTGCTTCCTAACGAAGTCAGTCTCAAGACCCGCCTAACCCGTGGCATCGAGCTGAATATTCCTCTGGTTTCTGCCGCCATGGACACCGTCACTGAAGCCCGTCTGGCAATTGCCATGGCTCAGGAAGGTGGCATCGGCATCATCCACAAGAACATGACCATCGAGCAGCAAGCTGCCGAAGTGCGCAAGGTTAAGCGTTACGAAGCCGGCGTGGTCAAGGACCCGATCACCATCGAGGCTGACGCCACGGTTCGTGAACTGTTCGAACTGACCCGCATGCACAACATCTCCGGCGTTCCGGTCCTGCACGATGGCGACCTGGTCGGCATCGTCACTTCCCGCGACGTACGTTTCGAAAACCGTCTGGACGCCACCGTCCGTGAAGTGATGACGCCTAAAGAGCGTCTGGTCACGGTCAAGGAAGGCGCCGACAAGAACGACGTCCGCGAGTTGTTGCACAAAAACCGTATCGAACGCGTACTGATCGTCGACGAAAAATTTGCCCTCAAAGGCATGATGACCGTCAACGACATCGAAAAAGCCAAGGCTTACCCGCTGGCCAGCAAGGACGATCAAGGTCGTCTGCGCGTTGGCGCTGCGGTCGGCACCGGTAAAGACACCGGTGAGCGCGTCGCAGCCCTGGTCAATGCCGGCGTTGACGTGGTGGTGGTCGACACCGCACACGGTCACTCCAAAGGCGTGATCGACCGCGTTCGCTGGGTCAAACAGAATTTCCCTGACGTGCAGGTCATCGGCGGCAACATCGCCACCGGCGCTGCCGCCAAGGCCCTGGTTGAAGCTGGCGCCGATGCCGTCAAGGTCGGTATCGGCCCTGGCTCGATCTGCACCACCCGTATCGTCGCCGGTGTCGGCGTCCCGCAAATCAGTGCCATCGCCAACGTCGCCGCGGCCCTTGAAGGCTCTGGCGTTCCGTTGATCGCCGACGGCGGCATCCGTTTCTCCGGTGACCTGTCCAAGGCCATCGTAGCCGGTGCTTCCTGCGTGATGATGGGCTCGATGTTCGCCGGTACTGAAGAAGCGCCGGGCGAGATCGAACTGTTCCAGGGTCGTTCGTACAAGGCTTACCGCGGCATGGGTTCGCTGGGCGCCATGTCCCAGGCTCAAGGCTCCTCCGATCGTTACTTCCAGGATTCCTCGGCAGGCGCCGAGAAGCTCGTACCGGAAGGTATCGAAGGGCGTGTTCCTTACAAAGGCACCCTGAGCGCCATCATCCATCAACTGATGGGCGGCCTGCGTTCCTCGATGGGCTACACCGGCAGCGCCGACATCGAAGAAATGCGCACCAAGCCTGAGTTCGTGCGGATCACCGGTGCTGGCATGGCCGAGTCCCACGTGCACGACGTACAAATCACCAAAGAAGCGCCAAACTACCGCGTAGGTTGAGGCTTCCAGCAAAAAGTTAAGTAACCGGGGCTGTTTTATTCAGCCCCGAGTTGTTTCTGAATTCCATAGACGAGACTGACTCCATGGCCCTCGACATTCACGCCCACCGTATCCTGATCCTCGATTTCGGTTCCCAGTACACCCAGCTGATTGCCCGCCGCGTGCGTGAAATCGGCGTGTACTGCGAACTGCATCCGTTCGACATGGACGACGAAGCGATTCGCGAATTCGCTCCAAAAGGCGTCATTCTTGCTGGCGGTCCCGAGTCCGTGCACGTCGCCGACAGCCCGCGTTGCCCGCAAGCGGTATTCGACCTGGGCGTGCCGGTTTTCGGTATCTGCTACGGCATGCAGACCATGGCTGAACAGCTGGGTGGCAAGGTCGAAGGTTCCGAGCTGCGTGAGTTCGGTTACGCCCGCGTTGACGTGGTCGGCAAAAGCCGCCTGCTCGACGGCATCGAAGACCACATCGACGCCGACGGCCTGTTCGGCCTCGACGTGTGGATGAGCCACGGTGACAAAGTCACCAAGATGCCGCAGGACTTCCACATCCTGGCCAGCACCCCGAGTTGCCCGATTGCCGGCATGTTCAACGACGCTCGCGGCTACTACGGCGTGCAGTTCCATCCGGAAGTGACCCACACCAAGCAGGGCGGTCGCATCCTCTCGCGTTTCATCCTCGACATCTGCGGCTGCGAAGCGCTGTGGACGCCTTCGAAAATTGCCGAAGACGCCATTGCCAACATTCGCGCCCAGGTCGGCACCGACAACGTACTGCTCGGCCTGTCCGGCGGTGTGGATTCCTCGGTGGTTGCCGCGCTGCTGCACAAAGCCATTGGCGACCAGCTGACCTGCGTCTTCGTCGACAACGGCCTGCTGCGTCTGCACGAAGGCGAGCAAGTGATGGCCATGTTCGCCGAGAACATGGGCGTCAAGGTGATCCGCGCCAACGCTGAAGATCAGTTCCTGAACAACCTGGCTGGCGAAAGCGACCCAGAGAAGAAACGCAAAATCATTGGCCGCACCTTCATCGACGTCTTCGATGCCCAGTCCAACAAACTGGACAACATCAAGTACCTCGCCCAGGGCACCATCTACCCGGACGTGATCGAGTCGGCTGGCGCCAAAAGCGGCAAGGCTCACGTGATCAAGTCGCACCACAACGTGGGTGGCTTGCCGGAAGAGATGAACCTGAAGCTGGTCGAGCCGCTGCGTGAGCTGTTCAAGGACGAAGTCCGTCGTCTGGGCCTGGAACTCGGCCTGCCGTACGACATGGTCTACCGTCACCCGTTCCCGGGCCCGGGCCTGGGCGTGCGGATCCTCGGTGAAGTGAAGAAGGAATACGCCGACCTGCTGCGTCGCGCCGACCACATCTTCATCGAAGAACTGCGCAAGGCCGACTGGTATCACAAAGTCAGCCAGGCCTTCGTGGTGTTCCAACCGGTGAAATCGGTTGGCGTGGTGGGTGATGGCCGTCGTTACGCCTGGGTCGTGGCCCTGCGTGCCGTAGAAACCATCGACTTCATGACCGCGCGTTGGGCTCACCTGCCTTACGAACTGCTGGAAACTGTTTCCGGCCGCATCATCAATGAAATCGAAGGCATCTCCCGCGTCACCTATGACGTGTCGAGCAAGCCGCCAGCGACGATTGAGTGGGAGTGATCCCGGCGTCAGCTGATCGTCCGTAACACCCGAAAGGCCCCGTGAACGCGAGTTCACGGGGCCTTTTGCGTTTCAGCGCCGCGCCACGTCCGAAAAGTAAAACTTGTCCAAGGTATGTCGCGACTCGGTGTACTCGAACTGGCGGCCATCCTGCAGGAACGTCTGGTTACTCACCACGATCACGTGGCTTTGGCCGTCGAGGTCCAGCAGCAGTTGATCGTCCTTGCTGCGGGGCACCGCTTCGATGGTGCGCTGGGCGTAGGCGATTTGCAGTTGCAGGGTTTGTTCGATGAAGGCGTAGATCGATTGCTCGGCGATGTCCCGGGACAGGCCCGGAATCACATCGCTGACGAAATGGTTGATGTCGAGGATCACCCGTTTGCCATCGATGCGCCGCACCCGCTTGATCCGCGTGATCAGGCTGCCGGCGTCGGCCTGGATGTGTTCCAGCAGCGCGCCCTCCAGCGGGATCTGATCGAACTCTACCACTTCGGTACTGACGTCGTTGCCCAGCCGCGGATAGGTTTCCTGAAAGCTGACGATGCCGCCGAGCTGGAATTCGATCGGGTTGGTCGACAGCACAAAGGTGCCTTTGCCGTGGACTTTCTGGGCGAAACCGCGCTCCTGCAACTGCTCGATGGCCTTGCGCACGGTGCCGCGACTGGCCTGGTAGCTGTCCATCAATTCGGTTTCGGAAGGCAAGCGGGCGCCGCGTTCCAGACGTTCGGTGGTGATGCTGGCAAGCAGATCGGTGTAGATCTGGTTGTATTTACTCATGGGGATGGCTCTATGCCGCGCTGTACTCAAGGTTTCGAACCTTAAGGGCAGGGTAGGGCTTTGTCCATGCGGCAATAGGTTTCTTTGACTTCAGAGGTAGGAAATGTCGCCGCCGGTCGGCGCCGAGACAAACAAAATCAAACTCGTCTGTACGAGTTGTTGCTTTAACTCGTACAGACGAGTACTTTTCGTTTCGGCGTGCTGCCAATAACAAAAAACTACAGCGGAAGAACAAGCATGAGCCACGACTACCCGAATATCGCCAGCGAGCTGCTCGTCAGCCTCGGTGGCAGCGACAACCTCGAGCAGGCCGCGCACTGCGTCACGCGCTTGCGCCTGGCCCTCAAGGACCCGAGCCTGGTCAACAGCACCACGCTGAACCAGATTGATCTGGTCAAGGGTTCGTTCTTCACTGGCGGCCTGTTCCAGGTGGTCATCGGCCCCGGCGAAGTGGAAAAGGTCTACGCCGAACTGCGCCGGCAAACCGGTCTCGCCGCGTCGACCATCGCTGACGTTAAACAAAAGAGCGCGGACAAGATCAACGCCATGCAACGGCTGGTGCGGGTGTTCTCAGATGTGTTCATGCCGATCCTGCCGGCGCTGGTCGTCGCCGGCCTGCTGATGGGCGTCAACAACCTGATCGGCGCCAAGGGCATGTTCATCGAGGGCCAGACCCTGCTGGACGCCTACCCGAAACTGGACGGGCTCTGGAGCCTGATCAACCTGATGGCCAACACCTCGTTCGTGTTCCTGCCGGCCCTGGTGGGCTGGTCGGCGGCCAAGCGGTTTGGCGGCAGCGAAATCCTTGGCATCGTGCTCGGCCTGATGCTGGTGCACCCGGACCTGCTCAACGCCTGGAACTACGGCAAGGCAGTGGCCGGGCTCGATGGCCAGAGCCTGCCATACTTCGACATTCTCGGGCTGTTCCAGATCGAGAAGGTCGGCTACCAGGGGCAGATCTTGCCGATCCTGCTGGCGGCCTACGTGATGAGCGTGATCGAAAAATGGCTGCGGGCGCGGGTGCCGAATGCCGTGCAATTGCTGGTGGTGCCGATCACTACCATCGTCGTCACCGGTGTGCTGGCACTGGCGGTGATTGGTCCGGTGACCCGGCATCTGGGGATCCTGATCACCGAAGGCGTGGTCACCTTGTTCGACTTGGCGCCGATGGTCGGCGGGGCGATTTTCGGCATGCTCTACGCGCCGCTGGTGATCACCGGCATGCACCACATGTTCCTCGCTGTGGACCTGCAACTGATCTCCACTCAGGGCGGCACTTTTATCTGGCCGATGATCGTCATGTCCAACCTCGCCCAAGGCAGTGCGGCGCTGGCGGTGTTCTACATGACCCGCAACGTGCGGGACAAAAGCATGGCCTCGACCTCAGCGATTTCCGCGTATTTCGGCATCACTGAGCCGGCGATGTTCGGCGTCAACCTGCGCTACAAATTCCCGTTTTATTCGGCGCTGATCGGCTCGGCGTTGGGCTGCATTTTCCTGTCGCTGAACAAGGTCCAGGCCTCGGCGATTGGCGTCGGCGGCTTGCCCGGTTTTATCTCGGTCATTCCGCAATTCATCCCGATGTTTGTGATCGGGATGATCATCGCCATGGTCGTGCCGTTTGTTTTGACCTGTGGGTTGAGCATGAAGATTGTCCGGCCTGGGTATCGGGTTGCTTGAAAAATCGCCTTCGCGAGCAGGCTCGCTCCCACAGGTTGAGCGCATTCCAATGTGGGAGCGGGCTTGCTCGCGAAGAGGCCCTCAAGGCCAATACAAAACCAATTGAAGGAACCCAGCCATGCAAGACTGGCAACGCTCGGTGATCTACCAGATCTACCCGAAAAGCTTCCACAGCCACGCCGGCAACCCCACGGGTGATTTGCTCGGTGTCGTGGCCAAGCTCGATTACCTGCACTGGCTGGGCGTCGATTGCCTGTGGATCACGCCGTTCCTGCGTTCGCCGCAACGGGACAACGGGTACGACATCAGCGATTACTACGCCATCGACCCGAGCTACGGGACCATGGCCGACTGCGAATTGCTGATCGCCGAGGCCGCCAAGCGCGGGATCAAGTTGATGCTCGATATCGTGGTCAACCACACCTCCATCGAGCACACCTGGTTCCAGCAGGCCCGCAGCAGCCTCGACAACCCGTACCGCGACTTCTACATCTGGCGCGACCAGCCGAACAACTGGGAATCCAAGTTCGGCGGTTCGGCCTGGGAGTACGAAGCCCAAACCGGCCAGTACTTCCTGCACCTGTTCGACCACACCCAGGCCGACCTGAATTGGGACAACCCGCAGGTGCGCGCCGAAGTCTTCAAGATGATGCGGTTCTGGCGCGACAAAGGCGTCGGTGGTTTCCGTCTGGACGTGATCAACCTGATCTCCAAACCAGCGGATTTTCCTGAGGACAACAGCGACGGTCGACGCTTCTACACCGACGGCCCGAACGTCCACGACTACTTGCAGCAGATGCACCGCGAAGTGTTTGAAGGCCACGACCTGATCAACGTCGGCGAGATGTCTTCCACCAGCCTTGAACACTGCATCCGCTACTCGCGGCCGGAGTCGAAAGAACTGTCGATGACCTTCAACTTTCATCACTTGAAAGTGGATTACCCGAACCTGCAAAAGTGGATTCGCGCCGACTTCGACTTCCTGCAACTCAAGCGCATCCTCTCGGATTGGCAGACCGGCATGCAGGCCGGTGGCGGCTGGAATGCGTTGTTCTGGTGTAACCACGATCAGCCGCGAGTGGTGTCGCGTTTTGGTCATGACGGCGAGCATCGGGTGGTGTCGGCGAAGATGCTCGGCACCGCGCTGCACTTCCTTCAGGGCACGCCGTTCGTGTACCAGGGCGAAGAACTGGGCATGACGAATCCGGGCTTCGATCACATCGACCAGTACCGCGATGTCGAGACCCTGAACATCCATCGCCTCAAGCGCGATGCCGGTGTCAGCGACGCCGACAACATGGCGGCGATCATGCAGAAATCCCGGGACAACGGCCGCACGCCGATGCACTGGAATGCCGAGCCGAACGCCGGTTTCAGCGTGGCCGAACCGTGGATCAGCGTGCCGGCCAACGCCGCGCAGATCAACGTCGCCAGCCAGCTCGACGACCCGGATTCGGTGTTGCATCACTATCGCCAACTGATCGCTTTGCGCCGTGACGAAGCCCTGATGTCCGACGGCGTGTACCGGCAATTGCTGCCCGAACACACGCAAATCTGGGCGTATGTGCGTGAAGGTGTCGGCGAGCGATTGCTGGTGCTGAACAACTTCTACGGCACACCGTGCGAAGTTGAATTGCCGGATGGAGTGATCAGCGAAACGATGGCGCAACGGTTGGTGATCAGCAACTACCCGGACTGTCCGCCGCGCACTCGGCAGGTGTTTCTACGGCCCTTTGAGTCGTTCGTGCTGCACCTGACTAACTACTAAAAAAACAACGTTTTCAAAAACACGCAGAACGCTGCGCGGGGGAGTTTTGCACGCCGTTTTTGCTGCAGTACACAATAAAAATAATGGGGTAGCACTTGAAAACAACAATAAATCGCAGCCTTGTCGCAGCAGGCGTGTGCCTGGCTTTGCCGCTTTCGGCCCAGGCGCTGGAGTTCGCCGGTTACTTGCGCAGCGGCGTCGGGACTTCGGTCAACAGCGGTAAACAACAGTGTTTTCAATTACCGGGGGCGCAGACCAAATACCGTTTGGGCAACGAATGCGAACAGTACGCCGAACTTGAATTGCGCCAGGATCTTTACACCCTGGACGACGGCTCGGTGATCAGTGTCGACGGCATGGCTTCGCTGTATAACCAGTACGACAAGGACCTGACCTTCAACGGCGACAATGGCTCGGTTCGGATGCCGCAGATGTACGCACAATGGTCGAACATGCCGAGCCTGAATGGCGGTTCGCTGTGGGCCGGTCGGCGTTACTACAAGCGGAACGATATCCACATTTCCGACTTCTACTATTGGAACCAGAGCGCCACCGGCGGCGGTATCGAAGACGTGTTGATCGGCGATCTGAAATACAGCTACGCCTACTCGCGCAAGGACAACCTGTACCAGAAGGACTACATCAATCGGCATGACTTCAACGTCGCCGGATTCAACACCAACCCCGGCGGTGAGCTGGAACTGGGCCTGAGTTACATCGACAAACCCGACAGCCGCGATGCGCACCGTGGCTGGGCAGTCACTGCCCAGCATGTGCAGAAAGGCTTTCTCGGCGGCAAGAACAAACTGGCCTTCCAGTACGGCGAAGGCCCCGGCACCGGGTTGGGTTATACCGGTAACGTGAAGCTCGACGACAGCAACAAAAGCTATCGCGTGGTGGAGTTTTTCGACTGGCAGGTTACACCGCGTTTTGGTGGGCAGATCGAGGCGGTGTATCAGAAAGATATTCGCCCGGACGGCGCCGACCAGAACTGGATGTCCATCGGCGTGCGCCCGGCCTATGCGATCACCGAGCAGTTCAAACTGGTGACCGAACTGGGTCACGATCAAGTCGATGCCCCCGGCGGGACGCGCAAGTTGAGCAAATTCACCTTCGCCCCGACCTGGTCGCCCAAGGGCCCGGAATTCTGGGCGCGCCCCGAGGTGCGCCTGTATTACACCTATGCGAGCTGGAACGAGGCGGCCAAACGGGCGGCCAATGAACTGGCGTCGGGCTCGGCGTTGTCCGACACCGGCGCCTTCGGCACGGCGCGCCACGGTGCGAATGTCGGATTGCAGGTCGAGTACTGGTGGAAATAAGCGATGCTGTCGGGGCCTCGCGCTCCATCGGCACTTCAAAGAACAAAACAGCAGGTGACGTCATGGCCACATCCCAACAATTGCAGCTGCATGCGCCACTGTCCGGCGTATTGATGCCACTGGAGCTTGTCCCCGACCCGGTGTTTTCCACTCGGGTGATCGGCGATGGCCTGTGCATCGATCCGACTTCGAGCACCTTGTGCGCGCCGCTGGCCGGGGTGGTCAGCAACGTGCAGACCAGTGGGCATGCGATCAGCATCACCGGGGAGAATGGCGTGCAAGTGCTGATGCACATCGGCCTCGACACGGTGAACCTGGCCGGCAAGGGCTTCACCCGGTTGGTGGAGGAGGGCGAGCAGGTGGATGTCGGGCAGTCGCTGATCGAGTTCGATGTCGATTTTGTCGCGCTGAACGCCCGTAGCCTGCTGACGTTAATGCTGGTGGTCAGCGGTGAGCCGTTCACCTGGCTGGTGCCCGAATCGGGCGTGGTCGACACCGGCCAGCCATTGCTGGGAGTGAACAGCGGTGGGCAACCGGCCGATGAAGTGAACGCGGAGGAAGGCGAAGCGCTGTTCTCCAAACCGGTAACCCTGGCCAACCCGAACGGCTTGCATGCGCGTCCGGCGGCGGTGTTTGCCCAGGCCGCCAAGAGATTCTCCGCGAGCATTTTCCTGCACAAACAGCAGGACAGCGTGAACGCGAAATCCCTGGTGGCGATCATGACGTTGCAGACCGCTCACGGTGACGTGGTGCAAGTCAGCGCGGCGGGGCCGGATGCTGAAGAAGCGATCAAGACCCTGGCCGAGTTGTTGGCGTCGGGCTGCGGTGAAGCGGTGACGCCGTCGGTTGAGGTGAACGAGATCGAGGCTTCATCGCTGAAGGTGCTGCGCGGGGTTTGCGCATCGGCCGGATCAGCGTTTGGCCAAGTGGTGCAGATCACTGACCAAAAACTGGAGGTCATTGAACTCGGCACCACACCGCAGGCTGAACGCGATCATCTGGCCCGGGGCTTGGCCGAGGCCTTGGCGGCCTTGCAGCAGTTGCGCGACAACGCGACTGGCGACGCGCAGGCAGACATCTTCAAGGCGCATCAGGAACTGCTCGAAGATCCGAGTCTGCTGGAAGTGGCTCACGTGCTGATCAACGAAGGCAAAAGCGCGGCGTTCGCCTGGCGCGCGGCCACGGAGTCGACGGCCACCCTGTTCAAAAGCATGGGCAATGCCTTGTTGGCCGAGCGCGCGGCAGACTTGGCGGACGTCGGTCAGCGGGTGCTCAGACAGATTCTGGGTGTGCAGGATCATGCAATCGACTTGCCGGAAGGCGCGATCCTGATCGCCGAACAACTGACGCCATCCCAGACTGCCGGGCTCGATACCCGCAAGGTGCTGGGGTTCGCCACGGTCGGCGGTGGCGCCACCAGCCACGTCGCGATCCTGGCCCGGGCTGCGGGCCTGCCGGCGATCTGCGGTTTGCCGGTCCAGGTGCTGGCGCTGGCTGACGGTACGCAAGTGTTGCTCGATGCCGACAAGGGCGAGTTGCAGCTCGATCCGGATCTGGCGGCTATCGAACAACTGCAAGCCAATCGTCAGCAACAACAGAAACGCCATCAACATGAACTGGCCCACGCCACACTCGCCGCGTGCACCCGCGACGGTCATCACATCGAGGTCACGGCCAATGTCGCCTCGCTGAGCGAAACCGAGCAGGCCATGACGCTGGGCGGTGAAGGCGTCGGGCTGTTGCGTTCGGAGTTTCTTTATCTGGATCGCAACCACGCGCCGAGCCATGACGAACAGGCGTCCACCTACAGCGCCATCGCCCGCGCACTGGGGCCGACGCGCAATCTGGTGGTGCGCACCCTGGATGTTGGCGGCGATAAACCTTTGGCCTACGTGCCGATGGATACCGAAACCAATCCGTTCCTCGGCATGCGCGGGATTCGCCTGTGCCTGGAGCGCCCGCAACTGCTGCGGGATCAGTTCAAGGCGATCCTCAGCAGCGCCGGGCTCGCTCGTTTGCACATCATGTTGCCGATGGTTGCGCAGCTCTCGGAATTGCGTCTGGCCCGGCAACTGCTGGAAGAAGAGGCACTGGCCCTGGGCCTCACGGAGCTGCCGAAACTGGGGATCATGATCGAAGTACCGGCAGCGGCGTTGATGGCGGATCTGTTTGCGCCCGAGGTGGAATTCTTCTCCATCGGCACCAACGACCTGACCCAATACACCCTGGCCATGGACCGTGATCACCCACGCCTGGCCAGTCAGGCCGACAGCTTTCACCCGTCGGTGTTGCGCTTGATCGCCAGCACGGTCAAAGCGGCCCATGCCCACGGCAAATGGGTCGGCGTGTGTGGCGCCCTGGCCTCGGAAACCCTGGCGACGCCGTTGTTGCTGGGGTTGGGGGTGGATGAATTGTCGGTGAGTGTGCCGCTGATTCCGGCGGTGAAAGCGGCGGTGCGGGAAGTGGATCTGACGGACTGCCAGGCCATCGCCCAACAAGTGCTGGGGCTGGAAAGCGCCGAGCAGGTGCGCGAGGCGTTGCGGCTGTATCACGAGGCGACGGTCGATACTTCACTGGTTCTGGAGAACTGAGCATGTTCGAGAAAATGCAGCGGGCGTTCTGGAAGGCGTTGACCCCGGATCTGGTGGTGGATGAACCCAAGCAGGTTGTTCAACCGGTTGCGGGTTTGGCCGGGGATATCGTAGCGGCGTTGGGCGGGGTGGATAACCTCAAGTCGCAGAAGCCCGTGGCGCTGACGCGGGTGCGGGTGGAGTTGCGCGATGTGGCGCAGATGGATCGGCAGGCTTTAAATAAGGCCGGTGTGCCGGGGGTTATGCTGCTGGATGATGGGGTGGTGCATTTGTTGATGGGATTGGTAGTTGCTGGGCGTTAGGTGGGCAGGGTCAAGAGCGACCCCTCACCCCAGCCCTCTCCCCAAAGGGGAGAGGGGGAAAGGGAGCCGATCTCCATGGTTTTCAGGTTCAGAGTTCGACATTAAATCGCGAAGACAAACCTGAGTTCGACTCGGTTTTTCAGGTCGATGTAGCTCCAGGATCAACTCGGTCAGTCCCCTCTACCCTCTGGGGAGAGGGTTAGGGTGAGGGGTGGCCCTTGCAGACGCCTGCGGCCATCCGCCGCCCCGCCCTTACTGTTTCTCAACCGCAGGTGTATCGTATTCGCCTTTTGCGGGCCCCAGGCCTGTCGCTGATACGTGAGGTAGTTGAGTTCATGTCCTTTACCCGTCGACAAATACTCGGTGGTCTGGCCGGTCTTGTGGTGGTTGGCGTGGGGGCCGGTGGCGCGTCGCGTTACTGGCTGGGCAAGATGGCCGACGCGGATGCGGGCCACGACTATGAGCTGATCGCCGCGCCGCTGGACGTCGAGCTGGTCGCCGGGCACAAGACCGAAGCCTGGGCCTTCGGCCCGTCGGCGCCGGGCACCGAGTTGCGCGTGCGACAGGGCGAATGGCTGCGGGTGCGCTTCATCAATCACCTGCCGGTCGCGACCACCATCCACTGGCATGGCATCCGCCTGCCGCTGGAAATGGACGGCGTTCCCTATGTCTCGCAACTGCCGGTATTGCCGGGTGAATACTTCGACTACAAATTCCGCGTGCCCGACGCCGGCAGCTACTGGTATCACCCCCACGTAAACAGCAGCGAAGAACTCGGCCGTGGTCTGGTCGGCCCGCTGATCATCGAAGAACGCGAGCCCACCGGTTTCAAGTACGAAAAAACCCTGAGCCTGAAGAGCTGGCACGTCGATGAAGAAGGCGCGTTCGTCGCCTTCAGCATTCCGCGTGAAGCGGCCCGTGGCGGCACGGCGGGGCGGTTGTCGACCATCAACGGCGTGCCGCAAGCGGTGATCGAATTGCCCGCCGGGCAGATCACTCGCGTGCGTTTGCTCAACCTCGACAACACCCTGACCTATCGCCTCAACATTCCCGGTGTCGAAGCGCAGATCTACGCGCTGGACGGCAACCCCATCGAACCGCGCCCGTTGGGCAAGGAATATTGGCTCGGTCCGGGTATGCGCATCTGCCTGGCAATCAAAGCCCCGCCAGCTGGTGAAGAGCTATCCTTGCGCAACGGCCCGGTGCGCCTGGGCACGCTGCGTTCAGTGGCGAACACCGATGCACCGACCCAATGGCCGCCAGCATTGCCCGCCAACCCGGTGGCCGAGCCGGACCTGGCCAATGCCGAGAAACTCAACTTCAATTTCGAATGGGTGGGTTCGGTGTCGGTCAACGTCGACAACGGCAAGCCGCCGAGCCTGTGGCAGATCAACGGCAAGGCCTGGGACATCACCGACAAGACCTGCGCCGACCGCCCGATTGCCAAGCTTGAGAAGGGTAAAAGCTACATTTTCGAATTGAAGAACATGACTCAGTACCAACACCCGATTCACCTGCACGGCATGAGTTTCAAGGTGATTGCCTCGAACCGGCACAAGGTCATCCCGTACTTCACCGACACCTACCTGTTGGGCAAGAACGAGCGCGCGCAAGTGGCGCTGGTGGCGGATAACCCGGGAGTCTGGATGTTCCACTGCCATGTGATCGACCACATGGAAACCGGCCTGATGGCCGCCATCGAGGTAGCGTGATGCGTCAGATTCGTCCCGCCGCGATCATCGACCGCAGCCGCGACCGCGACTTCATGCGCGAAGCCCTGGCCCTCGCCGCCAAAGGCGCGGCCCTCGGCGAAGTGCCCGTGGGCGCGGTGCTGGTGCAGGACGGGGAAATCATCGGGCGCGGCTTCAATTGCCCGATCAGCGGCAATGACCCCAGCGCCCACGCCGAAATGGTCGCGATCCGCGCCGCCGCCCTGGCCGCCAGCAACTATCGCCTGCCCGGCAGCACCCTCTACGTGACCCTGGAGCCGTGCAGCATGTGCGCCGGCCTGATCGTGCATTCGCGCATCGCGCGAGTGGTGTACGGCGCCCTGGAGCCCAAGGCCGGGATTGTGCAGAGTCAGGGGGAGTTTTTTACCCAGGGCTTCTTGAATCACCGGGTGTTGTTTGAGGGCGGGGTGTTGGCCGAAGAGTGTGGCGCGGTGCTGAGCGAATTCTTCAAGGCCCGAAGAGCCAAACCCGCCGAGTAAACGCCGATCAAAAATGTGGGAGCGGGCTTGCTCGCGAAGGCGGATTAACATTCAACGGAGATGTTGACTGATCCACCGCTTTCGCGAGCAAGCCCGCTCCCACAGGAGATTGGCGTCGAGCGCAAAATCGGCAGCCACTCTAATCAATTGTGGGAGCGAGCCTGCTCGCGAAAGCGGTATGTCAGTCACATCAATGCTGGATGTACCGGCGTCTTCGCGAGCAGGCTCGCTCCCACATTTGGATCTCCATCAGGTAGGGAGATCGGGGGATTATTTGCGAGCGACGATGACGGCCCGCATCGGCGCCGGCAGCCCTTCAATCGTTTTGCTGTGATCCTGCGGATCGAGGAAGTCACTCAACGACTGGTATTTCATCCACTCCGTCCCGCGTTGTTCCTCGACGGTGGTCACGCTCACATCCACACAACGAACATCCGTGAACCCGGCTCGCCGCAGCCACAGTTCCAGTGCTGGCACCGACGGCAGGAACCACACGTTGCGCATCTGCGCATAACGGTCTTCCGGCACCAATACCTGCTGCTGATCGCCTTCGATCACCAGCGTCTCCAGCACCAGTTCGCCGCCCTTGACCAGGCAATCCTTCAGCGCCAGCAAATGCTCGATCGGCGAGCGGCGGTGATAGAACACGCCCATGGAAAACACGGTGTCGAAGCCTTCCATGTTCGGCGGCAGGTCTTCGAACGGGAACGGCAGGTGCCAGGCATTCGGTTCGGACAGGTAACGCTGCACCGCCTGGAACTGGCAGAAGAACAGCCAGTTAGGATCGACACCAATCACGCTGTCAGCCCCGGCACCGAGCATGCGCCACATGTAGTAGCCGTTGCCGCAACCGACATCGAGGATGCGTTTGCCCTTCAGGTCCAGATGCGGCGCCACCCGCGACCATTTCCAGTCCGAGCGCCATTCGGTGTCGACGTGCACGCCGAACAAATCGAACGGCCCCTTGCGCCATGGCGACAGGCCCATCAGTGCGGTACGCATTTGCGCGCGGGTTTCATCGTCGCAATCGGTGTCGAGGGTCAGGCCGTTGAGCAGGTCGACCTCGCTTGGCTGGATCTTCGGCAAGGCGTCCAGCGCACTTTGCCAGCGCTCCAGGTCGCCATGACCCTTTTCCATTTTCTTGTCGAGTTGCGCTTGCAGGGTGTTGGCCCATTCGGCCAGCGGGGTGCCGGCCAGACGGCGGGCGAGGGGGGACAGATCAATCATGGCAAGGCAATCAACGAGGCAAAGTTAAGACACTGGAACCACGGCACGACTTTCGAGAACCCGGCGGCCAACAGGCGTTCGCGGTGTTCTTCGAGGCTGTCGGGCTTCATGACGTTTTCGATGGCGCTGCGCTTCTGGGCGATTTCCAGTTCGCTGTAGCCGTTGGCGCGTTTGAACGCGACGTGCAGGTCGGTGAGCAACGCGTGTTCTTCCAAGTCATTGAAGCGCAGCTTCTCCGACAGGATCAGCGCGCCGCCCGGCAACAACGATTGGCGAATACGCGAGAGCAACGCGGTGCGCTGCTCCGGAGCGATGAATTGCAGGGTGAAGTTCAGCGCCACCACCGAGGCAGGCTGGAATTGCAGGGCGAGGATGTCGCCTTCGATCACTTCCACCGGCAGCAACTCCTGGAACATCGAGTCCTGACCGTTGAGGTATTCGCGGCAACGCTCGACCATCGCCGCCGAGTTATCCACAGCGATAACGCGGCAACCGTCGGTGCGCACATGCCGGCGCAGGGCCTGGGTCACAGCGCCGAGGGACGAGCCGAGGTCGTAGAGCACGCTGTTGGGCTGGGCGAACTGCGCGGCGAGCACGCCGAGGTTTTCGACGATGGTCGGATAACCCGGCACCGAGCGCTTGATCATGTCCGGGAACACCCGCACCACATCCTCGTTAAAGGCGAAGTCAGGCACCTGGGCCAAGGGCTGGGCGAAAAGGCGATCGGGTTCTTTGCTCACGGCGGTTCCAGCGGCGTAGGTGGAAAAGGCCGGCATTTTAGCCAAATTGACGGGGGGATGCGCGGGTTGTCTGATAAACCGCGTTTTCCACAGATCGTTCCCACGCTCCGCGTGGGAATGCTGCCCGGGACGCTCCGCGTCCCCTCGCCGACGTGACGCAGAGCGTCACAGGATGCATTCCCACGCGGAGCGTGGGAACGATCTATGCCGGGCGGCGAGTGGATTCAGAAAACGCCGACGCCGTAATCCCCCATTGCCCCACCCAATAACTCAGGATGATCACGTAAGGCGCCGCTTCAAACGGCATCACAAAACGGCTAATCCCGATCACGCTGTCAGAAAACACAAACGCCACCGCACCCGCCGCCGCCAGCAGCGCCGAGCGCTTGGGTACATCGCTGCCGAGTCGGGCCAGTGCGCGCCAGAGCATCGCGCTGATCGCCACGCCGTACACAATCACCGGCAGCAGCAACGGCCCCAACCCGTGGGAAATCAGAATCCCCAACAGCACTGCGCCAACCATCACCGCCAGGATCAACGGCAACAACGCCAGGCGCCGGCAATCGCTCAGGTACGCCTTCAGGTACGCCAGATGCGCGACCAAAAACGCCCCCAACCCAAACACAAACAAATCCCCCGGCCACGCCAACAACACATCGCCGACCAAGGAGAAAATCAAACCCAAGCTGATCCAGCGCCGGTATTCAGTGGGCGGCGCGTCGTGCAACCAGCCGAGCAGGGCCAATACGGGCAGCGGTTTGACCAACAGGCAGAGCAGCGCGGCATGCACACTCAACCCGTAAAGAAAGGTCACCGCACCCATCAGCGCCAGGATCAGCCAGCCCACGATCAGTTAACCGAGATCGCGCAATCGAAGGTTTGCACCGCCGGGACTTCCGGGGCCCACGGTTGCGAGTAGGTCAGGCGCAAACGGCCAGTACCGGTAGCGAACGACTGGAAACGCCAGGTCGAAATCCCGGCGCTGCCCACCAGCCCGGCATCTTCCGGGTTGCTGTAGACCTCGGGGCTGAGGGCGCGCAACACGCCGCCGGCGGAATCCTGAATCGCCCAACGATAGCCCGTGGTCGGGTTGCTTGGCAGTATCAGGATCAGGTTTTGCCCGTTGTTGAGCCTGGCCGGGCATTCGCTTTGTTTTTCCACGGTCACGTTCTGTTTCGTCTGCGTGGCGCAGGCGGCCAGCAGGGAGAGGGCGAGGGGGACTAACAGGCGGGTGGGGGACATAAGGTCAGTGGCTCCGGCATTCACGACGAACGGCGAGCATAACTGAAGATGAGACAAAGTGTGACAGTCGGGCCTTTCAGGTGGCCGTTGGATAGGTGTTGTGAGTGATGGCCCCTTCGCGAGCAAGCCCGCTCCCACAGGGGAGTGCATTTCAATGTGGGAGCGGGCTTGCTCGCGAAAGCGGTGGTGCAGGCGCTACATGACTATCAGAACAATATCTTCGCCACATCCGCAAAACGCTTGGCAAAGTGCACGGTTATCCCTTCCTTCAGGTAATCCGGCAATTCATCAAAGCTGCCGCGATTCGGCTCCGGCAGGATCAGTTCGAAGATCTTCTGCCGCCGCGCCGCGATCACTTTTTCGCGTACCCCGCCGATCGGCAGCACATGCCCGGTCAGTGTCAGTTCGCCGGTCATGGCGATGCCTTTTTTCGGCGCCTGGTTGCGGGCCAGGGACAGCAGGGCGCTGGCCATGGTCACACCGGCGCTCGGGCCGTCTTTCGGGGTGGCGCCTTCCGGGACGTGGAGGTGGACGAAGGCTTCGTCGAAGAACTTCGGATCACCGCCAAACGACTTCAGGTTGGAGCTGACGTAGCTGTAGGCAATTTCCGCCGACTCTTTCATCACATCGCCCAATTGCCCGGTGAGTTTGAAGCCACGGTTGAGCGTGTGAATCCGCGTCGCTTCGATCGGCAGGGTCGCGCCGCCCATGCTGGTCCAGGCCAGCCCGGTAATCACGCCGGTGCCGGACAACACTTGCTCGTTGCGGAACACTGGATGGCCGAGTGAAGCTTCAAGGTCTTTCGGGCCGATCTTGATCACCGCTTTCGGCTCGTCGATCAGCTTGACCACGGCTTTGCGCACCAGTTTGCCCAGTTCTTTTTCCAAGTGACGCACCCCGGCTTCACGGGCATATCCGTCGATCAATGCTTTTAACGCGCTGTCGCTGATGCTCAGGCTGCCTTTGGACACGCCGGCCTTTTCCAGTTGTTTCGGCCACAGGTGACGCTTGGCGATGGCGATTTTTTCTTCGGTGATGTAGCCCGACAGGCGAATCACTTCCATCCGGTCGAGCAACGGGCCGGGGATCGAGTCCAGGGTGTTGGCGGTGCAGACGAACAGCACTTTCGACAGGTCCAGACGCAAGTCCAGATAGTGGTCGAGGAATTCGACGTTCTGTTCCGGGTCGAGGGTTTCCAGCAGCGCCGAGGCGGGGTCGCCCTGGTAGCTCTGGCCCATCTTGTCGATCTCGTCGAGCATGATCACCGGGTTCATCACTTCGACGTCTTTCAACGCCTGGACGAGTTTGCCCGGTTGCGCGCCGATGTACGTGCGGCGATGGCCCTTGATCTCGGCCTCGTCGCGCATGCCGCCGAGGCTGAAGCGGTAGAACGGCCGGCCGAGGGATTCGGCGATGGATTTGCCAACGCTGGTCTTGCCCACACCCGGCGGACCCACTAACAGCACGATAGAGCCGCTGATCTCACCTTTATAGGCACCGACCGCGAGGAATTCGAGGATGCGGTCCTTGATGTCGTCGAGGCCAGCGTGGTGTTTGTCCAGCACTTTGCGCGCGTGCTTGAGGTCGAGTTTGTCCTCGCCATACACGCCCCACGGCACCGAGGTCGCCCAGTCGAGATAGTTGCGGGTCACCGCGTACTCCGGCGAACCGGTCTCGAGGATCGACAGCTTGTTCATTTCCTCTTCGATGCGTTTTTGCGCCTGGGGCGGCAACACTTTGCCTTCCAGGCGTTGCTCGAACTGCTCGATGTCGGCGCTGCGATCATCCTTGGTCAGCCCCAGTTCCTGCTGGATGACCTTGAGTTGCTCCTTGAGGAAGAACTCGCGCTGATGCTCGCCGATCTTGCGGTTCACTTCGGCGGAAATTTCTTTCTGCAGGCGCGCGACTTCGACTTCCTTGCGCAGCATCGGCAGGACTTTTTCCATGCGCTTGAGCATCGGCACGCAGTCGAGCACTTCTTGCAGCTCGCCACCGGTGGCGGACGTAAGCGCGGCGGCGAAGTCGGTCAGCGGCGACGGATCGTTGGGGCTGAAGCGGTTGAGGTAATTCTTCAGCTCTTCGCTGTACAGCGGGTTGAGCGGCAGCAGTTCCTTGATCGCGTTGATCAGCGCCATGCCGTAGGCCTTGACCTCGTCGGTTGGCTCGGTGGGCTGGTGCGGGTATTCGACTTCCACCAGGTACGGCGGGCGATGGTGCTTGAGCCAGGTCTTGATCCGCACGCGGGTCAGGCCCTGGGCGACGAATTGTAATTTGCCGTTTTCACGACTGGCGTGGTGCACCTTGACCAGCGTGCCGTACTCCGGCAATGCGCCAGTATCGAAATGGCGCGGATCTTCCTGGGGCGTGTCCATGTAGAACAGGGCCAGGGAGTGATGATCGGATTTGCTCACCAGGTCCAGTGTTTCTGCCCACGGCTCTTCATTGACGATGACCGGCAGCACTTGGGCCGGGAAGAACGGGCGATTGTGGATCGGGATGATGTAAACCTTGTCCGGCAGGTTCTGGCCAGGCAGGGCAAGGCCTTTGCCGGTGGAGTGGTGTTCGATGTGGTCTGTTTCGGCGTAATCGCTCGGGTCTTCAGGGAATTCTTGCTGGTCGCTCATGGGGCACCTGCGCAATGGGGTATGGGTCTTAGATGGGGCAGGTGGGGGGTGGTTTCAATGGCTATGGATATTTCAGGTTGTGTGTTCAGGGTTTTGACAGGTCATTGTCCCTGTAAACACTGATCACCATTGTGGGAGCGGGCTTGCTCGCGAAAGCGGTATGTCATTCAGCAATGATGTTGACTGATACACCGCTTTCGCGAGCAAGCCCGCTCCCACAGGGGTTCCGAGCGGCCACAAAAAAGGCGACCCCCTCACAGGAGTCGCCTTTCATTTAACCGCCGCTAAAGCTTACTCGGACAGTTTGTACGCCATCACATAGTCACCTTGCTTGGTGCCCAGCGAACCGTGACCGCCGGCAACGACGAGCACGTATTGCTTGCCGTCCTTGCCGGTGTAGGTCATCGGCGTGGTTTGGGCGCCGGCTGGCAGGCGGCCTTCCCACAGTTGCTTGCCGTTTTTCACGTCATAGGCACGCAGGTACTGGTCGAGGGTGCCGCTCAGGAAGGCAACGCCACCGGCGGTGGTGAACGTGCCGCCCAGGCTTGGGACGCCCATGCTCAGCGGGATTGGAACCGGCGAGCTGTCGCGCACGGTGCCATTTTTGTGTTTCCAGATGACTTTGCTGGTGGTCAGGTCGACTGCGGTCACGTAACCCCAGGCCGGTGCCTGGCACGGCAGGCCCATTGGCGACAGCAGCGGTTCCAGAACCACGCCGTACGGCGCGCCTTTGTTCGGCTGCACGCCTTCGGTTTCGCTTTTACGCGGGCCTTGGGCTGCGATTTCGGCGGCCGGGATCAGTTTCGATTTGAACGCCATGTAGTCCGGGTTCATGAAAGCGATCTGGCGCACCGGATCAACCGAGATGCCGCCCCAGTCGAACACACCGAAGTTGCCTGGATAAACGATCGAACCTTGCAGCGATGGCGGGGTGAACGGGCCTTCGTAGCGCAGGGATTTGAAGTCGATCCGGCAGATCAGTTGGTCGAACGGGGTAACGCCCCACATGTCGCGTTCTTTCAACGGCGGCGGCATGAGGTTGAGGTCGGATTTCGGTTGGGTTGGCGAGGTGTGATCACCGGCGACAGCACCTTGCGGGACTGGCACTTCGTTGATCGGCACAATCGCCTGGCCGGTGCTGCGATCCAGCACGTAGATGCTGCCTTGCTTGGTGGACGCGAGGACCGCTGGCTTCACGCCGTCAGCGGTTTTCAGGTCCATCAGGGTTGGCTGGCCGCCGACGTCCATGTCCCACAGGTCATGGTGAGTGAACTGGAAGTGCCACTTCACATGCCCGGTGTTGATGTCCAGGGCGGTCAGGCCGGCCGCGTGCAGTTCCGACTCCGGGGTACGCGCGCCACCGAACTGGTCCGGGGTCTGGTTGCCCATCGGCAGGTAAAGCATGCCGAGTTTTTCGTCGACCGCGAACATGGACCACATGTTCGGCGAGTTGCGGGTGTAGGTCTTGCCTTCGGCAATCGGCGTGGTGTCGTCCGGGTTGCCGCTGTCCCAGTTCCACACCAGTTTGCCGGTGTGCACGTCGAACGCGCGGATCACGCCGCTTGGCTCGTCGGTGGAAACGTTGTCGGTCACGTGGCCGCCAATCACCACCAGGTCTTTAGTGACCGCTGGAGGCGAAGTGGAGTAGTAGCCGCCGGCGGTGAAGCTGCCGATGTTGGCGCGCAGGTCGATCTGGCCTTTGTCGCCGAAGTCTTCGCACATCTTGCCGGTGTCGGCGTTCAGGGCGATCAGACGGGTGTCGGCGGTCGGCAGGAAGATGCGGCGCGGGCAAGCGTTGCTGGCGGCGGCCGGGTTGGCGCTGCCGGTCGGGCTCTGCGCGGACGCGTACACGGCGTCATCGTGATACGACACGCCACGGCAAGTCATGTGCGCCCAACCCTTGAAGTTCGCCGCGTTTTGCGTGGAGAGCTTCGGATCGAACCGCCAGATTTCCTTGCCGGTGTCCGGGTCCAGGGCTATCACCTGGCTGTGCGGCGTGCACACGTAGAGCATGCCGTTGACTTTCAGCGGGGTGTTTTCGGCGGTGGTTTCGCCCGGATCGTTTGGACCAGGGATGTCGCCAGTGCGGAAGGTCCAGGCCGGAACCAGCTTGTGCGCGTTCTCCGGGGTGATCTGTGCCAGTGGCGAGTAACGATCACCGTGGGCGCTGCGGCCGTAGGAATTCCAGTCACCGTCCGGCATGGCCGGGGCAGTGTTGGTCATGCCCGGCACGCTGTCGCGGTCCAGTTGACCCTTGGTTTCACCGGGGCTGGTGAATTGGCTGGCCAAAGCAGCGGCGCCCGCGAGAACAACCGCGACGCTCAGCGCGCCAGTGCCCATCGGCGCAGGGCCGGTGCGCAACAACGGACGGCGGAACCACGGCAGCAGCATGACGATGCCCAGGGCAAACAGCATCGCCAGGCGCGGCACCAGTTGCCACCAGTCGAGGCCGACTTCCCACAATGCCCACACGGTACTGGCGAACAGCACCAGTGCGTACAGGCCCAGTGCAGCGCGGCGGGCGGCAATCAGCAGCACGCCGCTCAGCGCCAGGCCGATACCGGCCAGCAGGTAATACAGCGAGCCGCCGAGCATGCTCAGCTTGATACCGCCGGCCAGCATGGCCAGGCCCATTAGCAGAAGCAGGATACCGAGCAGGCTCGGTAGCAGACGGCTTCGACTCAAAGCACCATCAGTGCTCATAGTGTGGTTCTCCGTGACGTTTTAAGTAGTCCCGCGCAAGTTCACTGTAGATGACGATCCGGCGTGGGCATGGTTCAGTTATAAAAGTGAAACTTGTGATGCGCTCCCACAGGGGGTTGTGGTGTGGGTTAGAAGGATGAGGTGATCTTGATCCCGCCAATCAGCGCGTCATCGACCTTGTCCACGCCACCGGGGTGGCGGATGTATTGCAGGTTCGGGCGCACGGTCAGCCAGTTGGTGACGTGCACGCCGTAATAGAGTTCGGCGCTGTATTCGGTGTCTTGCGGCGGCAGGAACGACGGGTCGTCGTAGTCGTAGACGGCGCGGGCCTGGTTGGTCGCCTCGGCGTTCTTGCGATAGGCCGGGTTGACGTGGACGCGGGCCAGGGCAAAGCCGATATCGTCCTTGGCGCGGGCATCGAACAGGCCTTTGTAGACGACGCCGGCCTGGACATAGTTGTCGATGGCGTTGGTCTTCTTGTCGTGCATCGTGCCGTTGGCAAACACGCTCAAGCCCCGGGAATTATCGCTGGCGCGGCTGGTGATCTGCTGCTGTACACCGAGCCATACGCCGTGCTTGCTCGACGCACTGCGATAAGCCTCGCCACTCAGGGCGGCGGGTTGGCCATTGCTGTCCTTGTAGGCGTCGGTGGCCTTGGCGTTGCTGTAGTAATAACCGGCGCGGTATTCCCCCGGCAGGCCATTCAGTTTTGGCGTCCACACCAGTTCAATCGGCAGGATCGCGCCTTGTGTGCCGCTGCCGCTGAGCTTGAAGCCATTGCCGCGATCGAGGTTCGACGGGTTCTGCTCATAAGCGCCAACCTGCGCATACAACTCCGGCGTCAGGTGATATTTAACCCGCATCGCCCACTGGCTGACCGGCCAGTTGTACCAGATGCCACCGACCCAGTTGCCGACTTGCGAGCCGCAGAACGCCAGGTTCTGGAAGTCGCAGGGGAAGCTGTTGAAATCTTCGCCTTCGCCAAAGCGGCCGACCTTGATGTCGAGCTTCTGGTCGAAGAATTTCTGCTGATACCACATCTGCGTCAGACGCCAGGTTTGCCCACGGCCCCAGACTTCCTGGGCCGACGTGAAACCGCCGACCCGTGGATCATTGATCCGGTCGTTGCTGATGTTGTTGCCGTTGCGTTCGGTGATGGTCAGCTGGAATTCGGCAGCGTCCCAGCCGAGGATCTTCTGCAAATCCAGGTGCGTGCCGAGGGCGAACTGATCGCTGTAGCGCGCGGTGCGATCGTGGTCATAGCCGCCGTGCAGGTTGCTGCCCATTTCGCCGGTGTAATCGACTTTGAAGTCGTAGCCTTTTTCCGAAAGTTCGGTGCGCGTGCCGTTCCAGTCGCCGAGCATCCACTTCGAATCGCTATCGAACGCCGGGGCCGCGTGAACGCAGGTGGCGAGGCCGAAGGCGCCGAGGCCGCTGATCAGGTTCAGGGTTTTTCTTTGGGCAACAGGGGTGAAGACAGCGCTGTCTCGCGGAGCTGGAAAATCAGGCATAAAGTAGAAATTCTTGATCTTTTTCTGGGGGATGAACTGAACGCGACGAGGTGGAGCGGGCAGTGAAGCGTTTCAGCTGAAGGGCGGCAGGATAATGATCTGTAACAAAGAGAGAAAGCGCTTTTACTGACATGCAGCTTTTCGGATTTGGTAACAGTTGGCTGCGACCCGTTGCCACAGGGGATTAACCGGCAAAAAAAGTGGACCTTGTGGGAGCGGGCTTGCTCGCGAAGGCGGCGTGTCAGACAACATCAATGTCGACTGACCTGCCGCTTTCGCGAGCAAGCCCGCTCCCACAGGAATTGTGGTGCTCAACTATCGTTTACTTGCCCTCGGCGATAGCAGTGACGTTGAGCTCCCGAGTCCAGGTCAACACGAAGTGCGCCACCAGGCCAAAGATCAACCCCCAGAACGCAGCGGCCAACCCCAGGAAGCTCATGCCCGAAGCGGTCACCAGGAAGGTAATCAGCGCCGCTTCCCGCTGTTTTTCATCCGCCATGGCGCCGGTCAGTCCGGCACTGATCGCGCCGAACAGGGCCAGGCCGGCGAGGGAGGCAATCAACTCCTTGGGCAGGGCGGAAAACACCGAGGCCAGGGTCGCGCCAAAGGTGCCCATCAGAATGTAGAACACCCCGCAGGCGATCCCGGCGATGTAGCGTTTGTCACGGTCTTCGTGGGCTTCGCGCCCGGTGCAGATCGCCGCCGTAATCGCCGCCAGGTTAAGACCGTGGGAGCCGAACGGCGCCATCAGGATCGAGCCAATCGCAGTGACCGAAATGATCGAGCGCGCCGGGGTGTTGTAGCCCGAGGTGCGCAGTACCGCCATGCCCGGCACGTATTGACCGGTCAGGGTCACCAGGGCCAGCGGCAGGCCAATGTTGATGATCGCGTGCCAGCTCCACTCGGGAGCGGTGAAGACCGGGTGGGCCACTGCGATGGTGATCGAACCGCTGTTGAGTTCACCGAACGAAGCCGCCACCGCGCAACCGACAATCAGCACCGACAGAATCGCGTAGCGCGGCGAAAGGCGTTTACAGATCAGGTACGCCGCGATCATCGACAGCACCAGCGCCGGTTGCAGCTTGATCGAAGTGAACAGCTCGGCGCCGAAGCGGAACAGGATGCCCGCGAGCATGGCGGCGGCGATGGCTTTGGGCAGGCGGCTCATCAGTTTGTCGAACGCCCCGGACAACCCGACCACCGCGGTGATCACCGATGCCACCACATAAGCGCCGATGGCTTGGGGCAGGGTGACGCTGGGCAACATCGACACCAGCAACGCCGCGCCCGGCGTCGACCACGCAGTGATCACCGGAACCCGCAGGCGCCAGCTCAGAAACAGCCCGGTGATGCCGCTGCCGATGGAAATCGCCCAGATCCACGAAGACACCACGTCGTTGGGCAAATGCGCTTCTTTCGCCGCCTGAAACACGATGATCAAGGGGCCGGCGTAGGAAATGATCACGGCGATAAAACCTGCAATCACCGCTGACAGAGATAGATCTTTTCTGAGTGTGTCCATGGTGTCTCGACTTGGCGCGGCACAGGCGCGCAGTGATCAGGAAAGGATTGAGTCGATTGATTCGATTCGTGGCGAGTGTATTTGAATGGATTGAGTTGATTCAATGTCGAAAAATAATTCTTGCGCTGAATCTACATGGATCTGAGTTCATCTCATTGATTTATAAAGTTTTATTATTTTTATCTGAAGTTTGGTCGTTTTTTGATCGTAGCAATAGACTCAATTTGACGAATTGGGCAGTCCGCAAAGGGTCAGGTATCGATGTGATATGCTCCGATTTTTCTCATTTCTACGATGGGCAGCAATCATTCATGTGGGTTCCCCAGCTAAGCGAGTTCAACCAGCCGATGTATTTGTCGATTGCCGATGCATTGGCACGGGACATCAACAATGGCGTGTTGAACCAGGGCGATCGCCTGCCGACCCTGAGGGAGTTGGCCACCACGCTGAACGTCACGCCGGGCACCATCAGCCGCGCCTACAGCGAGGCCCATCGGCGTGGATTGGTGCAGGGGGAAGTTGGGCGCGGCACTTATGTGCAGAGCCAGCAGCCGCTTGAACTGCCCGCGAATCAGGGCCCGACGGCGCTGAACCTGGGGCAGTCCGAACTGCTCGACCTCTCGATCATCAAGCCTTACAGCGAAACCTTGGAATACTGGCTGCGCGATGCCCTGATCGGCATGGCCAAGAGCACCGATTTCGCCCGTGCCCTGGATTACGCACCGGACGGTGGTCACCCGGCGCATCGCGAGGCCGGTGCGCAGTTTCTGCGCCAGTGGTTGCCCGATGCGCAATGGCAGCAAGTGGTGATCACCGCCGGAGCCCAGCATGGCTTGATGGTAGCGATGAGTGCCCTGACCAACGCCGGCGACCTGGTGCTTTGCGAGGAACTTTGTTACCCCGGCATCATTTCCCTGGCCCATGGGCTGGAGCGGCGTCTGGGTGGTGTGGCGATGGACGATGAAGGAATCATTCCCGAAGCGTTGCGCGAACTGTGCCTGCGGGAGAAACCGGCGATGCTGGTGTGCGTGGCGACCTGCCAGAACCCGACGGCGGCGATCATGTCGCAGCAGCGTCGGGCGCAAATCGCGGCATTGGCCGAAGAGTTCGACTTCATCATTCTCGACGATGACATCTACGGCTTTCTCGCCACTGACCCATCGATCAAACCGCTGTCGGCATTTGCGCCGGAGCGTTCGGTGTACCTGACCAGCCTGTCGAAGTCGATCATGCCGGCGCTGCGCATCGGTTATCTGTACAGCCCGCCCAAATTGCTGTCGCGCCTGACGTCGATGGTGCGCAGCAGCGTCTGGATGCCATCGCCGCTGACCGCGCAACTGGCGAGCAATGTGATTACCGAAGGCCTGGATAAAAAACTCATCCGCATCCAGCGCGACGAAGCCGCCGCGCGGCAAGCCATCGCCCGGGAAATCTTTGCCGGTTTCGAACTCAAGACCCAGCCGTATGCCTACCACGTGTGGCTGACGTTGCCCGAGCCGTGGACCAGCGACGAATTCACGATGCTCGCCCGGGCCAACGGTGTGCTGGTGGTCAGTGGCTCTCAGTTCCAGGCCGAGCGCAGCGGCATGACCCGTTGCGTGCGTCTGGTGTTGATGTCGCCCACCAGTCACGATGAACTGCGCTTCGCCTTGACCAAACTGGCCAGCCTGATCGATACCGATCCGCGACGGTTTTACTGAGTCGCCCCGATCGGATGTGTACACGAAACTGTAGGAGCTGCCGAAGGCTGCGATCTTTTCTGGTTCACCTACAGTTAACAGACCAGCGCATACAGTCCTTCCACCAATCGAAACCCTCGGCTAAGGTGCGCGGCTTCTTCAATCTTTCTTCGCGCAAAGGCCCGGCATGACCGAACAGACCAACAACCCGCTGCACGGTGTGACCCTGGAACAGATCCTCAACGCCCTGGTTGAACACTACGAGTGGTCGGGGCTGGCCGAGCGTATCGATATCCGCTGTTTCAAGAGTGACCCGAGCATCAAGTCGAGCCTGACGTTCCTGCGCAAAACCCCATGGGCGCGGGAGAAGGTTGAACGCCTGTACGTGAAGTTGATGCGCACCAAGCGTCCGGTCTGAACATGCTGATTTCATCTGCCGCGAAGCGTCGCTGTATCGCCGTGGCGGCGGTGCTGGGCTGGGCAGGTTTGACTGTTCAGATGTACCTGATCCTCGGCACACGCTGGGAGATCGGCGCCAGCCTGCTCGGTGGGTTGGTGAGTTTTTTCAGCTTCTTTACCGTACTGACCAATACCCTGGTGGCCGTGGTGCTGACCTGTGAGCTGACGGCGCGGGAGTCGGCGGCGAAACGTTGGTTTCTGCAGCCCTCGGTCAGCAGCGGGATTGCCGTGAGCATCGCCGTGGTCGCGCTCGCCTACAGCCTATTGTTGCGCCATCTGTGGCACCCCGAAGGCTGGCAGTTGCTCGCCGATGAATTGCTGCACGACATCCTGCCGCTGCTGTTTCTGGTTTATTGGTGGTGCTGCGTGCCCAAGGGGACGTTGCGCTTGCGGCACATCCCGTTGTGGGTGATTTATCCGCTGGTGTACTTCGCCTATGCGCTGTTGCGGGGGCATCTGCTGGGGGCTTATCCGTATCCGTTCATCGATGTGAGCACGCTGGGTTATCCACAGGTGTTTCTCAATGCCGGGGGGATATTGGCGGGGTTTGTCGGGATTGCGTTGGTGATTGTGGGATTGGATCGGTGGCGAAAGCCGATTTCGTAAACACCCAAAATCAATGTGGGAGCGGGCTTGCTCGCGAAGGCAGTGTGTCAGTCACATCAATGCTGGATGACACACCGCTTTCGCAAGCAAGCCCGCTCCCACAGGGGATTATTGTTGCCGGAAGTTATTCCTCGTCAGAGTCACCCAGCCGCCAATACCCCACCGCTTTGACGAACTGATCATCCAGCCCATGCTCATCGAGCAGCACCCGGCGGATCTGCCGCGACACTTTGCTCTCGGTCGCCACCCACGCATACAAATTGCCGCTCGGCACTTGCAGTTGTTTGACGGTGTTCAGCAGGTTGTTCTTGCCGCCGTCGCGCAGCACCCAGATCACATTGACCTGAGCGGCGCTTTCGAGGCGTTGCTGTTCGGCGCCGTTCTCGACTTCGATGATCACCAGTGCGCGGCGATTGGCCGCGAGGCCTTCCAGGCGTCGGGCGATGGCGGGCAGGGCGGTTTCGTCGCCGATCAGCAGGTAGCTGTCGAAGATGTCCGGCACGATCATCGAGCCCCTTGGCCCGCCGATGTGCAGGAATTGTCCCGGCTTGGCCTGCTCGGCCCAGGTCGAGGCAGGGCCGTCGCCGTGCAGGACAAAATCGATGTCCAGTTCCAGGGTGTCCAGGTCATAACGGCGCGGCGTGTAGTCGCGCATTTCCGGCATCGGCTGGTCGGTTTTGCCGGAGCCGAGCACCAGGGTTTCCAGCGCCGCCGTTTGCGCCGCGTTCTGCGGGAACAGCAATTTCACGTGATCGTCCGTGCCGAGGCTGACAAAGCCTGCCAGCTCCGGTCCGCCGAGGGTAATCCGGCGCATGCGCGGGGTCAGGTCGACCACCCGCAACACTTCCAACCGACGGCGTTTGATTTCGTGCATGACGCGGTGAATGGTCTGGTTTTCAAAAACGACATTCATTCGGCGTTCTCCTGGGCGGCTTGAACGGCGGGGCCGTCGACGATGGCTTTGGCGGTGTTGTTGAGCAGGGCGGCGACGCGGTTGATTTCTTCCGCACTCCAGCGCCCGTGATGCAGTTGCAGCGCATGACGCAGGTTATGCACCGCTTCGTGGATTTCGGCTGGGCGATCATGGCCGCGCAGCGAGCGTTTGCTGACGTCGATGCGCATCCGCACGCCTTCCAGGGCAATCGCCTGATCACTCAGGGACAGGCGTCCGGCGTCGGTCACGCTGTAGCGTTTTTTCCCGCCCTCGGCATCGCCCAGGATCATTTCGCTTTCTTCGAGAAACGTCAGGGTCGGGTAGATCACGCCGGGGCTGGGGCTGTAGGCGCCGTCGAACATGCCTTCGATCTGGCGGATCAAGTCGTAGCCGTGGCACGGCTGTTCGGCGATCAGCGCCAGCAACAGCAGTTTCAAATCACCGGGTGCAAACACCCGAGGGCCACGGCCGCCGCGCTCGCGACCAGGGCGTTTCTCGAAGCCGTCGCGGCCGTCACCGTGTTCGCGGTGGGAATGATGGTCTCTCATTTTTTGCCTTCTCTCGTCGTGTTTAGATACAACTTAAGATATATCTTTAGGCGATGGCAAGGCGTTTTTCCTCAGACGTTTCTCTCGACCGACGGGCGGTGAGGTCCGCGCAGCAACTCGGTTCATCACCTCGGGACCGGTTTGTGTGTGGGAGTGGAAATAACTGGAAAGTTAAAGTTATAACTCTATTAGTTGTCGAGACTATAGGCTGAGTGTCTCTTCGTCCCGCGGTTTAAAGTTGAAAAGGCTGTATGGTTTTTTCGATAAAACTGTCTGTAGTCCAGTGCTGACAGTTGCCCGTCAATAACTCGCAGTTTTGTTCTTTTTTCTGTCTTGTTATAGAGGCATTTAACTACGCGATCCTCGGAAGTTACCTGCTTACTTTCCAGAGATATTGGCCGATCATTCGCCCCGCATTGAAAGTTCAACCGACATCGCCGCGACGTGTTCGCCACGGCGTCGTTTGAACTTTCAATGAACCCTTTATATTGAAAAGACAGGTACTGACCGATGTTCAAGAAACTGACTATTGCTGCTCCCCTGGCGATTCTGGCGCTGACTTCCTCCGTCGTGTTCGCCGCCGGTGAAGCCAAGCACACCATCAACCTCGTAGCCCACGTGCCAACCAATGGCTTCTACGTGGTGCCTGTCGATCCAGACCTGATCAACAAGGATCAGCGCATGGACTTCCAACCGACCACTGGCCAAATGGGTGAAGTCAACGGTTTTTTTGATATGCGCAACAACAATGGTTCGGTACACGCCAGTGTCGTGTCGGCGCCTCGGTTGCTGTCCGGTGCTAGCAGCATCAACTTGAAAGTTGAAATCAATGGCACGGAACTGACCACCACGCCGCAAATGATTGTCGGTGAAACCGAGTCCAACGTGAACTATCGTGCACCGCTGCGCATCAGCGCCACCGGCACCACGTTTGCACCGGGCGACTACACCGGTGAAGTGGCCATGATCTTTGATGCCGTGCCACCGGTTATCTAACTTTCCCGTTAGCGCCAACCGACGGGCCAACAACTTAGTTGGCTCGTCGGACTTCCATTTGTTTGCAATCAGAGTACGTGTTCATGTTCCCGATGACTCCCATCGCGGCTGCGCTTGCGCTGTTGTTTTGCGCCAGCGCGGCGGCGGCTCCGGTATCCAACGGTTCGACACCGCGAAGTCTGTTGGCCCAGGCCAAAGGTCTGCCGGCGGAATTCGAGGAGCATTTTTTTGATGTGCCGCTGGCGGTTCGCGTGGAACTCGATCAACAACCGTTGGGGGAGGCGATGATCGTGCTGTCCCGCGATGACCGCATCACCCTGCTCGACTTTACCGACACCAGCGACAGCCGCTTCAGCGCCGCCGAGCGCGAGACCTGGGCCAGTTACCTCAAACCGGGCGTGGCACTCGGCGATTGCACAGGGAAATGCCCGGAACAGATGCTGGCGGTGCACTACAACCTGGAAAACTCGCTGGTATCGATCGTCACCGAAAATGCCGAACGCGACACCGAGGTCAAGCGCTACTACGACCAGCCCGAAGGTGGCAGCAGCGGCCTGATGCTGCGCAATCAGCTCAACCTCAACGGTGGTCAGGGACAGGACCTGGGCGGGCGATATGGCCTGGAAGCCAGTGGCAGCCTCGGCAGCTGGAGCCAGACCTTCAACATGCAACTGGCCCGTCTCGGCGGCCCGGATGACCAGCTCTACCACGCCGTACACGAGCTCTACACCCAGCGCGAATTGGAGGGCCGTTTTTTTCGCCTGGGTTACTTCACCCCCAATTCCGAAGGGCTGACCCGCCAACCGCGCACGTTTGGCACCAGCCCCGACACGGCCGTCGGCGTCATGCTTGGCAGTTCCGACAGCCTGGCGATCAACACGCCGACGCCCAGCGTCTACCCGATCTACGTCACGGCCAACCGCCAGGCCTCGGTGGAAATCCTGCGCGACGGTTTGCTGATCAATACCCAATCGGTGCCCGCCGGTTTGCAGACCCTCGACACCCGGCCCTTGCCCGGTGGCATCTACGAAGTCGAAGTGCGGCTGATCGAAGACGGGCAGATCACCAGCACCACCCAGGAACTGGTCTACAAACCCACCAATTGGCGCAACCTCGATGAGCGCTGGCGCTACAACCTGTTTGCCGGCCAGGAACAGAAACTGCTCAGTAACTGGGACCAGCAGGCCAGCGGCAGCGCGACGGCCGGGGCGTCGCTCAATTACCTGATGCATCCCCGGGTCATCCTCGGGCTGTCGGCGCGGCAGATTCGCGAAAAACTGCAATACGGCACGTCCATCGACTGGACCCTGGCCAATCACATCAGCCTGTATGCCAACGTCTACGAGACCCAGGACCACGGCACCGGCCTCGACCTGCAAAGCCTTTACAACTACGGCTCCGGCAGTGTGGTCATCAGCCACAACCGCAGTTGGCTGGACACCACCAACACCTACGACACCCTGCCCGACGGCACGCGGGTGCGGCAGCGCAATGTGTTTGTCGGCGAGACCAGCAACTCGTCCTTGGCGCTCAATCATCGCCTGAGCAGCAAAAACTCGCTGAATGCGCGGGTTTCCCACAGCGAGGGCAATACCGAAGGCTTGGGCGTGGACCTGGGCTGGACCCAACGCACCGTATTGTTCGGCAACGATGCCAACTGGCGGCTGGCGCTGTTCGACCGGCCCGGCAGTTTCAGCAGCGGCGACGAGCGCAATCGCGGGGTCGACCTGAGCCTCAACCTGGCGTTGGGCGCACCGGGCCAGCAGTTCACCGGCAGCATCGGTTCGCGGACGGCGCGGGAGGGCGGACGCGACAACAACGCCTCCCTCGGCTGGCGCAAAGACTTCAAGGATCACGTGCTGCAAAACGTCTCGGTCACCGCGCTCAGCGACACCTATGGCCTCGGTCTGTCGAGCCTGGCCAGTTTTCGCACCGCGGCGCTCAGTGGCGACGGCTTTGTCCAGCGCTCCTCCTACAACGACAACTTTACCGGTGGCCTGAACGTCGACAGCACGCTGGTCATCGGCGGCCAGCAAATGGTCCTGACCAGTGAACATCAGGTGCGAGGCTCGGGGCTGATTGTTGATGTGGAATCCGATATCGACGGCATCGCCCTGCGCGCCGACGACTTCAGCGGCGGCAGCGCCGCGCTGAAACCGGGGCGCAATTTCATCCCGATTACCGCGTACCAGAACAGCTCGGTGAGCTTTGATTTCGAGGGCAATAACGTGCCCGCCGCCAGCATCGAGCCGCCGCGCACCCGCTATCACCTGAACAAGGGCGGCGTGGAGTATCGCAAGGTGCGGGTGATGAGAACCCTGACCGTGCTCGGTCGGTTGGTGGACCCCCAAGGGCAACCGCTCAAGGGCCATCACGTGATCAATCACGCCAGTCGTGGGGTCACGGAAGTCGATGGCTTCTTCTCCATGGAAATGAACGCCGGTTCGCCGACGCTGGAAGTGCGCCGGGGCAATCAGTTGCTCTGCCAGTTCCGCCTCGATGCCAGTCGCCACCGCAGCGAAAACAACGTGTTGATGATCGGTGACCTGCGGTGCACGCCGGACACATTGGCCGACGTCAGCGTCACAGATCAGAAGGCAGGTTGAAACCTATGAAAAAGTTAACGGGCGGGTTGGCGCTGATGATGGCGCTGATGGTGCCGACCGCCGAGGCGATTAATCAGGAGATCCGGGCGCTGTTCACGCCGGATCCGTCGCAGCCGCAAAGAAACGTATTTATCAACAAGACACCGGACAGTGGGTATTGCGCCACCTATCCGGACGAGTGCAAGCAAAACAACATGTTCAGCATTCGAATACCGGTACGTTTCGGGCCCAGCTCAGCGATTGCGCCTGGCACCGGCGTTTCTGTAAAGGCACCGGCCAATTGGCGACAACTGACAGTGATCAACCGGGAAACCGGCGAATCGGAAACCGTCGAAGTGCGGATCACGGGGATCGGGTCTAACTACATCCTGAGCGATACCGCCGCGAATCTGACTGGGGTAACCGATTCGCGTGAAGGGCACGTCAAACTGTGGGGTGGTCAAACCTGGGTTTACGCGGCGCCTCCCTGTGTGTACAGCGGAGTTGGAGCCTATACAGGCGCTACTTATCGTTTTTTCTGGAAAACCCCGGTAGAAGCGCCTTGCACCAAAGTGGCGGCTTACCGGATTCCGTACATGTCCTGGGAAACCCTGGATTTTGCCTATGAGCTACGAACGCCGAACCCATTGGGGATGTCGAGCGGGCTGTACACCGGTTCCATGAACTACTTCCTCGGTCCTGGCGGGGATTTCGACATCGGGGGGTTGAATGCCGACGACGGCAACTTGACCCTGGACTTCGTCCTGGATGTGCAGCACACCCTGAAGGTTACCCTCCCGCCCGGTGGCAATAAGGTCGAGTTGGTGCCCGAAGGTGGCTGGCAAAGCTGGATAAACGAGGGACGCAAACCCAACCGACTGTTTCGTGATCAGATCTTCCATATCTCGGCGTCATCGCGATTCAAAATGATGTTGAACTGCCCTCGTTATGTGATGACCGATTGCGTCATTGACGACTCGAAATCGCCCCGGTACGGCAAGGTGGAGCTGAGCGTGACGTTGCCCAACGGGCTGACCGATACGTTGGGGCGCCCCGTCAAGCGACGTCCATTGAAGCGCGGAACCGCCGGAACCTTGTACTTCGCTCCGAGCTTCTATGTGGATCGCGGGAACGGAATCCTGCATTTCGAAATCCTGAAGGACTCTACCAACAGCATGCTCCAGCCCGGTGTGGCGGGTGACTATTCGGGGAATCTGACAGTGATCTGGGATTCGGAAGTCTGACGGCACACACACTCGCCATTATTTGAGGTTCAAGACCATGAAACGTCTGTTGTTGATGTGGGTTAGCAGCTTGTTTTGCCTGACGGCGCAGGCCGGGCCGCAGATTAATGTCGGCACGGTATACGACTACCTGGACGGCGATAAAAGTACGTACCTCAAACGGGTATTCAACAGTGGCGACAGCACCGCGTTCGTCAAGATCAATGTGTTGGAAATCCTCTACGACGCCGACGGCACGATTCGCGAAGTGCCGGTCGAAAGCGCGGCGGATGGCGCCTCGCGCCAAGGCATCATGGCCAGCCCGGCGCGGTTGATCGTGCCGGCCAAAGGCATGCAGGGCACGCGTTTGCTGTTCATGGGCGAGCGCGAAAAGGAACGTTACTTCCGCGTGCGTTTCATTCCCGTCGTGCCGGAGAAGGAAGATGAATTCGTAGTCTCCAATGAAGAGCGTGAAGACTATAAGAAGAGTCTGTCCGCCGGGGTCAACGTGATGACCGGGTTCGGTACGATCTTCTTTGTGCGCCCGAAGGACGCCCGCTTCGACACGGCCGTCAATGACAGCGCCGAGCGTTATGAACTGCGCAACAACGGCAACACCGTGGTGGTGGTCGATGAGTTCAAGAGTTGCTCGATCACTGATGAAAACGATTGTCGGCCGACCACCAAGCATCACGTGATGGCCGGCAAGACGTTCGCCTTCGACAAGGAAAAGGGCCGTGAACATCGCTTCATCCTGATCGAGGGTGACAGCAAGAAAGTGCTGACAATAGCCAGTCGATAGTGGCGGCTTCCAATTGACGCTGTGGGTAACAAACATGATCAAGCAATGCACGGTGGCCGCACTGCTGACGGCAACGGCGCTGACGAGCCTTTCGGCACTGGCTGCCCACGAGGAACACACCTTCGAAGTGACCGTGACGGTGCCGACCCGGTCTTTTTACATCGTGCCGGCCGAGACGGGCTGGATTCATCGCGAGCAGATCCTGCCGTGGAACGTCGCGACTTCCCGATTGGGCAACCTGCGCAAATACTTCGACGTGCGGCACGACACCAGCGCCATTGAAGCGCGCCTGGAAGAGCAGGCGTACCTCTCCAACGGCCGCCCGGCGGACGATATCGCCTTGCGCGTGCGCTTCAATGGCGTGGAACTGAGCCACGCCATCGAACCCCGGCTGGTCGTGACCGCCGCCGATGCCGCAGTGGGTTCGCGGGTGCTGCTGGAGATCGAACCGCAGCAGCCTGTCGGGGGTTATCGGGCGGGTGATTACTACGGCAATGTGCTGTTGTTGTTCAATGCACGGGCGCCGGGGGCGTAAGGTTCGCCCCGGGGGAATCTTCGTCCAGCGCGTATTTTTTCAACAGATCGCGAGTCAGGCGGCGACCCAGCGCGAGTCTGTTGTAAGCCAGTTCATTGAGCTTTACCGAGTAGGCCTGGTCGGTTATCGGTGGCTGGCTGCCGGGGGTGTTGCGCAACTCTTCCAGCGCGTCCAGTTGCTGATCGAAGGTTTGGTCGTTGGCAAGCCAATGCTCGGGGTAGGTCTCTCGCAAATAGTTTTCCCAGAAGGGTTGTTCGAGCATGCCGTTGACCAGCCCATCGCCGCCCTCTCGCTCGAGCACGGTGGAGTAGGCCCGCTCGATAGCATCATCCGACACAGCGGCGATGGCTCTGTAGAGCATGGAGTCGGACTGCCAGGGCAGGCCGAGGCGTGGCGCCAGCGACGTTTGATAAGCCAGGTAGATTTCCACTTCTTCGGCCCTGCTGGGGCGCGACAGCGAGTCTGCCAGAGCTATTTGATTGACCCGGTCCAGGCGCGCGGCACCTTTGCTCAACTTGACCAGCCGAGGTTCGAGTTCGGCGGCGGACGTCGAATAGGCGTAAGCCTGGGACGCCAACGCCTGCACGCCCATGCGATTGAAGATCTCGGAGCTGGCGTCCTCGCAGTTTTCCGGGTTTTCAGCCGTGCGGAACAGCTTTTCGCGCAACGGCGTGTCCAGGTCCATGGCATCGATCAGTTCCCAGACACGGCGTGACAACTGTTCCTGTACCCAGCCACCGGCCCGGTAGTCAGCGGAAGTGGTCAGGCTGTCGATGAGCCGGAAAAAGCCTTCGCTATTGGCTTCGTTCATCAGGTTGTCCCAGGCTTCGGCGCGCCAGGTGCCGAGGCCGGGGGAGCGATTGCCCCACAGTGACGAGTCGTCATTCAGCGGCCATTTGTCCCGCGCACTTTGCGCAAGCGGTTGGTAGATGTTTTCCCGGGGCAACCCCACCGAGCGGCGGTACTCATGCAGCGCCTGGCGATGGGCGTCCAGCAATTGCCGGGCGTCCAGTCGCGCACGGGCGAGGGTCCACGCGTTATTCGAGCCGCGCACGGCGCGAGGGATGGTTCTGATCGGGTTGCCCGACAGATCAAGGAAAAATCCCCGGGGACGAGGTCTGCCGAGCAACCCCTCAGGCCAGGTGTCGATGCCCGTGTAAGCGAGGTTCACTACCTTCAGGCGCGGCATGCGCTGGACATTTGGCGTCAGGCCCAACACGTTGTATTCAAGCCGCAGGGTTTGCAACCGGGTCAGGTTGGCGAGCTGCACCACCGCCTCTTCGGTCAGCCTGATGCGGTTGTCGCTCAAACGCAGGGTTTCGAGCCCGGACATTTTGCCAACGCCGGCCGGCAGACCTGTCAGGCCGCAGCGTCGCGCACTGAACTGGCGAAGCTGGGTGAAGTTGCGCAGCATCCCGTCCGAACGTTGCGAGAACTCCATGCCATCCAGATTCAAAGTGATGATCTGATCGAGCCAGGTCTTGATGTCTGGCAGTTTTTTCCACCAGTGCTCCAGGTTGTAACGCCGTAGATCGCTGGACAGGTCCAGCGCATAACCACCGGTGAGTGGCGTGCTGCGCTCATCGAATACCCGTGGTTTTCTTTCGAAGCATTCCACCAGGCGTTCGACCAGATGCCTGACGGCGTCGGGCGGGATGACGGCGTCGTCGGGCAGGGGCGTCGCCATCTCTTCTTGCCAGACTTTGAGCACATTGCGCAGCTTGTTCAATTCCCGCTCCAGGGTTTTCACCACTTGGACGGGGTCGGCGTCGCGAGGCAGCGAGCGGATGAAAGTATCCACCTCCCGTTCACTGAGGTGCGGGTACAGGTCCTGCACCCGCTGCTCAAGGGTTTTGGCTTGCCGGCTCAACGCAGGACCGCGTAACAACAGCATCGTCTCCCACTGCGCCACCGGCCTGATCGGCGGTTCCAGCAAGGCCGTGCGCCGTTCGGCCGGTGCCTCGGCCTTGGCCATCAACCACGTCTTGAACCAGGCGCCCTGGCCGGGGCTGTAACCGAGATCGCGGCGCGCCGCCGCGGGTATGGCGCGCAGAATCGACTCGAACAGGTCGAAGGGTGGGTGCAACTGGCGATTTTCAGGGCTGCGCACTTCGTAGTGCCCGTTTTCATCTCGTACCAGCACCCTGACTCTGACGCGCTCATCGGCGCCGACCTGGCAGCGCAAGGGGCCATCGAACGTGCCATCGCGAACTTCGATGCGCAGCGCGTTGAAGGTGTCGCTATTGAGCCGCAACACATTCAGGGCCAGGCGTTCGGTATCGGCTGTCATTCGGTCATCCTGGTAGAAACCTTCAAAAGCTCTGGCCGCGCGGGTTTCAAAGGCGCATTCGCGGGCCTGGCCCTTGAGGCGCAAGGGGATGCGCCGCTGTTCGGTCATCGTCTCCAGTTCGGCGCTTGCGGCACCAGCCAGCAGGGTTTCAGCGACATCCGTCGGCAGCTCCGGGTACTGCTGCTGCAATCGCCAGACGTTGGCATCGTGGCTGATCGCCCTGGCGCGATACAGGTAGTCCGCGAGGTCTGCCTTGCGTTGATCCACCCGCACCACCAGACGATCGCGCAACGCTTGTACGCGCTGATCGGAAGGCAGGCTTGCACCGAGCAGGTCGGCCAGTTGCGCATCGTCCAGAAAGCCCACTACCCGCTCCGGGAGCGTGCCCGCTATCACCTCGGCGAGGCTGATACGCAACGTCTGGCGAGCGGACGATTGGGGGCTGCCATAGGTGCGAAACAGGCCGGTCAGGTCGGATCGTTCATAGACGTTCAACGTGTAATCCGCCGGCCAGCCGGGCAGTTCGGTGACCAGTTGTTCGAACCAGTAGGACGGTGAATCCATGGTCGTCCCTGAACGAATTTGTTCGCGGACCGCGTCAACATCCTGGATGGCCCCGTAGCGTTTGAGGGTGTCGTCCAGCAGCAACGGTGGCGGGGTGTGCTCCACGTGCATCCGGAGCAGCACGCCTTCATCCGTGCCACTGACCCGCCGGATATTGTCCAATTGCTCGGCATTGAAACCATCAGTGCGGTGACCCAGACGTTTCATCAGGGTGTAGGCGTCCCAACTGCGCGGGTTTTCTCCTTCAAGCAGCCAGGCGCCGTGACCGTTATGGGTCACTTTCGGTGTGTAGGCGTCAGGGCGAGTGGGGTGCAGGATGCGATGGTCTCCGGTCGCCGGGTCTTTTTTGACCGTGTACAACCTTCGGTCCAGCGGCAAGACGTCCTGACCTTCTATGTTGTGCAGGCCCAGGTGGTCGGGCACCGAGCCGTTGCCCAGGCTGAGCTGCTTTTGTTCATATGGGCCAAGGTCGGGATTCCACAGCACGGTTTTGCCGCTGGGCAATTGCACCGGCGTCATGCCTTCGATCAACGGTGAAAGCTTGAGCTTGAACGCGCCGCCAATAGCGCCGCCGACACCAAACGTCGCCAGTTGAATGACATCGGTCACCACGCCGATGACATGTTCGGCGGCTTCGGCCCACAGACCTTCGGCCAGGTCGACCACGCCCTCGATGACATCCGTGGTCAGTTGATAGGCGGTGTAGGCCAGCATCAATTCCCCCAACCCGGGCACGAAAGGGGCCAGCACCATCAGCGCGACGTTGAAAATGTCCGAAAGGATTTTCTTGAAGTTGTCCCACCAGGCCCAGCGCGAGCGGCTGTCGGCATCGCCAGTGGAGACCGCGATCTCCCTGCCATCGTTGAGGATCTTGTTCAGTGATTGTTGGTACAGATGCTCCCAGAGGGGATCGCTGATCGGCACCACGGAAACCTGCAGGTTAGGTCTGGATACCGGTGTTTCACGCCAGCTCGGCGTTGGGTCCGTTGGTGCCTTCTCGTGCCATTTGACCTGGCTCAGGCGTTGTTCCAGGCCCGCGAAAAAATGCCCGCGCTGTTGCTGGTCAACGAACTGGCTGAAGAACTGCCGATAGGTTTTTCCGGTAGACGGCAGGATTTTGTTTTCGAGCAATTGGCGGCTCAGCTCCACTACGCAGGCAGTCGCCGACGGGTACTCCTTGAGTGGGTGATCCGGGTCGTGGGGAACGTACACCAGTATCCGGCTGCCGGCGCGATTCGACAGTTGTTGCACGGGGGTGAACACCAGGATGCCGGTCAGGGTGGTGTCCATCAGACGCAGGTCACATGCCTGCATGACGTTGCCGTCCAGGGTCAGGTTCGGAAGCCCGTGGAGCAGGCCGAGCAAACTGGCGTGTGTCGGCTGGCTGATGTCTTTGGTCTTCAGTGCAAGGTGCGCAGCGAGTTTGAGTGCGGACTTTTGGTTGCGGCTGACAAGATGCCGCAAGACCCCTGCGGCCACGGGATTGGTCGGTAGCAGCACTTGTTGAAGATGACGTCGGTAACGGGCGCCGATATTCAACTCGCGGCACAGTGTCTGGAACTGTTTGAGGGTCATTTGTTGTTTGATGGGCAATACGTCGAAGTGTCCGAGTTGGTCGGGCCTGGTAATAAATTCCGACTGCACTTCGAAGGTTTCGGAACTTGAAAAGTTATGTAAGGCCGCATCCAGTAAAGAGACTGTTCGAGTGATGACGCCATCTGAAGTATCAATCACATACCAGGGATGTTCTTTGGGGATATAAAGCTTCAGCCAAGTGGCTTGCACATCCAGATCCAGGCGGTATTGCCGTTTTAGCGCAGCGCTGAGCAAAGGCTCGGCAAACCCATGGATATCCTTGAGCGAGTCGAGTAATCGATCCACCGCATTCTGATGGTTCCAGGCCTCTATGTTGGCATTTGCAAGATCCTTCCCGGCGCTGCTGTGCCAGCCTTCGCGGGTGAGTGGGACCTTACCCAGTCTCCAGGATCTTTCAACGGAAGCCTGGGTAAAACAACTGTTAATCGAGTCTTTGATGAGGGGGTAATGGCGACCTTTATCGTTATCGGGGTTGTCCGATTCAACCAAGTTGTTTACTGTTTGTAACTGAAACATGGTGAGTGATCTTCACGTTTATGGGAAGTCTTAAAACTATCCGCTGGCGTGAAGATTAAAAGTCTAAAAGACTGTTCCTGAAGTTTGAGGGGGTTGTGTCAATGATCAGGAATTGGAATGCCGAAAATACTTATTTACCACCACTGCAACTAATAGCGTTTCCTGCGTAGGAAATCACGACAGCGATGGTCGGCATTATCGCTGCACGACCACCGGTGCCTGGCATTCCGTGTTGCGACCCGGCTGCAAATACGGGGTCAAAATCGGTGCCATGCCCTTGAGCACCTGTACCGGCAACGCCGAAGTGAATTTGAATGTTTCGGCGGAGCGGCCCGGTACAAACGCGGTCAAGGTGCCGAAGTGGTGATCGCCGATGTAGAACACGAACGTCGCGGTGCGGTTGATTGATTTCGAACTGAGGATCCGCCCACCGGCGCCGATGGCTTCGATGCGGTTATCCCCGGTGCCGGTCTTGCCGCCCATCGCCAGGGGTGTGCCGTCCGGTGTCTTGAAACTGCCGGACACCCGTTTGGCCGTACCGGCGTCCACCACATGGGACAAGGCTTCGCGCATGGCGGCGGCCACTTCCGAAGGCATCACCCGTTTGCCGACGTTCGGGTCGTTGATCACTTGAGTTTCATACGGCGTGTTGGCGGCGAAGTGCAGGCTGTCGATACGCAGCGTTGGCATGCGTATGCCGTCGTTGAGGATGGTGCCGATCAGCTCGGCCAATGCCGCCGGCCGGTCGCCGGAACTGCCGATGGCCGTGGCCAGCGACGGCACCAGGTGATCGAACGGGTAGCCGACTTTTTGCCAGCGCTGGTGAATGTCGAGGAAGGCTTCGATCTCGAGCATGGTGCGAATGCGGCTGTCACGGGCGCCCTTGTGTTTGCTTTTGAACAACCAGCTGTAGACCTCCTGGCGTTCGAACTGGCTGGCCTTGACGATCTCGCTCCACTTGGCGTCCGGGTGGTTCAGCAGGTAGCCGATCAACCAAAGGTCCAGCGGGTGGACCTTGGCAATAAAGCCCTGGTCCGGCAGGTCATAGGAACCGGGGCCGTAGCTCAGGTAGAGACGCTCGAGGCGTTCGTCGGTGAGTTTTTCGGTGAGCTTGGCGCCTTTGAGGTGCGCACGCACGAAGGTGTTGAAGGCAGCCTGTTCGGCATCCGGGTAGAGATAACGGTGCACGGCGGCCATGCGAATCGGGGTCGGGCGCATGCTGTCGAGGAAGGTTTCGAGGCGCGCGTCGGTGTCCTTGTTTCTGTATTTTTTCCAGAACTTGAGCAGGAACGACGTGCCTTCCTTGTCGGCAAAAGACGCCAGGTATTCCTGACGCCGAGGGTCGCGGTCGTCCTTGAGCAATTCGGCGCTGCTGTTGGGGCCGGAATAGGTGGTGTAGCGCACGATGTCACGCATCAGACGGATGAACGGCAGGTTGATCGACTCACGGATGGCATCGCGCAGGGTCGGCATGCGGCCGTTGTCTTCGTTGCGGAAGTTGTGGAACACGTGCAGTCCGCCACCGGTGAAGAAGGCTTCGCCAGGGCTGGCCGAGTATTTGCGATCAAGCGCGGCGCCGAGCATTTTCGACAGGTCGCGGTCGCTGTTCTGGATCAGGTAATCGACGACCCAGCGGCTCAGGCGATCCTGATCGGGAACGTCGGTTTTTTTCAGCTCGGCCACGGTCTTGTCGCCGTACTTGTCGTGCAGCTCGGAAATGATCTGCAAGTACGTGGTCAGCACCCGCATCTTCGCCGTGGAGCCGAGTTCCAGTTTGCTGCCTTCGTTGATGTCGAAGGGTTGGTCGGTGCTGTCGGTCTGCACCCGCACGCGGGAACCGTCCGGGGTCAGTTCGAACAGGGTGAAGCTGTAGCGCACCGCCGTGGTGCTGGTGGGGGTGAGCAGGCGTTCGCCGATCAGGCCGATCTGCCCGGCGAAGACCGGGTCGGCCAGGTGTTTGAGGTATTCGGTGGCCTGGGCCTGCAAGTCACTTTGCAAGGTGCTGGTGGCCGACAGGTCGAGGCGGTCGAGGTCATACAGCGGCCGGTTGAGCATCGATGCCAGGCGACTGCGGGCGGTGCTGATGCCTTTATTGGTTTCGATCGGCTGGATGGTCGGTTGGGTCTGCCAGTCACGGTAGGTCACTTTACTGGCCAGTGCGGCGGCGGCGAACTGCGCGTCGATGACGTTGTTCTGGGCCAGCAGGCGAATGTGGCTGTCGGTGAGGTCGGCCAGTTCGTCGTGACCTTTGGTCAGGTAATGGGAAGGGCGACGCTGGGCGATCATCAGCGACAGCATTTCACGCAGGGCCAGGCCTTTGGCGGCCATGGTTTTTGGATCCGTGGCGGTGCTGGCCAGGGTTTCATTGGCCTTGTTGAAATCGGCGCCGTACCAGACGCGCAAGCCCTCGGCCATGCCATGCACTTCACCGTGACCGGGAACGGCGGACAGCGGCACGCTATTGAGGTAGTCGCGCACCACGTTTTGCCGCGCCTGCAAGGTTTGCGGCCCGCTCTGATAGGCGCGCACGCTGGCGGAAATCATCTGCCGGATCTTCTCCGCACCCGACACGGTCAAGCCATCGGGGGAGTGGCGGTATTTTTCAAGCTGCGTCGCCAGGGTACTGCCGCCCGCCGACTGCCCCGGCAAGTGCATCAGCTTCGCCACCTGGGACCACGCGGCCATGCCGAAGCGCGGCCAGTCCACCGCTGGGTTGGCCAGGGGCTGCTTGGGGTCGAGCAGGAAGCGGTTTTCGATAAACAGCAAGCTGCTGACCACCACCGGCGGGATCGACTCGAAGCTGGAATAGAGCTGTTGCGGGTAATTGAACTGGTACAGGGGAGCGGCGCGGCAATCGGTGATCGACAGACCGGCCTGGATTTTTTCCGAATAGGGCACGAAAAAGCCCCGGTCGCTGTACTTCATCAACGCCGGGGAAAAACGGGTTTGCGAGGCAATGACATAGTTGCGCTTGAGCAGCCGGGTAAGAAAATCCCCCATGGAGCTGTAGCCCAAACGCAAATCGAACGGCCCCGCACCGGGGTAGCGAATCGCGTCGCTGGGGCCGGGTTGCATGTCATAACTCAGGGACGCGGCAAATTTGCTGACCTCCCGCGCCTGAAACTTCGACGTGCGCATTTCCTTGGCGGCGGCCAGGCCCAGCACAATCAGGATAATCAGCAGCAACAACCAGAATGCCTTCCAGCCGTGTTTGGCACGACGGGGTTTTTCAGGTAAAGGCGCATCATCCACACGTTCAGTCGGAACCACGGTTTTACTCGAATCGGATTGCCATAACGCGCCCATAGTCGACTGATCCATTCACGCAGATTGATCGGACTTGTCTGAAGCTTAGACGGTGGTTAGCGATGATGAAAAAATTGTGAATAGAGAAATTTCGAAATCGTATGAGTGGTTGTGTCCTGTGCTCGGGATGCCCGTCTGTCACCTCAATCCCTGTGGGAGCGGCGGTGCGACGATTCGACTTGCTCGCGAATGCTGTCTGACATTCAACAGGTGTATCGACTGGCAGTCCCCCTTCGCGAGCAAGTCGAATCGTCGCACCGCCGCTCCCACAGGGACGGGTTCAGCCGTCATGTCAGTCTGTAAAGGCTGAAATAGACACTTGGAGGCGATAAACCAAAGTCGCCTCCAGGCATGACGACGCACCATTACCGTGCAATACTCCCCGCCGTTTCAGCCGCAAATAATTCCGCAAAACTCAGGTAATGCCCCTCCGTAAACCGGGCTTTTGGCGAGAGTTGTGCCTGAATGTTGTGGTGTATAGAGTGAAAAACCCTGTCCGAAGCTTTTTATACTGCACGCCCCGCTGATCTTGCAGGTTTTGTCCTACAAGACGGGTTTGCCCACAAGGCAGGCCCGGTATCGGGAAGCGTTGGCTTACCGGTCCGCGCTTCGTTTACTCGGTGGTCACATCCAATAACAAGACGAGGTTGTACCCCTATGCCAGCAGGCAATCATCTGCCCCAAGGCGAGACCGCTCAGGGCGGCCCGCTTAAACGCGAACTGGGCGAACGGCATATTCGCTTGATGGCACTCGGTGCCTGTATTGGCGTCGGCCTGTTCCTCGGGTCGGCCAAGGCCATCGAAATGGCCGGCCCCGCCATCATGCTGTCCTACATCATTGGCGGTCTGGCGATCCTGGTGATCATGCGCGCCCTCGGCGAGATGGCCGTGCACAACCCGGTCGCCGGCTCCTTCAGCCGTTACGCTCAAGATTACCTCGGCCCCCTGGCCGGTTTCCTGACCGGGTGGAATTACTGGTTCCTGTGGCTGGTGACCTGCGTTGCGGAAATCACCGCAGTAGCGGTGTACATGGGCGTGTGGTTCCCCGACGTGCCGCGCTGGATCTGGGCGCTGTCGGCGCTGATCAGCATGGGCACCATCAACCTGATCGCGGTGAAAGCCTTCGGTGAGTTCGAGTTCTGGTTCGCCCTGATCAAGATCGTCACCATCATCGCGATGGTGATCGGCGGTATCGGTGTGATCGCGTTCGGCTTCGGCAACGACGGCGTGGCCCTGGGGATTTCCAACCTGTGGGCTCACGGTGGCTTCATGCCCAACGGCGTGCAAGGCGTGTTGATGTCCCTGCAAATGGTGATGTTCGCCTACCTCGGCGTGGAAATGATCGGCCTGACCGCCGGTGAAGCGAAGAACCCGCAGAAGACCATTCCCAATGCGATCGGCTCGGTGTTCTGGCGGATCCTGCTGTTCTACGTCGGTGCGTTGTTCGTGATCCTGTCGATCTACCCGTGGAATGAAATCGGCACCCAGGGCAGCCCGTTTGTGATGACCTTCGAGCGTCTGGGCATCAAGACCGCCGCCGGCATCATCAACTTCGTGGTGATCACGGCTGCGCTGTCGTCCTGCAACGGCGGCATCTTCAGCACCGGTCGCATGCTCTACAGCCTGGCGCAGAATGGCCAGGCCCCGGCCGGTTTCGCCAAGACTTCGAGCAACGGCGTGCCTCGTCGTGCGTTGCTGCTGTCGATCTTCGTGCTGTTGCTGGGCGTGCTGCTCAATTACATGGTCCCGGAGAAAGTCTTTGTCTGGGTAACCGCGATTGCCACCTTCGGCGCGATCTGGACCTGGGTGATGATCCTGCTGGCCCAGCTCAAATTCCGCAAAGGCCTGAGCGCCAGCGAACGGGCCGGCCTGAAATACAAAATGTGGCTGTACCCGGTCAGCTCGTACCTGGCGCTGGCGTTCCTGGTGCTGGTGGTCGGCCTGATGGCGTACTTCCCGGACACCCGCGTGGCGCTGTATGTGGGACCTGCGTTCCTGGTGCTGCTGACGGTGTTGTTCTACGTGTTCAAGTTGCAACCGACCAACGCGACCCAAGGCGCGGTGCGTTCGGCTTCGTAAGGTGTAACGCTTGAAATGCAAAAAGCCCCGGTCGTGATGATCGGGGCTTTTGTGTTTTGGAAGATCAAAAGATCGCAGCCTGCGGCAGCTCCTACAGGTGATTGCGGTCGACCGGTTGAACGTATTCCCCTGTAGGAGCTGCCGCAGGCTGCGATCTTTTGACGTTAAGCCGGCACCGCCGAAACGGGTCGGTTCAGCCGCTTATTGAAATCCAGCCAAACCCCCAGCAACGCCATCAACCCTGCTCCCACCAGCGCGGTGAAGATCTGCATGGCAAACGCATCGTCGGTCATGGCATTGACCATGTCCGCCAACGGCGCCAACAGCACCCCCAGGCAGAAAACCTCCAACGAATAACGCCCCATGCGACAGCTTTGCTGCGCCAGCCAGTTTTGTGTCCAGCCGCTGTCGGGCAAGAGTTTGGCGGTGACATAGGCCAACGCGAGGAAGTGCAGCAGGCGCACCGGCGACAGGTCGGTCTTGCTGATCGGGTACAGCAGGTTGCTCAGCCACGCGGGCATCAGCGCGTCGTGTATTTCCGGCCAGCGCCAGGAGATCGTAATCACCCCGGCGAGCACTGCGTACACCAGCGCACCGACAAACAACGGTTGGCGCATCAGCCCTCGAGTGTCGGGCAATCGCGGTCGCTGCGTGTGAATCGCGGTAGCGCCACCGAGCACGAACAGCAGTTGCCAGACCACCGGGTTGAAGTACCACACGCCATCCTTGATGGCCGCCAGGTTCCAGCCAAACCAGGGCGCCAACAGGTACACCGTCAACGACACCGCCACCACCGCCCACGGTGCGCGCACCAGCAGCGGCAGCACCAACGGCAAACCGGCCAGCAGCACGATGTACAGCGGCAGCGGGTCCATGAGGTTCGGTTTGAAGCGCAACAGCAATTCATCCGTCAACGCTTGCTGGGGATTGGTGATGAAGTGGAGCATGCCCATTTCTTCCACCAGGTCGCGAGTTTCCACATGGCTGTTGGCGAAGAACACGATGCCCATCAGCATCGCCAACAAAAAGATATGCACCACGTAGAGCACCCAGGCGCGGCGCAGGATTTTTACGCACGCGATCAGATAACCGTCGCGCTTGAGGATCTTGCCGTAGGCCAGGACCGCCGCGTACCCGGCCAGAAACACGAAAATTTCCGCCGCATCGCTGAAACCGAAATTACGCGGGGTGATTTGGCCGAGGGGGTTGTGCGGCACGTGATCCCAGAAAATGAAGATCAGGGCCAGGCCGCGAAAAAAGTCGATGCGGTGATCGCGTTCAGACGTCATGGCTGAGGGCTCTTGAACGGGTGTTGAGTAAGGAGCGTTACGCGGCGCAAAAAGTGCCGCACATCGGCGGCGCGCAGGGTGGCGCGATTGGCCGGTAATTGCAAAGTCGGGGTATTACGGGATATTGCCCGGCATCACCGTCTGTCGAAAAGCCAGTGATCTATGGCCTGCGGTGAGTTCAATACCTTATGGGTTGAACGCAGTAGCCCGAGGTGTGCCGACATGCGGATGGGCGATTGGCTCGACAGAGAACTCGGCAGCCGACGGGTCTGGCTGTGTTTTCTGCTGGCCACCTTTGCCTACGTCTTGCCGTTGATTCTCGCCGACTATCCCTACATCGATGACAATTGGCGTTCGCTGGCCGCCGGCATGGGCTGGTCAGGGGAAGGCCGGCTATTTACGCAGCTGTTCTACAACTGGCTGACCTTCACCGGCGCTGCGCCGAACATCTTCCCGTTGCCGTTGCTGATCGCCACGCTGGCCATGGCCTGGGCCTTGACCCGCCTGACCTTCCACTACTTTGCCGAACCGACATTCACCCATTGCCTGGTGGTGCTCGCGTTCTGGTACAACCCGTTCTTCCTGCAAAACCTGTCGTATCAATACGACGGGCCGGCCATGGCCTTGAGCCTGGTGGCGGTGATCTTCGCGATCACCTTTCGCAGTGTTTCTCGGGTGCAACAACTGGTGGTCCCCGCGTTGCTGATTGCCCTGGGCCTGGGGTTGTATCAGGTCAGCATCAATGTGTTTGTCGGGTTGTGTTGTGTGGAGCTGCTGCGCTGCGCGAACGACCGGCTGCCCTGGCTCGAGTGGGGCCGGATGATCGGCTGGAAAGTCGCGCAAACGGGGCTGGCCTGGTTGATCTACGGCGCCACCGCGTATGCCTACATGAGTCCGAATCGCACCTTGTTACTCAACGGATCGGCGGCGCCATGGCAGCAACTCGGCACCAATTTCAGCCGAGTGCTGGAAAAGGTCATGCTGTTGTTTCATGGCGGATTCGGTTGGGTGTTTGCCGCATTGCTGCTGTGTGCCGTTGCCGGCAGCGTCCGCGTCGGCCAACACATCCTTGAGCGTCAGGAGACCGGGCTGAGAAAAGCGCTGATCGGCGTGCTGTGCCTGCTGGTCGTGCCCGTGATCGTGCTGCTGGTGCCCGGCGCCGCACTGTTTTTCCGCGACTTCAATGAAGGCGCCCGCACCTTGATGGGGTTTTCGGTGCTGCTGGTGCTGCTGTTCTACCTCAGCCATCTCGCGCTGGCCGCCGTGCATCAACGACTGCCGTTGCTCTTGCTGATCCCGCTGCTGGCGATGCTCTCGCTGTCCTTCGCCTACGGCCGGGTTCTGATGGTGCAGAAGACCTTCGCCAACAACGCGCTGAATGCCCTGAGCTACGACATCGCTTCCCGCCCGGCACTGCGCGATGCCAAGCGTATTTATATGTCGGTGACTTACTCCGATCACTGGCTGGTCGGGGCTGCGGGTTCATTCAAGCAACTGCCGGTGCTGCGCTATTTGCTGAACACCGACTACTACATGCTGGCCGAGAATCTGCCGAAGGCCGGCATCACCAATGTGATGGCGGAGCGGGAGCGGCGCAATGCAACCCGGGTCGGTTATCAGGGATTCGTGCCGTTGGTGGATAGCCAGTACTACCGCATTTACCTGCTGGGGGATTACGGTTTTATCGTCATGAAAGAGCCGAAGCCGGTGGCCGAATTGCAATGGTGACCGCTCGTCCGGAATAGCGACCGACCTGTAGTTTCTGACAGTAGACGGCACTGGGGCGTGATTTTAGTTTGAGAGGCACCTGCAACAGCAATGCGGGAGCCGGTATGAAGGATTTATGGAAAGGATTCTCTACTTACGCGATCGTTGGATTGGCCAACACGCTTATTCATTGGCAGATATTTTATGTCCTCTGCGCCGCCGCTGAACTTAGCCAGGCTTCCAGCAATTTTGCGGCGTATTGCGTCGCGGCGTCCTTTTCCTTCTACGTAAATGCGCTTTACACCCTTGATAGCAGAGTTTCGGTGTTCTCGTATCTACTGTTCGTTGGTTTGATGGGTGCCATGAGCTATGGCGTCGGGACGCTCGGTGATCGGTGGCGGCTTCACGGTCTGGTCACCGTTGCTTCATTTTCATTGTTGAGCCTGGTGTGCGGGTTCTTCTTTTCGAAGTTTGTGCTGTTTCGTGGGCGTGAGGCATGAAGATCCCGTGCGTCACCGCTGATCTTCGTGCCGTTGCCGGCGGCGCACCAGATCGGCAATCCACTGCTGCTCTGGATCTGGAAGTAGTAGGGCATGCATGCAGATACGGCATGCACGCCCAACTGCACTACGCGGCTGCAGTTTCAGCAGGCTCAAAACTATCCGCCCGCGCCATCTGCCACATCCGCGAGTAAAACTCGCCATTCACTTCCCCGGTCAACAACTCCCCCGGCTTCAAGAACACATGCAACTGCGAGAACAACTTGATCTCGGTCGCCGACATGCGCCGCACCAGATGCTTGGCCGACAGTTGTGATGGATGATCCAGACCCGCTGCCGCCAGCATTTCCGCCAAGGCCTTGAGCGTATTGCGATGGAAGTTGAACACGCGCTGAGCCTTGTCCGGCACCACCAGCGCACGCTGGCGCAATACGTCCTGGGTCGCAACGCCGGTCGGGCATTTGTTGGTGTGGCAGCTTTGCGACTGGATGCAGCCGATGGCGAACATGAAGCCGCGGGCCGAGTTGGCCCAGTCGGCGCCGATGGCCAGGACGCTGGCGATGTCGAAGGCGCTGACGATTTTGCCGCTGGCACCGAGTTTGATCTTGTCCCGCAGGTTCAGGCCGACCAGGGTGTTGTGTACGAACAACAAGCCTTCGCGCATCGGCACGCCGATGTGGTCGGTGAACTCCACGGGGGCGGCGCCGGTGCCGCCTTCCTTGCCGTCGACGACGATAAAGTCCGGGAGGATGCCGGTTTCCAGCATGGCTTTGGCGATGCCCATGAATTCCCACGGATGGCCCAGGCAGAACTTGAAGCCCACCGGTTTGCCGCCGGACAGTTCACGCAGTTGCTGGATGAAGTGCATCAGTTCGATCGGCGTGGAAAACGCGCTGTGGCGTGACGGCGAGATGCAGTCTTCGCCCATCATGATGCCGCGGGTTTCAGCGATTTCCTTGGTGACCTTGTGCTTGGGCAGGATCCCGCCGTGGCCGGGTTTGGCGCCCTGGCTCATCTTGATTTCGATCATCCGCACTTGCGGCGTCTGCGCCTGGGCGGCGAAGCGTTCCGGGTCGAAGCGGCCATCGGCGGTGCGGCAGCCGAAGTAGCCGCTGCCCAGTTCCCAGGTCAGGTCACCGCCGTTTTCCCGGTGATAGGCGCTGATGCTGCCCTCGCCGGTGTCGTGGGCGAAGTTGCCGAGTTTGGCGCCTTGGTTCAATGCGCGAATCGCATTGGCGCTGAGGGAGCCAAAACTCATCGCCGAGATGTTGAACACCGACGCCGAGTACGGCTGGGTGCACTGCGGTCCGCCGACCATGACCCGGAAACCGCTCGGGTCGCTCAACGGCGCCGGGCGCATGGAGTGGCCGATGAATTCGAAACCCGACTGGTACACATCGATCAGCGTGCCGAACGGCTTGTCGGCGCTTTCATTCTTGGCCCGGGAATAGACCAGCGAACGCTGGGCCCGGGAGAAGGGCAGGGCGTCGCTGTCGGATTCGAGCAGGTACTGGCGGATTTCCGGGCGAATGCCTTCCACCAGATAACGAATGTTGCCGAGGATCGGGTAGTTGCGCCGCACGGCGTGGGGGCTTTGCAGCAGGTCGAACAGGCCGATCAGGCTCAGCACGCCGGTGACGGCGGTGATCGGCCAGAGCCAGTCGTGCTCCAGGAAGGGCAGGCTGGCGAGGGTGAATATCACGCAAGCGGCAAAGAAGGCGTAGCGGCTCAGGAGTGACAGGCTCATACGGTTTCCTTGGGTTCGGACTCGGTTATGTGCAACACGCTACCCCTGTGGGAGCGGGCTTGCTCGCGAAGAGGTCGGCACATTCAACATTGATGTTGCCTGACACACCGCGTTCGCGAGCAAGCCCGCTCCCACAGAAAAGCACCCGCACTGGGCAATCAGGCATTCTGCGCCTGCAAAAATATCGAAAACAGCTCCTGCTGGGACTTGATCCCCAGCTTGCTGTACATGTGTTTCTTATGGACTTTCACGGTTTCTACGGAGATTTCCAGCTTACGGGCGATTTCTTTACTGGAGCAACCGCTGAGCATCAACCTTCCGACGTCCAGTTCCCGGGCGGTCAATTGCGCGCCTTTGAGTTGCTGCACCGAGGCTTCCAGCTGTACCCGCCAGTCGGCCTGCGGTGGAGCGGGGGCCAGGGCCACGACTTCGTTGATTTCGTAGGGCAGGCGCTGGCGCAACAGGCCCAACACCCACGGCTGGATCAGCGACAGCAACGCAATCTGCTGGCCACTGAAACGCTGCTTGCTGCCCAACGACAGGCATAACGTGCGGTCGCCTTCGAGCTGGCAATTGAACTGGATTTCATCGGCCACCACATTCAGACGAAAGTAGCGCTGGTAATACTCGGTCAGCTCGAAGTGCTCGGGCGCGACTTCCGACAGGCGATAGAGCCCGGTGCGCGATTGTTCGCGGCAGGCGATGTAGAACGGGTCGAGCAGGTACAAACCGCGCAGGTAATCCTGGAACAACTGATCGGGGCTGCCGTCCTCGCCGGGGCATTCGGCGAACACCAGCGGGTGCTGGTCGGCGCTGAACAGCAGCACTACCCAACTATCGAAATCCACGTATTGATCGAGCAATCGCACGAGCTGCGTCCAGAAATTCGGCTTGTCGAGGGCGTCGATCAGTTGCCCCACCGAGCGGTGCCAGGCGATGTCATCCAGCGAGAGTGTCATGCGTCTACCCCTATCGGGTTACCCCGGCCGCGTAATTCCCTGGCCGGTTACTTGCTGCGCATACTGGCGCACAGACACCGGCCGGGCAATCTTTCTGCCGCCCGGCCACGAGAATAAGGAATACCCATGAAGGTCGAACTCGCCCAATTGGCGGGCCGTGACAATGACACGGCTTACAACCTCGAACGCGCCCTGGCCGCGATTGCCGCCAGCGCCGCCGACACGCAGCTGATCATGTTCCCGGAAGGCCACTTGATGGGCTTTCCCTCGGAAGAGTCCGTGGCCCAGGTCGCCGAGCCGCTGGATGGCCCGACCGTCAGCGCGGTGATCGCCGCCGCCCGTGCACGCAATATCGCCGTGGTGGTCGGTATGGCCGAGAACGACAACGGTCGTTTCTACAACACCACGCTGCTGATTACCCCTGAAGGCATTGCCCTGCGTTATCGCAAGACGCATTTGTGGGCGTCGGACCGAGGGGTCTACGAGCCCGGCGACCGTTACGCCACGTGCCTGTGGAACGGTGTGCGGGTCGGCCTGCTGATTTGCTACGACATCGAATTTCCCGAAACCGCCCGCGCCCTGGCGCAACTGGGCGCCGAAGTGCTGATCGTCACCAACGGCAACATGGACCCCTACGGCCCGACCCACCGCACCGCCATCATGGCCCGCGCCCAGGAAAACCAGGCGTTCGCGCTGATGGTCAACCGGGTGGAAGCGGGTGATGGCGGGCTGTTGTTTGCTGGCGGCAGTGCGCTGGTGGATCCGCTGGGCACCTTGCTGTTCGAAGCCGGACGGGAGGAGGGGCAGTTTGCGGTTGAGCTGGACCTGAACCGGTTGGCGGCGGCGCGGCAGGATTATCGGTATCTGGATGACCAGCGGCTGAAGTTGCCGGGGGAGATTGTTGAACATGCCAATGGACTGCGGGAGTTACTGATTCCCAGGAACTGATCCGGTTTTTGTGTCGACTGGGCTGACGCCTTCGCGAGCAAGCCCGCTCCCACATTTGGAATGCATTCCCCTGTGGGAGCGGGCTTGCTCGCGAAGAGGCCCTTACAGACGACACACCTGCTTGACCGTTGAACCAAGAACAACAACGCAACACCCGAAGTTTTGCGCCGAACTCGGCTCTGCCATAAATCTAATAAATTCGGAGTAGTCGCTCATGGCTCGTTTACAACGCACCCTGTCATTGGGTTCGGTGGTGCTGTTCGGCATCGCCTACATGACGCCGATCATTGTGCTCGGCACCTTTGGCATCCTCGCTCAATCCACCGCCGGCATGGTCCCGGCCGCTTACCTGGCGGCGCTGGTGGCGATGTTCTTCACCGCCATGAGCTACGGGCGCATGGCCGCCGCGTTCCCGGTCGCCGGTTCGGCCTACAGCTACGTGCGCAAAGCCATCAGCCCGAAACTCGGATTCATCGCCGGTTGGGCGGTGTTGCTCGATTACCTGTTCCTGCCGATGGCGATCTGGCTGATCGGCGCGGCCTACCTCAACTCCGCGTTCCCGGCGGTGCCGCAGTGGATCTGGGTGCTGGCGTTCATCGGCATCACCAGCGCGATCAACATCGTCGGCCTGAAACTGGCCAACGGCATCAACGCCTTGCTGATGCTCGTGCAGTTCCTGGTGCTGATCGCCTTCGTCGCGCTGTGCATCCATTACATCGGTGGCGACGCGAGCACGCCGCTGTGGACCGTCAAACCGTTCTTCAACGGCGACATGCAAATGCCGCTGATCATGAGCGGCGCGGCCATCGCCTGTTACTCGTTCCTCGGCTTCGACGCAGTCAGCACCCTGACCGAAGAAACCCGCGATCCACGCCGCACCATTCCACGGGCGATCATGCTGATTACCCTGATCGGCGGTTTGATTTTCGTCGGCGTGTCGTACTTCGTGCAGATCGCCCACCCGTCGTTCCAGTTCGATAACGTCGACTCGGCGGCCTACGAAATTGCCCGCAACATCGGCGGCGACCTGTTCGTGTCGATCTTCCTCATCGGCCTGATCGTCGGCCAGTTCGCTTCGGGCCTGTCGGCCCAGGCCAGCGGTTCGCGGTTGCTGTTCGCCATGGGCCGCGACGGCGTGTTGCCGAAGTCGTTCTTCGGCACGTTGCACGAGAAGTTCGGCACGCCGGTCAACAGCATCCTGCTGTGTGCGGTCGTGGCTTTGCTCGCCCTGAAACTCGACGTGACCACCTCGACCTCGTTCATCAACTTCGGCGCGTTCCTGGCCTTCAGTCTGGTGAACCTCTCGGTGATCTTCCATTACTGGATCGCTGGCGAGAAGAAAGGCCCGCGTGAACTGGTGCTGTTCCTGGTGTTCCCGTTCATTGGCCTGGCAGCGGATCTGTGGCTGATGGTCAGCCTCGATCACCTGGCGATTTACCTGGGCCTGAGCTGGCTGGCGATTGGCGTGGTGTACCTGGCAGTGCTGACGGGCGGGTTCCGCCGCCAGCCGCCGGAAATGGATTTCCAGGAAGCCACATAACCCAAGCCTGGCGCTTAACCCTGTGGGAGCGAGCCTGCTCGCGAAAGCGGTATATCAGTCAACATTAACAGTGACTGATCCACCGCATTCGCGAGCAGGCTCGCTCCCACATTTGATATTTATTCCAACATTTAAATGGTGTTCAGCTCGCCAACTTGGTCTGATGCACCGGCAACTCAACCCTGAAGGTCGTGCCGGTCCCGACGACGCTGCGCACCGAAATATCCCCGTGATGTTTTTTCACGATCCCGTACGACAGTGACAACCCCAACCCCGTGCCCTGGCCAATCGGTTTGGTGGTGAAGAACGGGTCGAAGATCTTCTGCAACGTCTGCGGCTCAATGCCCGAGCCCGTATCCGCCACCTCGATCCACACCGTCTCGCCCTCAAGCCCGGTGCTTAATGTGATGGTGCCGCGCTCCGTGCCGATCGCCTGCGACGCGTTGACGATCAGATTCATGATCACCTGGTTGATTTGCGAGGGCAGGCACTCGATTTCCGGCAGCACCTGATATTGCTTCACCACATCGGCCTTGTACTTGAGTTCATTGGCGACGATGTTCAGGGTCGATTCGATGCCCTGTTGCAGATTGGCCCACTGCCATTCCTGGTTGGAGTCCACCCGGGAGAAGTCCTTCAGATCCTTGACGATCTGCCCGACGCGGCTGATGCCGTCCTTGGATTCCTTGATCAGCAACGGAATGTCTTCGCGCAGGAATTCGAGTTCGACCCGTTCGCGCAGCACATTCAGTCGGTCGATCACCTCGGGCGACGTAATCGCCTCTTCGGCACCGCGATAGGCGTCGAGCATTTCCTGCAATTGCTTGAAGTAGCCGTCCAGGCAACCGAGGTTGGAGGAAATGAAGCCGATGGGGTTGTTGATTTCATGGGCAACACCGGCCGCCAGTTGCCCCAGGGAGGCGAGTTTCTCCGATTGCACCAGTTGCGATTCCAGCTGTTTGCGCTCGTCGATTTCCCGTTGCAACTCGACGCTGGCTTCCTTGAACTGCCGGGTCCGGCGTTCGACCATTTGCCCCAGATGATCCACCTGCACACTGGCCCGTTCGGTCATGTCCCATTTGGTCAGCAGGGTGTTGGCCATTTGCTGGACTTCGATGTTGTCGAAGGGCTTTTTCAGGATCAGCAGCCGGTCGTGGGCCTGCAAACGGTCCAGCAGTTCGTCCCATGAATAATCGGAGTAAGCGGTACACACCACCACTTGCAGGCGCGGGTCTTCCTGCCACAGGTGTTCGATGGTCTGCGCGCCGTCCCAGCCGTCGGGCATGCGCATGTCGACGAACGCCATGGCGTAGGGACGCTGTTCCTTCAGGGCGAATTTGAGTTTGCCCAGGCCTTCCTGACCGCCGAATGCCGAATCCAGTTCGAACAGTGCGCTGGCGGATTTCGCTTCAGCACCGAACAGCGCGGCTTCCATCTCGTCCAGCTCCACGTGTTGCGGCGGTGCCGGGGTGAGGATCTTACGGAAATCCACATGAATGGACGGTGTGTCATCGATCAACAAAATGCGTCGATTCGAAGGGTTGCTCATGCGTCACCTGCTACGGTTTTCAGGGGGATTTGCAACGTGAACTGTGCGCCTTTGCCCGGCCCGTCACTGTGGGCGGTGAGGTGGCCGTTCATCTCGATGGCGGCCAGGGCGCAGCTGTGCAGGCCGAACCCGTGGCCTTCCTTGCGGGTGGTAAAACCGTGAGCAAAGATTCGTGTCATGTTTTCCGCGGGGATGCCTTCGCCGTCATCCTTGACGCTGACTTGCAGAATAGTGTCGTCGACGATTTTTACTCCGAGAGTCATCTGGCGTGGTCGGTCGCTGAGATCGGACATGGCGTATTTGGCATTGCTGATCAGGTTGATCAGGATCAGCAACAAGCGGTGCTTGTCGCCCATCACCCTTGGCACTTCGCTGTACTCCTTGACTACCGTGACATGGTGCCGGGTCAGGGCGCCGGAGTTCATGCGCAGGGCGTCCTCCAGCAATTCGCTGATCTGCACCGGCTCCATCAGGCTGTTGGCGCCCGCGTAGGATTGCTGGGTGGCGACGATGTCCTTGATGTGGTCCACGCTTTTGGTCAGTTGGGCGAGTTCGTCAGTCATGCCCTGTTGTTCCAGGGCGATGGCGTCCACCAGTTGATTGAGGTAGCCGGGCAGTAATTTGCCTTTGGCATCCTCGCTCAGAAAACTGCCCAGGTCCGTCGGATGTTCGTTGATCAACTGCATCGCCTTGCCCAGGCCCAGGGCCTTGCTGCTGCGCAGTTTGCGGGTCACCAGGTCGGCGGAGATGTTCACGCTGTTGAGCACATTGCCGACGTTGTGCAACACGTTGGTGGCGATCTCGGCCATGCCGGCCTGGCGCGCCGTGTCGAGCAGTTCGCTCTGGGTGTCCTTGAGTTCCCGGGTGCGTTCTTCGACCCGCAGTTCCAGGTCATCGTTGGCGGTTTGCAGTGCTTTGTTGACGCGACTGATCTCGGTGTAACTGCGCATCAACCGGATCGCCAGGTACACCAGCACCAAAACCAGCAGCACGGAAAACACCAGCATGTAGAAGTGGTAGCGCTGATAGATCGCGTCGGACTGTTGCTGATCCTGGTTCAGCAGTCTGGTGATGTCATCCAGGCGCTGGGCTACCGGGACGGCTTCGATGTTTTCCAGCAGACGGTTGACGATCGGTTGCTCGCGCAGGATCAGCGCAATGTGGTTGCTCAGGATGTCGATGGGACTATGGAACGCCTCCGGCAGTCGGGTTTTATTGACCCCCATTTTGTTCAGGCCCACGAGGATGTCGGCGGCCTTGTCATCCGAGGTGACCTGGGCGAATTCCAGGGCGCTGAGCAGCAAGTCGTAGGTGTCGGTGGCGATGTTCTGCAGTTGCAGTTGGTCGCCACCCACCACTTCGGTCAGGGGTTGCTGGATGTCGTCCTCGGCCGTGGGCAGGAACGCCAGGGAATTGCGCAGCACCGCGTTGTGGGACTTGAACTGTTCCACCAGGCGGGTTTTTTCCCCGATGGCGGCCAGGTACGCATCATGGCTGGTGTTCCAGACCGGTGAGTCGTTGCGGCCGTGGTTCGATTCCATGCTGTCGAAGCGCTGCCACAGCTCGGTCATTTCGGTGATAGGTGACACCAGCGGATCGTAGTTATGACTGATGGCGACCCGGGCCTTGAGAATTTCGGTTTCCCATTGCGCATTGAGTTGTTTCATCCGCGCAATCAAGTCCCGGGACTCGGTGTAGGTCGAGGTCTGGTCAGAGCTGGATTTGAGGTACAGGAACAGCAGGATCGAAGCCAGGGCCAGGGCCACCAGGCTGAGCAGCGCCAGGCTACGACGGCGGGACATTTTCATAATGGCTTGCCCTCCCATTCACCGGTCAGGGTCTTGAGGAATTTGATGATCAGCGTCTGGTCGTCATCGGAGGGCACACGGCCGAGTTGGAACTTGAACATCACATCCACGGCTTCTTCGAGGGTTTTCGCCGAGGCGTCGTGAAAGTACGGCGCGGTGACGGCGACGTTGCGCAGGCTCGGGACCTTGAACACGTTGCGGTCCTCTTCATCCTTGGTCACCAGGTAGCGCCCCAGGTCGCTTTCGACGGGATTGCCCCGGGCCTTGAAGTAATCGCCCATGACCCCGAATTTCTGGAACATGTTGCCGCCGATGTTCACCCCTTGGTGGCACGAGATGCAGCCGTAGTCCTTGAAGCGCTGATAGCCGTATTTTTCATCGAGGGTGAGGATGTCGGTATTGCCTTGCAGGTACTGATCGAAGCGCGAGTTGCTGCTGAGCAGGGTGCGTTCGTAGTTGGCCAGGGCGTTTTGCACATTGTTCATGGTGACGCCGTCCGGGTAGGCGTTGGCGAAGGCGGATTTATAGGTCGGGTCGGCGCTCAGCGTTTGCACCACGTGTTCCCAGTTGCTGCCCATTTCGCTGGGGCTCTGCACCACTTCGTGGACCTGGGTTTCCAGGGTGTCGGCCCGGCCGTTCCAGAATTGCCGGAAGTTCAGGGTGGCGTTGAACACGCTGGGGGTGTTGATGGCCACCGGTTGGCCGTTGAAGCCGATGGAAAACGGTTTATTGTCGGCGCCGCCGCTTTCCAGTCGGTGGCAACCGGCGCACGACAGCGTGTTGTTGACCGACAAGCGTGGCTCATTGAATAACTGGCGACCGAGTTCGACCCGCAAGGGATTCTGCTGCGGCGCGGCGGGTAGCGGTTTGAGCGGTTCGTCCAGCGGTGCGCCAGTGGCGGTCAGGCAGATCGCCAACGCAAACACCGCAAGGGCAAAGGCAGGTTTAGGCGACATCGGGTGATTCCTTGGCGGTTGGCCTGCGTGTCGTTGCGTACTGCTCATGCCTGGGCTGAAGGCAGGGGTTTCACGGACATCAGATAATGGGCAAAGGCGTCCGGCGCCACCGCTTTGCTGAAGTAATAACCCTGGCCTTCTTCGCAGTGGTGGGCCTTGAGGAAATCCAGTTGTTCGAGGGTTTCGATGCCTTCGGCGATCACGGTCAGTTTGAGGCTCTTGCCCAGGCTGATGATGGCGCTGACCAGCGCGGCGTCGCTGCTGTCACGGCTCAAGCCGCGAATGAATGACTGGTCGATTTTCAACACATCGATGGGGAATCGGCGCAAATAACTCAGGCTGGAATAACCGGTGCCGAAGTCATCGATCGCCAGGCGAACGCCCAGGGCCTTGATCCGGTTCAGCGCCGTTACCGTGGCGTCGACGTTCTGCATCAACACGCCTTCGGTAATTTCCAGTTCCAGCAACGTCGGCTCCATCCCGGTCTGCTTGAGGATCAGCTCGATGCTCTCGACGAAGTCGCGCTGGCGAAAGTCGATGGCTGACACGTTCACCGAGATGCAAATGTCCGGCAACCCGGCCGTGCGCCAGACACACGCCTGGCGACAGGCCTGGGCCATCACCCATTTGGTCAACGGCACAATCAAGCCGCTGTCTTCGGCCACCGCGATGAAATCCGAGGGATACACCCAGCCTTGTCCCGGTTTTTTCCAGCGGATCAATGCTTCGGCACCCACCACCTGGCCATTGCTCAGGTCCATTTTCGGTTGGTAGTGCAGGACAAATTCGTTGCGCTCCAGGGCCAGGCGAATCCCTGACTCGATGCTCTGCTGTTCCCGGGCGCGCTGGTTCATTTCATCGATGAAAAAGCTGAAATCGTTGGGGCCGTTTTCCTTGACGTTGCGCATCGCGGTTTCGGCTTTCTTGATCAGTACGATGGCGTCGAGACCATCCTCGGGGTAAATGCTGATCCCCAGGCTGGCGGTCACGCTCAGGTCGTGGCCGGCGATGTGTTGCGGCGCGCGGATGGCATTCAAGAGCTTTTCGGCGATGCCTTTGGTCTGCTGGGGATGACGGATATCGGCCAGGATCACCACGAACTCGTCGGAGCCGTAGCGAAACACCGAGTCGGATTCGCGTACCGTGGCCACCAGGCTTTGCCCGACGCGTTTGAGCATTTCGTCGCCGGCCGGATGGCCCAGGGCATTGTTGATGCGCTTGAAGCGATCCAGCCCGAGAAACATCACCGCCAGTTGTTTGTCGTGGCGCCGGGACAAGGCCAGGGACTGATTCAGGCGATCGCCGAGCAGGGTGCTGTTGGGCAACTCGGTGAGAATGTCGTATTGCAGCAGGTGCGAGACTTTCAGCAGCTCATGCACCCGGGCCTCGATGGTCTGCTCCAGGCTCAGCACTTTCATCGCCGCGTCCTGGGCCATCTGCCATTTCCAGGTCAGGGCACTGGCCATCTGGCGGATTTCCAGGCTGTCGAACGGTTTTTTCAGCACCAGCAACTGATCGCCGAATTCCAGTCGTTCGGCCATGGCTTCCCAGCTGTAATCCGAATACGCGGTGCACAGGGCGATTTGCAGGCTGGGGTCGGCCTTCCACAACTCCTCGATGGTTTCCAGCCCGTCCCAGCCTGGCGGCATGCGCATGTCGGTGAACGCCAGGGCATAAGGGCGACCTTCGGCCCGGGCGCGCTTGACCAGTTCCAGGGCTTCCCGGCCCTGATACGCGGAGTCGAGCTCAAAAGTCAGCCGGTCCGGTTGCAGGGTGCCGAACAGCGCTTCTTCGGTGCCGGCCAGGGACTGTTCCTCGTCCGCGTCGGGGTCGAGGATTTTGCGAAAATCCAGATGGATCGACGGCGTGTCGTCAATGATCAGAATGCGCCGATTGGTCCGCACGAAGGGTGTCTTCATCCGTTTTCCTCCGTGGAACGCGGCGGGTTGCCCAGGCTTGGGCCGATTTCGCTGCCCGAGGGCACGATGCTCCCGGCTTTCAGCAGTTCGGCGGCTTGTTGGCTGCTGACCGCTTTGCTGAAGAAGTACCCTTGGGCATTCATCGGCGAACCCGTGGCCATCAACGAACTGCGTTGCTCCTGGGTTTCGACACCTTCGGCAATGATTCCGATCCCTACATCACGGGCGAAATTAATAATCGCCCGCAAGGTGTTCGCGCTCGCCGGATCCTGGGCCGCCGTGTCGATGAAGGCCTGGGCGAGTTTCAGGTGGTTGACCTGGTAGGTCTTGAGGTAATCGAACGAAGAATATTCGGTGCCGAAATCATCGATGGCGATTTTCACCCCCAACTCCCGCAAGCGCGGCAGCACATCGTTGTGGGTCCATTTGGTCTGGGCCAGGGTCGCTTCGGTGACGTCGAAGCGCAGGTCCCAGGGGCACAGTTCCCAGCGCGCGGTGGTGCGCAGCACGTCATAGATGAGTTCGGGGCCGCTCTTGAGCTGGGCCAGGGACAGCTTGATCGCAATCACCGGTGGTGCCATGCCTTCGTCACGCCACTGACGCATTTGCCGACAGGCCTGGTCCAGCACCCAGTGGCCGAGGGCGACAATGGTCCCGGTTTTTTCCGCCGCCGGCAGGAACGCCGGGCCTTCGAGCAAGCCGCGGGTAGGGTGGTTCCAGGTGACCTGCGCTTCCATGCCGAGGATCTTGCCGGTGCTCAGGTCCACTTCCGGCCAGTAATGCAGTTCCAGTTCTTCGTTTTCGATCGCTGTTTTCAGGTCGCTGGCGATGGTCATGCGCTCGACCACTTCCTGATTGATCTCCTCGGAATGAAAGTGGTACTGGTTGCGGCCCTGCTCCTTGGAGCGATAGAGCGCCATGTCGGCCTGGGTCAGCAGGCTGTCGGCACTGAGGATGTCCGGGGTGCAACTGCTGATGCCGATGCTGACCGAGGCGCGCACATCGTTGCCGCCCAGGGAGTAGGGCAGCACCAGCGAATCGCGGACCTTGGCCGCCAGTGCCGCGGACTGGGTCGGGTCGTTGACATCAAGCTGCAGGATTGCGAATTCGTCACCCCCAAGGCGCGCGACCACGTCGTTTTCACGCACGCAGGCCTTGATCCGCCGGGCGACCTCCTGCAGCAACAGGTCGCCCACCGGGTGGCCGAGGGTGTCGTTGATGCGTTTGAAGTGATCCAGGTCCAGGTAAAAAATCGCGAACGCCGTGGCGCCACGCCGATGGGCCGCATACGCCTGATGCAAGCGCTCGATCAGGGTCGCGCGGTTGGCCAGCCCGGTCAGCCCGTCGGTGCGGGCGAGCAGGGCGATTTTCTCTTCGGCGAGCCTGCGTTCCGTAATGTCGAGGATGATGCCTTCGACTTCCAGCAACCGGCCTTCGGCGTCCCGCACCGGGATGTAGCGGTTTTCCACCCAGCGCCAGGCCCCGTCGCCGGTGCGCATGCGGAACTCGATGGACGCGCCCTCGGCATGCCGGTCCAGCACCCGCTCCATGGCGTCGTCGACTTTCGACAGGTCGTCCGGGTGAATCAGCTCCTTGGACCAATTGGCCGACGCCACCAGTTTGGCCGCGGTGTGTCCGTATTTGGTGATGTTGTGGGAGATGTACATCAGCGGGAACGACGGCTCGCCGCGCAGCCGATACAAAATCGTCGGGCTGTTCTGCACGATGATGTTGGCGTCGGACAGCTCCAGGGTGCGTTCTTCCACGGCTTGTTCAAGCAGGGACATCTTCAGCGCCGCGTCTTCGGTCATTTGCCATTTGGCGGTGAGCGCGCTGGCCATCTGACGGATTTCGATGGCATCGAAGGGTTTTTTCAGGATCAGCAGGCGATCGCCCAGCTCCAGGCGTTCGTCGATGTCTTCCCAGGAATAGTCGGAATACGCCGTGCACAGCGCCACTTGCAGCTTGGGATCGACCTGCCACAGCCGTTCGATGGTTTCCAGACCGTCCCAGCCCGGCGGCATGCGCATATCGATGAAGGCCATGGCGTAGGGCATGTCGTTGGCCAGCGCCGTTTCGACCTTGTTCAGGGCTTCAAGGCCCTGATAAGCCGAGTCGAGGGTGAAGCTTTGCAACGTAATGGCTGCCGTCGATCCGAAAAGAGCCCTTTCGGTGCTGTCCAGATCGTCGTCCTCAATGGTCTGAGGGCTGAGGATCTTCGCAAAATCCTGATGGATCGAAGCAGTATCGTCGACGATGAGGATGCGCCGGTTAGTCCGTGCAAGCAGCGCATTCATAGGCATGCGCCCCGGGCGACAGCGGTTCGAAACGGTCTGTTCATAGGGGCATCCTTTCCCTGATCACCTGGCCGAACGGTCACAGAATGTGGATCCGAGTGACCAGAGCATAGTCCCCTTGTCTGGAGTTCGCTTGGGTGTATGGAATGAATCAGTTGCCGGTAGTGTCTGAAAATCATCTAGCCTGTAGGTCAGGCTCCGGCAAGAGTGGATGTTTGCCGCTGGCCTGACAGCGATATGCCCGTTTCACTCGAGGTGACGCCATGGAAGAGCAACTCCCTACGACTTTGACCGATAAACCCAAGGTGTTGCTGGTCGACGACGAGGAATCAATCCTCAGCAGCCTGCGTCGTCTGTTGCGCGGCCAGCCTTACGACGTGCTCCTGGCCACCAGCGGGGCCCAGGCCCTGGAAATTATGGCGCAACAGCCCATCGATCTGGTGATGAGCGACGCGCGCATGCCGAATATGGATGGCGCCACGTTGCTGGCCCACATCCACCAGCTCTACCCGACGACCACGCGCATCCTGCTGACCGGTTACGCGGACCTGCCGACGATCATCAAGGCGATCAACGACGGGCAGATCCACCGTTACATCAGCAAGCCCTGGAACGACGAAGAACTGCAACTGACCTTGCGTCAGGCGCTGGAACATCATCATTCCGAGCTTGAACGCCGGCGCCTGGTGCAGTTGACCCGCCAGCAGAACGACCAGTTGAAAACCCTGAATTCGACCCTGGAAAAACACGTCGCGGCGCGCACCTCGGAGTTGCAGCAGACCGCCGACATGCTCGACCTGGCCTATGAAGAACTCAAACATAGCTATGTCACCGGCACCGAGGTGTTCTCGTTGCTGGCCAACCTGCGCCTGCCGCCGGCCAAGCAGACCAACCGCCAGATCATCGAACTGGTGCGGGTGTACTGCAAACTCCACGGCCTGGACGAAGGCACCAGCCGCGACCTGACCATGGCTGCCGCGCTGTACAACATCGGCAAATTGAGCTGGACCGACAGCATGATGATCACGCCGTCGGACATGCTGCATCACCTCGACCGCGACCGTTATCGCGAGTATCCAAAGCAGAGCGAGTCGCTGCTGATGACCCTCGACCCGATGAAAGACGCCGCCCGGTTGATCCTGCACCACCAGGAACGCTGGGACGGCAGCGGTTTCCCGGACCGGCTCAAGGGCGAAGCGATTCCGTTCGGCGCGCGGTTGCTGAAACTGGCGGTGGATTTCATCGAATTGCAGCGCGGGCTGATCCTGGAACGGCAGATGAACAGCGACGAAGCGCTGGTCTACATCCGCAGCTACGCCGGGCGGCTCTACGATCCGGAACTGGTGGAGGATTTCATTCAGGTCTGTGCCGCGTACCTCAGCGACGTGACCCTGGCCGATCCGTCGGTCAAAGTGCTGACCACCCGGGACCTGGCGCCGGGCATGATCCTGGCGCGCAACCTCAACGCCGACAATGGCATGCTGCTGCTCAATGCCGGCAAGGTGTTGAATGCACCGTTGGTGGACAAGCTGATTGCGTTTGAAACCATGGAAGGGGCGAAATACAGCGTCTTTGTGAAAGTCCCCGAGGAAGTGGAAGCGCTGCTGGAGCGCGCAACCTCCTGAACACCGCAATCCCCCTGTGGGAGCGGCGGTGCGACGATTCGACTTGCTCGCGAATGCGGTGGGTCATTCAACATTGATGTCGACTGACCCACCGCATTCGCGAGCAAGCCCGCTCCCACAGGTTATGCTTGCGCCTTTTAATCAAGGCCAATCCTGATCCATGTCTATTCCACCCCGCATCATCCACATCGCCGCCGCCCTGCTGATCGGCCCCGACGGCCGCACCCTGCTGGTTCGCAAACGCGGCACCGAGGCCTTCATGCAACCCGGCGGCAAGATTGAAGCCCATGAGCAACCGGTCCACGCCCTGGCCCGTGAACTGGAGGAGGAACTGGGCCTGGTCATCGATCCGGCGCAAACCACATTTCTGGGCCAGTTTTCAGCACCGGCCGCCAACGAGCCGGGGTTTGTCGTTCAGGCCGAACTCTTTCTGCTGAGCATCGATTCAGACGTCTGCCCGGCCGCCGAGATTGAAGAGGTGCGCTGGATCGACCCGTCCACCGACGGCCAACTCACGCTGGCGCCATTGACACGGGACGTGATCCTGCCGTTTTATCGAGCCTCGCTGAGCACGCTCGCCTGATCAACACTGGACACAGGACTGCCCCATGATCCCGCTTCAAGACTTGCTGATCTTCGCCGCCGCCGCGTTGCTGATGGTACTGACGCCGGGGCCGAACATGATTTACCTGATCTCCCGTTCGATCTGCCAGGGGCGCAAGGCCGGGGTGACGTCGTTGCTCGGCGTGGTCGCGGGGTTTTTCGTGCATTTGTTCGCCGCCGCGGCCGGTTTGACCGCGGTGTTCCTGGCGGTGCCGATGGCGTATGAAGTGTTGAAATGGGCCGGCGCGCTGTACCTGGTGTGGCTGGCCTGGCAAGCGGTCAAACCCGGCGCGCGTTCGCCGTTCGAAGCCCAGCAGTTGCCGCCGGATTCGTCGCGCAAACTGATCACCATGGGCTTTCTCACCAGCGCCTTGAACCCGAAGATCGCGGTGTTCTACCTCTCGGTGTTTCCGCAGTTCATCAGCCCGGAACATGGCTCGGTGTTTACCCAGAGCATCATTCTCGGCCTGACCCAGATCAGCGTGAGTTTCTGCGTCAACCTGCTGATTGCGCTGTTCGCCGCCGGCATTGCGTCGTGGTTCGTCAGCAATCCGACCTGGCTGGCGGTGCAGCGTTATTTCATGGGGTTCGTGGTGTCGGCATTGGCGGTGCGGCTGATGCTTGAACAACGCAAGGTGGCGTGACCATGTGGATCGAACGCCTGGATGCCAGCCATGCCCTGGACTATCGGGAACTGATGCTCGAAGCCTACGACCGGCATCCGCAAGCGTTCACCTCCAGCGTGCGCGAACGCGCCGCGATGCCGCTGGGGTGGTGGGAATCGCGGCTGACCAGCAAGCTCGACGTGGTGTTCGGCGGGTTCGTGGAAGGCAAGTTGTCGGGCATCGTCGGCCTGGCCTTCGAACCTCGGGAGAAGGCTCGGCACAAGGCGACGCTGTTTGGCATGTACGTGTCTGGCGAAGTTCGCCAGAGCGGGCTCGGTTTTGAGTTGGTCCAGGCAGCGCTGACGGAAGCGAAAAACCGTCCGGGGCTGAAACTGATTCAGCTGACCGTCACCGCCGGCAACGAGGCCGCGTTCAAGCTGTATCAACGCTGCGGTTTCATCCAGTTCGGCCTGGAGCCTTTAGCTGTGCGGGTCGGCGAGGATTACTTCGACAAGATCCATATGTGGCGCGAAATCTAAGGGGCGCTGAGATCCCCTGTGGGAGCGGGCTTGCTCGCGAAGGCGGTGTGTCAGCTACACAAATGTCGACTGACACTCCCTCTTCGCGAGCAAGCCCGCTCCCACAGTTGATTGCATTCCAATCAACGAACCGCGCTGACTCCATCCAGCGTCGAAAACGAAGTGTCCTTCGCCGTCAGCAGGAAATCGCGCATATACGGCGCATCCAGCATGTCCGCACGAATCCCCGCATACAGCGTCGCGAACAAGCCTTTCTCCCCCAGCCGCTTGGCCTTCACATAGCACCGTGAACTGTATTCATGCAGCGCCCAATGGGGCATGCCGCACACGCCGCGTCCGCTGGCCACCAGTTGCATCATCATCACCGTCAGTTCCGAGGTGCGGACCTGGGCCGGTTCGACGTCGGCGGGTTCGAGGAAACGGGTGAAGATGTCCAGCCGATCCCGCTCCACCGGGTAGGTGATCAAGGTTTCCGTAAGCAAATCTTCCGGCACGATGTATGCCTTGCTCGCCAATCGGTGCTGGTTGGCCACCGCGAGCATCGCTTCGTAGGTGAACAGCGGCACGTAGGTGATCCCGGCCAGTTCCAGCGGATCGGAGGTCACCACCAGATCCAGATCGCCACGGGCCAGGGCTGGCAGCGGGGCGAAGGAGAAGCCCGAGGCCAGGTCGAGTTCGACTTCCGGCCAGGCATCGCGGAACTGATCGATGGTCGGCATCAGCCACTGGAAGCAGCTGTGGCACTCGATCGCCATGTGCAAACGCCCGGCAGTGCCGCCGGCCAGTCGCGCGATATCGCGTTCGGCGCCACGCAGCAGCGGCAGGGTGGCGTCGGCCAATTGCAGCAGGCGCAGGCCGGCGCTGGTGAAACGCACCGGTTTGGTCTTGCGCACGAACAACGGCATGCCCATGCGCTCTTCCAGTTCCTTGAACTGGTGGGACAGGGCGGACTGCGTCAGGTGCAGGCGGTCGGCCGCATCCACCAGGCTATCGGCTTCGCGCAAGGCGTGCAGGGTCTTCAGGTGACGGATTTCAAGCACCGGGGGCTCCATGAGGAAAACTTGTGATCAACACGAAAAGGTTGAGTTTGTCTCATGTTGGGTTGGCTGTCGACAATAGGCCCACGTTTTACAACATCATTTAAAGGGAGAAACTCACCATGGCTCTGGCCCACACACTTGGTTTCCCGCGCATCGGCGCTGACCGCGAACTGAAAAAAGCCCTCGAATCCTTCTGGAAGGGCGATCTCGATCAGGACGCCTTGAAAGCCGTTGGCCGCCAACTGCGCGCCACCCATTGGCAATTGCAGAAAGACGCCGGCATCGATTTGCTGCCGGTGGGCGACTTCGCCTGGTACGACCAGGTGCTGAGCCATTCCCTGGCGTTCGGCGTGGTGCCCGAGCGTTTCGACAGCACCCTGGACGCCAGCGGCCAACCGACCCTCGACACCCTGTTCGCCATGGCCCGTGGTGCCACTGCGGCCTGCTGCGGCGGTGAACACACTAAAGCGCAATACGCCCAGGAGCTGACCAAGTGGTTCGACACCAACTACCACTACCTGGTCCCGGAATTCAGCGCTGACCAACAGTTCAAGTTGAGCTGGGAACAGCTGTTCGACGAAGTCGCTGAAGCCAAGGCCCTGGGCCACAACGTCAAACCGGTGATCATCGGCCCGCTGACCTATCTGTGGCTGGGCAAAGCCAAAGGCAACGACTTCGACAAGCTCGAACTGCTTGAACGCCTGCTGCCGGTCTACAACGAAATCCTCGGTCGCCTCGCCGAGCAAGGCGTGGAATGGGTGCAGATCGACGAACCGATCCTGACCCTCGACCTGCCGCAAGCCTGGAAAAGTGCCTTCGAACGCGCTTACCACATCCTTCAATATTCGCCGCTGAAAAAACTCGTGGCGACCTACTTCAGCGGCCTGGAAGACAACCTCGGCCTGGCTGTCAGCCTGCCGGTGCAAGGCCTGCACATCGATGCGGTGCGTGCGCCGGATCAACTCGGCCAAGTGCTGGATCGCCTGCCGACCTACAAGATTCTCTCGGTCGGCCTGGTCAACGGGCGCAACGTCTGGCGCTGTGAACTGGAGCAAGTGCTGGCGCAATTGCAACCGGCGCAAGAGCGTTTTGGCGACAACCTGTGGGTCAGCAGTTCCTGTTCGTTGCTGCACAGCCCGGTGGACCTGGAGCGCGAAGACAAGCTCGACCCGGAACTGAAATCCTGGCTGGCCTTCGCTGTGCAGAAGTGCGGTGAAATCGCCGTGTTGCGTGATGCCCTCAACGATCCGCAAGCGCCCAAGGTGCAAGCCGCGTTGGCCGAAAGTCGCGCGATTCAGGCCAGCCGTGCGCAATCGCCGCGTATCCATAAAGCTGAAGTCCAGGCCCGCCTCAATGCGATCGGCGCCAAGGATAGCCAGCGTCATTCGCCGTTCGCCAAGCGCATCGATCAGCAGCGTGCACGCCTGCAATTGCCGGCGTTCCCGACCACCACCATCGGCTCATTCCCGCAGACCGGTTCGATCCGTCTGGCGCGTCAGGCGTTCAAGCAAGGCAAGCTGTCGGCCAACGATTACACCGACGCCATGCACAGCGAAATCCGCCATGCGGTGCAAGTCCAGGAACGCCTGGGCCTGGACGTACTGGTGCACGGTGAAGCCGAGCGCAACGACATGGTCGAGTACTTCGCCGAGCAACTGGACGGCTACCTGTTCACGCGGTTTGGCTGGGTGCAGAGCTACGGTTCGCGCTGCGTGAAACCGGCGATCATCTACGGCGACTTGAGTCGACCGAACGCGATGACCGTCGACTGGATCACCTACGCGCAAAGCCTCACCGACAAGGTCATGAAAGGCATGCTCACCGGTCCCGTGACCATGCTGATGTGGTCGTTCCCGCGTGAAGACGTGTCGCGCAAAATCCAGGCGCAGCAACTGGCGTTGGCGTTGCGCGACGAAGTGGTGGACCTGGAAAACGCCGGCATCAAGATCGTGCAGATCGACGAAGCCGCGTTCCGCGAAGGCTTGCCGCTGCGCCGGGCGCAATGGCAGGAATACCTCGACTGGGCGGTGGAAGCCTTCCGCTTGAGCGCTTGCGGTGTGCGGGACGAAACCCAGATCCACACCCACATGTGCTACAGCGAATTCAACGACGTGATCAAGTCCATCGCGGCCATGGACGCCGACGTGATCACCATTGAAACCTCCCGCTCGGACATGGAATTGCTGGAAGCTTTCGAGGCGTTCGACTACCCGAACGACATCGGCCCGGGTGTGTATGACATCCACTCTCCACGGGTGCCGGACACCGCCGAAATGGTCAAGTTGATGAGCAAGGCTGTGAAACGCATTCCGGCGGAACGCTTGTGGGTCAATCCGGATTGCGGCTTGAAAACCCGTGCGTGGCCGGAGACTGAAGCGGCGCTGGTGAACATGGTGGCGGCGGCGCGGCAGTTGCGCAGTCAGTTGGCCTGACCCTACGGGTATCCCGTCAAAAACCCGCTGGCCGGATGAAGGTCAGCGGGTTTTTGTATTTATGGAGTTTTTATAATCCTGATCCAGGCAAGTCCCATCCACCCTGCCAGGGCGTTTTCGACGTAAAGCGTTGTGGAAGGCGTTTTCGGCACAAAAGACAAAGCAGTTTCCTGCCAGACGGTAGGGTTCGGCCGAATCGCTACCGATTGTTCACCGGTACTGAGCCTCAGGCGAATGGTCGGCCCCTGGCTCATCGCCGCTACCCTGAACTCATAGGTGGCGCCGGGTTGGAGGTTATCGAATGTTTTGTACAGCGCCACAGCCATTTCCGTCCCCGAGGTTCTCACGACTTTAAGTGCGTAATAACCCCAGCCCGTCTGCGTGTAAAAAGAAAAACTGAACGGGTTGTTTGCAGGAAGCGGGCCCCAGCCAAACCATTGTGCGACGCCGAAGTTTGCAACATCCGCCAACAAACCTTGCCTGACTGTAAAACTATACGGTTGCGAGGGTTGGCCGCCGTTGACCGATTGTGCGGTGATGACATGGCGCTCCACCGCAAAGTTTCGTTCGGGCACGAACCAGTCACCATTGTCATCGACCGCGTAGCGTCCCAGATTGCGGTCGCCATCAAGCACAAAGACCTGCTGCTGCGGTGTCGCCCGGCCTTGAATAATGATGTTGTTCTGGTAATAGGTCTCGCCATTATTGGGGACGAGGCTGTCTCCCGTGATGATGGAAGTGACAATCGGCGCTTGTGTCTGGTTTAGAACGGAGAGGTCGAGGATGCGCGATTCCTTTTCAACGCTGTCGCGGATAAACAGATAGCTGACTCTGACGAATTGCCCCAGATTGGCGTTGATGAACGCCACGTTCAAAGGGAATTCCGCCTGGCCGCTGGCATTCAGCGGCACCGGGCTGAAGGTGGGCGAACCATTGCCGGCCGTGCCCCGGACAAGCAACCGCACCTGATCGCCGGGGGCGAATCCCGGTACGGTGACGCGAGCGATCGCCCCTAGCGGATTGTCTCTGGGGTCGAGCACGCCATTGGGTGCGATGATCACCTGAGGGGCGGGTAAATCCGGTATGCCCTGGCCAATGACCCGCGCCTGGGTTTCTCGCGAGTTGGCAATCGGCACGCCGTTTCTGGACTGCACATAGCTGCCGAACACCGTGCGTTCCGAGATGACGAGATTGTTGGGTATCTCGAGCAGGAGTGGGTAGGGTTGGCCGAATTGGCCGCTGACGGTCCCGTCCAAAAAGTAGTCCGGGCTGGGCGGGCTTCTGTATGTCGCCCTGATGGTGTCGTTTATGGCAAATGCAGGCGAAGGGGTCATGATCACCATGATCAGGTTTCTGCCGGCCAACTTCTCCAGCTCGATGGTGGACGGATCATCACTGGTGTCGTTCGGGTCTTCGACAAAAATCGGCCCGGGACGACGAACGCCAGCGAGATCAACATCAATGACCACTTGCTTGGAATAAGGGGCCAAGGGGTCCGGGCCGTTTTTGATCTGGTCCTGCACGGTATAGAAGAGTGTGAACCGCGGACTGTCGCCCGCCTGCCGAAACTGCTCCGCGGTCAAGGTCCGCACGACGCAAACAGGCAGGTCACTCACGAAAGGTGGAAGTTCGCTCGGCAAGACCGTGAATTGCACGATCAGGCCACCCATGGTCAGGTGGATGACATCGTAAGGCCGGCAATAGGGGTAGCAAAAACTGACCTCGACGCCACGCGCCGCACGATCGGCACTCAAGCCATTGTCGAGGATGTCCTGGGGCAGTTTCAGTTGCAGCTCGGAGTGCCCCGGGTCGTCATCGCGGTCCCTGTTCCCTGGGCGGATGGCGTTATACAACACCCTCAACGGTGGCTCGGAGATATCTGCGTTGCCGCTGACGCGGGTCACCGAGGCTTGAAGCAGGTTGACTACGTTCGGGTTGAGCAGCCCTTTGAAGATTGTCAGTTCATGACGGCTGTTCTCTGTCCCTTTTTCAACGATGGTGGTGTCGATGATGACCGTATTGAGTATGAGATCGATAACATCATCTTCCTGCCCGCCTTCAAGCGAATCGATGATGACCCTGGCACCGTTGAGGTTGCTGTCATCGTAAATCCGCAGCGACACCCCGCAGTCGCCGCCTACCACCGGAATGGTACTGCCCAAAATGATCGGTACATCAATCTTCAGGACACCGATGTCGGGAGCGGCAAGTACATCAACGGGGGCTGACTGATTCGCCGACTCGTCCGGGGAACCGACCCTGCGCGCATTACCGACGATGAATATTTCGGTGGACGGCAGGTTCCTTGTAGCGCCACTGGCGTCTGTGTGGGTGAAAAAGAGCCGTGCGCTGCCGCCAGCCAGTTCCTGGAGCACGGCGTTTGCAATCTTGAAGTTTGGCGTCGAACCGGTTTCCAGGGTTTGTTCCTCGGTGACCACCTTCAACTGACCTGTGCGGTCCAGGCCCGTACAGCAAAGTTTCAACGTGTCCCCGGGAGCAAAGCCCCGAGTGTCGAGGTCGATGTTTGCCGACCGGCTCCCCAACCGGCTTAAATCAAGGATGTGCTGCTCGTCGGCGCCCTCCACCGTAGGCCCTACCGGCTTATTGGTACCACGCTGAATGGTCAGCGCACGGCCCAGTGAGTGATCCGAGGCCGGGTTTTGCAGTTCATCACAGAGCGTGTAATACAACATGAATTCGCCATCACCGTTTTGGGCAATCATGTCCGTTGATAGCGTAAACGTCAGCGTGTGTCCGACCTCCTCGGCTTTTACGGTATGGGGCAGAGCCCAATCGCCGAGCTTCAGCGTGACCCCATCATTCGGGCTCATGCCTTCATAGGCCGGCACAATGACCGTCTCATCCTGTTGACCATTGAGGGTGAGCGAGGTGACGTGCGGCGCAGCCAGAAGGTGATGCCCCGGCGCATCAGGGGCCGGATCCATACCACCGGGCAAACGGGTCTTGACCCGTACCTTGCGGGGTGCCGACTGTTCGACGTTCACCCGGTAGCTCAGGGTGATTATCCCTTCGGGTACCCGGTTCGCCGGGATGTACTGGGTGATGGGCTCACCGCGGTAATCATTTTTTACCGGCAAGACCAGCACCAGCCGCCCATCGATGTATACCAACACATTGTCCCCGGGTTTGATGTCGCTGGAATCAATGCTGATCGGCAAGCCCTGATCCTTGAGCATGGCCTGATTGACACCAAGCTCCGCACCCTCGACCGGGGTGATCGCCCCGGGGATTTCAAGCGCCGGGCGCGTCGGTTTGATGAAGGAGAGATGAGGAGAGCCTTCGAGCGGATTGTCGGTATTCATGAGTGCCGTCCTGTGTGTGGATCAAGTGCCTGGGTAAGGCTGATTGAATACGTAACGGAGGGGGGCTGCCTACTGTCAGAAATAACAGGTTGGTTTGGGAATCCGATGAGTGGTTTTCGATGAGCGGTCAGAGGGTTCGGTGCTCAGAACTCTTGGCTCAGCGTGACCCACGCCGTATCAAAAGCATTGCCGCGACCGCCCTCCATACCGCTTTCCAGATGCAGCGTGACCTCGGGGGTGGACGGTACAAAATGCAGGCTCAGCACTTCGAGGACCTGGTTGTTCAACCGCACGTAATCCGAGGCGGCGCCGGTGCTGGCGCGCAGGCGAAGGAGCGGGTAAAGGTGGCAGGGCGCCGACTGAACCACGGCGGCCTGGAGCCGATACGTGGCGCCGGGTTGGAGGTTATTGAAGGATTTGGACAGTATGTCGGCGGGGTGCGCGCCGGAGAGGGTCTCGGTCCTGAGCACGGAATAACGCCCGTCGGGCGCCTGGAAAAAAGAAAAGACGTTGTTGAAATCCGGGTCGTGCGGGATCCAGCCTTGATAGTCCGGGTAATCGAACACGACCCGGTCCAGCAACAACCCTGGTCGGACCGTGAAGACGTACGGCAGCGAGGGTTGCGTGCCCTCGATCGAGCGTGCCGTGATGACATGACGCGCCGCCGTAAAGGCTCGCGCAGGCACGATCCAGTCGCCATCGGCATCGACCGCGAACCGTCCGAGATTACGCGCCCCCTCATAGACAACCACCGGTTGCCCCGGTGAAGCCCTGCCGCGAATAACGATGTTTTTCTGGTGATAAGTCATGCCGTTATGGGGGACCACGCAGTCCCCCGTTGTGACGGCGCTGATGATGGGAATCTGCGTCGCAGGGGCCTGCGGGTAGAGCACGCCGTTGGGGGCGATCAACAGATTGGGTACTTGGCTGAAAAGTTCTGGCTTGGCGGCTTTCGAGATCGGCGCAAAGCGACGCACGCCGGCGAGATCGCAATCGAACACCACATGCGCCGAATAGGGCGCCATCGGGTCCGGGCCGTTTTTGATCTGGTCCTGCACGGTATAGAACAGCGTAAACCGGGGGCTGTCGCCGGCCTGTCGAAACTGTTGCACCGTCAATGTCCGCACGATGCATTGTGGCTCGTCCGTCACGAACGGTAGCAGCTCGTCGGGCGAGACCGTGAAACGCACGATCAGGCTGCCCATGGCCAGTTCGATGACGTCGTAAGCCCGGCAATAGGGATAGCAAAAACACACCTCGACACCCTGCGCGACACGTTCGGCATTCAGGCCATTTTCGATAATGTCTTGCGGCAGTTTCAGCTGCAGTTCCGAGTGTCCGGGATTGCAATCGCGGTCACGGTTGCCGGGGCGGATGGCGTTGTACACGACCCTCAATGGCGGGGAGGACGTCTGGCTGTCGTGGCTGACCCGGCTGATCGTGGCTTCCAGCAGGTTGACCCTGTCGGGTCTGAGCTCAAGCTTGGGAATCTTCATCTCATGCCGACCCTTCACGGTGCCAGGCTGGATGATAAGCGTGTCGACAATGCGCCCATTGAGCAGGAGATCGACCACATCCAACGCCGCTGCCCCCGTCAGCGGATTGATAATGACCCTGGCACCGTTGAGGCCACTGTCGTCGTAAATCCGTAGCGACACTCCGCAGTCGGCGCCTTCCACCGGTTCCGTCCCGCCCAGAATGATCGGTGGGTCAATCTGCAAGGCACGCCTTTCGAGAGCGGCCGCTGGCTGACGTTGCACTTCACTGACCCTGCGCGTGTGACCCGCGATGAGTATTTCCGTTGACGGTAATACGTGCGCCGCGCCATTGGCGTCGGTGCGGGTAAAAAACAGCCGGGCGCTGCCATCGGCCAATTCCTGCAGGGCGGCATTGGCAATCTTGAACGCCTGCCTCGACTCGGTTTCCAGGGTTTGTTCTTGAATCAATACCTTCGATTTGCCGCTGCGGTCCACGCCTCGCCAGAACAGTGTCAGCGTGTCACCGGGGTCAAAGCCTTGAGTGTCGAGGCTGACGTTGGCCGAGCGACTGCCCAGTCGGCTCAAGTAGAACATGTGCTGCTGGTCGCAGCCCTCCACCGTCGGCAGTAACGGTTGGTCAGTGCCGGTCTGGATCGTCAGCACACAACCTGGTGAGTGTCCGGTGGCACAATTATTCAGCTCGTCACACACCGTGTAATACAGAACGACCGCGCCATCGCCGTTGCTGGTCACCTTGTCCCGGGACAGCGTAAACGTCAGGGGCTGTCCGACCTCGTCGGCCTCTACGGTATGCAGCAACGCCCAATTGCCGAACCTTAGCGTGACCTTGTCGTTCGGGCGCATGCCCTCATAGGCGGGCACGATTACCGTTTCATCCTGTTGGCCATTGAGGGCGGTGGAGGTGAGGTGCGGTGCCAGCAGGTGCTCGATACCGCCGGGCAAACGGGTCTTGGCCCGAACCTTCAGCGGGGCAGATCGCTCAAGGTTCACCCGGTAAGTCAGGGTGAAAAAACCTTCGGGGATCAGCGTCGCCGGGATGGATGGCGTGATGGGTTGGCCGTCGTAATCCTTCTTCACAGGCAATACCAGCACCAGCCGTGCGTCGATATACACCAGCACACTGTCGCCGGGCTTGATGGCGTTGGCATCGATGGCGATCTGCAGGCCCCGATCCGTGACCATGGCTTGATTGACGCCCACCTCCGCACCTACGACGGGGGTGATCGCGCCGGGGATTTCAGGCGCCGGGCGGGTGGCCAGTGCCTGATGATCTTCGGGGCGATTGCCAGTGTTCATGAACGCAGCCTCTGAGTTTGCCCGGGTGGTCCGATTGAATACGCAACAGGGGAGGCTGCCTACTGTCAGAAATAGCAGCTTGACGCGGTTGTTGATCGGTGATTGCAGGAGGAGGCGCCCGGGCAGTGCCGGAGGATCAAACGAGGGAGAATACGACCACTCGGCAATCTTCATCAAACTGTCACGCAACTGTGGCAGCGCGCTTGAACAAACTTCATCAGACTCGCGCTCTACTGGGGTTCTGCGTTTCGGTGTTTTTCATGCGTGTATTTTTATTAGTGGCAGCGCTGTTGTTCAGCCTGCCGTCCTTTGCGACTTCGCGTTGCGACGTCAATGTGCCGACCGAACATGTCGATCTGGACCAGGTGAGCCTGGCGTACCAGAGCATCGGCCGTGCATCCGATCCGGCGTTGTTGCTGGTGATGGGGCTGGGCGGGCAACTGATCCACTGGCCGGACGAAGTCGTGGTTGCCTTGTGTCAGCAGGGTTTTCGGGTGATTCGCTATGACAATCGCGATGTCGGGTTGTCGACCTGGCGCCAGACCCCGGCCAACGCCAACCTGACCTTTGAAGTGCTGCGCTACAAACTCGGATTGCCGGTGGCAGCGCCGTACACCTTGACCGACATGTCGGAGGACGCGCTGGGGTTGATGGATGCGTTGCACATCGAGCAATTCCACGTGCTGGGCGCGAGCATGGGCGGGATGATCGCCCAGCACATGGCGGCCATGGCGCCGCAACGGGTCGAGAGCCTGACGTTGATCATGACCAGTTCCGGGGCCGAAGGCTTGCCGGCGCCGAGTGCGGCGCTGGTGCAATTGTTATCGCGTCGCGGCGCGCCGAACCGCGAAGTGGCGCTGGAGCAACAAGCGGACTTGCTCGCGGCCCTGAGCAGCCCGACCGTGAGTGATGATCGGCAAGTGTTGCTGCAACAGGCAGCGGCCTCGTATGACCGGGCGTTCAACCCCGAAGGCGTGAAGCGCCAGATCATGGCGATCCTTGCGGAGCCGAGCCGGGTGGCGCTGCTGAATCAATTACGCGTACCGACCCTGGTGGTGCACGGCACGGCGGACCCGTTGTTGCCGGTGATGCACGGCGTGCACCTGGCGGCGCACATTCGCGGCAGTCAGTTGAAACTGATCCCGGGCATGGCCCATCGTTTCCAGGAAGCGTTCAAGGCGCCGCTGCTGGCGGCGGTGTTGCCATACTTGCAGTCCCACCGCGAAGACACCTCGCACTGGGCGCAGATTGAGCCGGTGGCCGCTCCTAACCTCCTGTAACGCCGCAAACCCAACTGTGGGAGCGGGCTTGCTCGCGAAAGCGGTGTGTCAGTCGACATCGATGCAGCTGACACACCGCTTTCGCGAGCAAGCCCGCTCCCACAGGGTGATTTGCGTTGGACACAGGGATCTACTGCAACCCCAGCCCCGTCGGGTGTATTGTTCGAGCTTTCCGGCGCGACATTAGCCTGCGAGGTTTGCGATGAGTAACTCCCTGAAAATCGATTTTGTCAGCGACGTGTCCTGCCCCTGGTGCGTCGTCGGTCTGTATGGCCTGACCAAGGCACTGGATTTGCTGGGTGACGAGGTCCAGGCCGAGATCCGCTTCCAGCCGTTCGAGCTGAACCCGAACATGGGCCCGGACGGCCAGAACATCACCGAACACATCGCCGAAAAATACGGTTCCACCCCGGAGCAATCCCAGAAAAACCGCGAGATGATCCGCGCCCGTGGTGCCGATGTGGGGTTTGCCTTTCGCACCGACGGCAACAGCCGCATCTACAACACCTTCGATGCGCACCGCTTGCTCTACTGGGCCGGGCTGGAAGGGTTGCAGTTCAATTTGAAAGAGGCGCTGTTCAAGGCGTATTTCACTGATGGCGGTAATCCGTCGGACCCCGCGCAACTGGCACAGATTGCCGAAAGCGTCGGGCTGGACCGGCAGCGGGCCGAGGCGATTCTGGCGTCGGATGAATACGCCAAAGAGGTTCATGAAGAAGAGCAGTTGTGGCTATCGCGTGGGGTAAGTTCGGTGCCGACAGTGGTGTTCAACGGGCAATACGCGGTGACGGGCGGGCAGCCGGTTGAAACGTTTGTCGGGGCGATTCGGCAGATCATGAGTGAGGCGAAGGGCGGGACGGTGAGCTGATCCTTCGGCGAACACGGTTAATGTGGGAGCGGGCTTGCTCGCGAAGGCGGAGTGTCAGTCACCATCAACGTAGCTGACACACCGCCTTCGCGAGCAAGCCCGCTCCCACAGTGGGTTTTGGGGGATGGCGTGATCACCGCACAATCTTGTCCACATGAATCCCCAATTTTTTCAGCCGATACCAGAAGCTGCGCTCGGATATTCCGATCAACTGTGCCGCCGCTGCCTGCACGCCATTGCTCTGCTGCAAGGCTGCCAGGATATAACTTCGCTCAACCTCCGCCAGCGCCGCTTCCAGGTCCGCCGGCACGCCGTTGTGTTCAATCAGCACGCCACTGTCGGCGGGCCCTGAGGCAAACAGATACGCCGGCAAGTCATCTTCTTCAATCACCGACCCGCTCGCCACAATCGTTGCGCGTTCCACGCAATTTTGTAGCTCTCGGATATTCCCCGGCCACGAATAATTGGCCATGGCCTGCAATGCCGCGGCACTGAAACCGCTGAAGCGTTTACCCGCCGCAGCCCCGAGCGTATTAGCGAAATGCCGGGCCAGCGGGGCGATGTCTTCGACCCGTTCGCGCAGGGCCGGCAGCGGGATCGGGAACACGTTGAGGCGGTAATACAAATCTTCGCGAAACTCTTTGTTCGCCACCGCATCCAGCAAATTTTTGTTGGTCGCGGCGATCACTCGCACATCAACCTTGCGCTCCCGTGGATCGCCCACCGGCTCGATCACCCGTTCCTGCAACGCGCGTAAGATCTTCGCCTGCAACGCCAATGGCATCTCGCCGATTTCATCCAGAAACAGCGTGCCTTTATCAGCCTGCTGGAAACGTCCGACCCGATCCGCCACCGCGCCGGTAAACGCACCTTTGCGATGGCCGAACATTTCGCTTTCCAGCAAGCCTTCGGGGATGGCCGCGCAGTTGACCGCCACGAACGGTTTGTCGGCGCGGTTGCCGTGTTTGTGGATCGCCCGGGCGACCATTTCCTTGCCGGTGCCGCTTTCGCCGGTCAGCAGAATCGTTGCGTTGCTTTCCCGCACCGAATCGATCGCTTGCAGCACTCGGCGGAAACTCGGACTGTCGCCCACCAGACTGTCGATCTGCTGGTGTTCGTCGAGTTCGGCGCGCATGCGCTGGTTGTCTTTGAGGATGTCGCGAAATTGCAGGGCCTTGCTGACGGTGATGTCCAGTTCGTCGATGTCGAATGGCTTGGCGATGTAGTCGAACGCACCGTTGCGCATCGACTGCACGGCGTTTTTCACCGTGCTGTAGGCGGTCATGACGATCACCGGCAACTGCGGGAAACGGCTTTTGATTTCCGCGAGCAATTGCGGGCCGTCCATGCCGGGCATGCGCCAGTCACTGATCACCAGGTCGATGTCCTCGCACTCCAGCACCTTGAGCGCGTGCAGGCCGTTGCCGGCGGTGAACACGGTGATGCCGTTCTGACTCAGGGCCGATGCCAGCAGGTCGCAGAGCTTGGGCTCGTCGTCGACCACCAGTACGTTATGTGTCATCGCTCGCCTCGTCGAAGTCGTCGCCATGGGTCGGAATGTACAGACTGAACGTGGCGCCGGCATCTTTTTCGCTGGTGCACTCGATGTGCCCGTCATGGTTTTCCATGATCGAAAACACCTTGGCCAGACCGAGGCCGGTGCCGGACGCCTTGGTGGTCACGAACGGGGTGAAGATCCGCTCCAGCATGTCCGGCTCGATGCCCTGGCCGGTGTCCGCGACGCTGATGATGGTGTGGGTGGTGTCGCGGTGGATGCCCAGGGTCAGGTGACCGCCGTCGGGCATGGCGTCGATGGCGTTGACGATCAGGTTCAGCCCGGCTTGCTTGAGCTGGCGCGCATCGGCGTACAGGGTCGCGCCCGGCGCCTGATCGTCGATGTGCACCTCGATGTTGTGGCTGGCCAGTTCCGGGGCGCAGAAGCCGACCAGCTCATCCACCAGCGGTCGCGCCGGTTGTGTCGAGCGCAGCGGCGCGCTGGGTTTGGCGAAGTCGAGGAAATCGGTGATCAGGTCATTGATGCGGCTGACCTCGCTGACCACGTATTCCAGATGCCGCTTGTCGGTCTCCGGCAAATCCGCACGTCGATGCAGCAGTTGGGTCGCGGTCTTGATGATGCCCAGCGGGTTGCGGATTTCATGGGCCAGGCCCATCGCAACTTCCCCCAGTGCATGCAAGCGGTCGCGGCGGCGCAGTTGTGATTCCAGGTGTTGCAACTCGCCCAGGCGTTCGCTCATGTGGTTGAAGGTGCTGCTCAACTCGGCCAGTTCATCGCCACCGGTGACTGGCAAGCGCTGGCGATAATCCCCGGCAATCACCGCTTGCACGCCTTTGGACAGACCGCGCAACGGTTGGGTCAGGCGCTGTGAAACCAGCCAGCCGACACCGAGGGACGCGGCTGAGCTGAGCAGGAAAATCAGGATGAACAGGTTGCTCTGGTTCACCAGCCCCACCAGGCTGGTATGGCGCAGCAAACCACTGAAAATCACGCCTTGCAGTTCGCCGTTTTCATTGAGGATCGGCCGGTAGATGCCGCTGTAGCGACTGGTGAATTGTTCGGTCGGCTGCTTGGTGGTACGCAGGATCTGTTCGATTTTTTCCGGCACCGCCGCCGGGTGATCCTCGAAACGCTGACTGGAGAAAATTTCGGAAAAGTCATTGCCCTTGGCCAGGTACAAACGCAAATCCAGCGAGTGCACATCGGAAACGCTGGTCAGGAAGCTGTTGTCGAGGTAGGTGGCGATCACCAGTTTGTAATCGACGCCGTCCTGTGCGGTTTCAAAGGTCGACACCACGGTGCCGGTCGCCACGCCGCCGATTTGCAAGGTTTGCATCACCGCTTTGGGCGCGGTGCTGATCTGCCGCACGATGTCATCGGCGGCGGTACTGAACACCACTTTGTGATCGCTGTTGCGCACCAGGGCGACCACGTCGATGCCCATGGAATCGGCAATGTCGGTGGTCAGCCGGTCATGGCGTAGCGAAACCTTATCGATGGGTGGCTGGGTGTAGCGCAGAAACAACTGCGCGGCCCTGGCGTTATCCCGCAGGATTTCGCTGATCTCGTCTTCGACGATCTTGGTCGATTCCTGCAGCCAGATGCGCACGTTGCTGTCGAAAATCTGCGACAGGGTGGTGGCCGCCAGTTCCGCGGCGATCATGGTCGGGATCACGCTGACCAGCCAGAAGGCCAGGACCAGTTTGCGTTGCAGGCTCCAGCCGGAGAGGGCGAAAGGGCGGGGGTTGGCGGGTCGGTATTTGGTCATCGGGTTTCGCTTGTCGAAAGCCATGGCGGGAGAAATCGTGAGGCCTGGATCAATACAGTAGCCGACATTGCCCCGCCGGTGGCGACCCGTCTGCAACCGGGTTCGCCACGGGCTCAGGCCAGTTGTCGATATTCCCGGCGTAGAGGTTGCGGGGTGGTTCGCTGTTGAATGAAACGTTGCTGGATGAAGTCCACGCTCAGTTCGATCACCCGGCGGTATTGCAGGTCGACGGTGATCATGTGATAGCAGTCGTCCAGCAACACCTTGACCACCGGCCCGCCGAGTTTGCGCTCGACATAATCAGCGTTCCAGCGGCTGGTGATGTCGTCTTCGATGGAGTGCAGCACCAACGCCTGGGTGGTGATCGACGGCATGCATTTTTTCACCACAGCGTTGAGGCGGTGCAACTCGCGCACGGTGACGCCTTCCATGGTCAGCAAACCCGCCTCGCTGCTTTCGCCGTCCTTCATCTGCCGCTCGACGATGGCCCGCAGGCGTTCATTCTTGATGCCGTAGGGCGGTTTTTCTTCGAAGCTGCACAAGTGCACGCCGAACGGGATGCGCATCAGCAACGGCGTGAGGAACGCCAGTTTGTTGATGCTCCAGCCGTCGTAGCGCAGGGTCGTGGAATACAGCAGCAAGCCTTCGATCTGTCCCGGATGTTCGGCGGCCAGATACATCGACAGCACCGCGCCCATGGACAAGCCGCCGACGAACACATGCTCGTGCTTGCGTCGCACGCCGACGAAGGTGTTGCGCGCGCTTTCGTACCAGTCGCGCCAGCCAGTGGCTTGCAGGTCGGCGTTACCCCCGCAGTGGCCGGCCAGGGTCGGCACGTAGACCGTGTGCCCGGCTTTCGCCAGGCCCATGGCCACCCGACGGAGTTCCGTCGGGGTGCCGGTGAGGCCGTGGATCAACAGCACCGCGACCTCGCCCGAGCCGAGAACGAAACCGGCGCTGCCTTCGCCCATGTCGATCTCGTCGTGATTCATCGTTTCATGGCCCGATGCAGGAGGCGGTCAAGAAGGGCCAGGCCCAGGTCAATTTCCGGGTAGCTGATTTCCAGCGACGGGGCCAGGGTGATCACGTTCTTGTAGTAACCGCCCACGTCGAGGATCAGACCCAGGCGTTTACCGTCGATTTCGATGTCGCCCTTCATGCCTTCGTCGACCATGAAATCCAGGGTCGCCTTGTCCGGGGTGAAACCGTCCGGGCCACAGATTTCGCAGCGCAGGGCCAGGCCCAGGCCGTCGACGTCGCCGATGATCGGGTAACGTTTCTGCAAGTCTTTCAGGCCTTCAAGGAAGTATTTGCCCTTGGCCATGACCATCGCGCCGTAATCGACTTCGCTGGTCATCTTGAACATTTCCAGGCCGACCGCAGTGCCCAGCGGATTCGATGCGAACGTCGAGTGCGTCGAACCCGGCGGGAAGATTTTCGGGTTGATCAGCTCTTCCTTGGCCCAGATGCCGCCCAGGGGGTTGAGGCCGTTGGTCAGCGCCTTGCCGAAGACGATCACGTCCGGTTTGACGTCGAAGTGCTCGATCGACCACAGCTTGCCGGTGCGCCAGAAGCCCATCTGGATTTCATCGACCACCATCAAAATGCCGTGCTGGTCCAGCACATGCTTGAGTTCGCTGTAGAAGTTCATCGGCGGGATCACGTAGCCGCCGGTGCCCTGGATCGGCTCGACGTAGAAGGCTGCGTATTCGCTCTGGCCGACTTTCGGGTCCCAGACACCGTTGTATTCGGTCTCGAACAGGCGGGCGAATTGCTGCACGCAATGGCTGCCGTATTCTTCCTTGGTCATGCCTTTCGGGCCACGGAAGTGGTACGGGAACGGGATGAAGTTGGCGCGCTCGCCGAAGTGGCCGTAGCGACGGCGATAGCGGTAGCTGGAGGTGATCGACGACGCGCCGAGCGTACGGCCGTGGTAGCCGCCTTCGAAGGCGAACATCAGGCTCTTGCCGTTGGTGGCGTTGCGCACGACTTTCAGCGAGTCCTCGATGGACTGCGAACCGCCGACGTTGAAGTGCACGCGACCGTCGAGGCCGAATTTTTTCTTGGCATCAACGGCGATCATTTCCGAAAGCTCGATCTTGCCTTTGTGCAGGTACTGGCTGGCGATCTGCGGCAGGGTGTCGATCTGCTGTTTCAGTGCGTTGTTCAGGCGCGGGTTGGCGTAGCCGAAGTTGACCGCCGAGTACCACATTTGCAGGTCGAGGTAGGCCTGGTCTTCGGTGTCCCACACGTACGAGCCTTCGCAGCGGCTGAAGATGCGCGGCGGGTCGATGTAGTGGACGGTGTCGCCGTAGGAGCAATATTTGGCTTCTTTATCCAGAAGGATCTGGTCTTCGGCGGTAGCGATTCGAATATCAGACATGATGGAAGAGTTCCTGTGTTTCGACGTTGAAAGGGGTAGTGTTGGCGGCGCTGGCGACTGGCAGTCTGGCGAGCAGGGCCGGGAGTTCGGCGAAGCTGTCGAAGCGGGCGTAGGCGATGCCGTTGCGTTCGCAGTGCTCGGCCAAGCGATCCTTGGCGAACACGAAATCGGCCGTGGCGGCCACGCACATGTCCGACTGACCGTCACCGATCACCAGCACCCGTTTGGTCTTGGGCGTGGACTTGCATTTGCAGTTGCCGGACGCGGCGCGGCAGGCGTCGCTGGAATACGGGAAGTCGATGCGCCAGCTCTCGTGGCCGAGTTGGCGCAAGCGGTTGGCGAGGATCGGCAGCAGGGTCACGTAGTTGCGCGCGAGGATCCGCGCAATGCCTTGCTCGATGCCGTCGCTGACCACTTCGAGAGTGGCGCCGAGGCCGATCACGTGGTCGACGAAGTCGGGGAAGTCCGGGTCTATTTCGATCGTGTCGAAAAACGCGAGCAGTTCGGTCGGCGTGGCCTTGACCAGCGAGAGCTGGCGGCTGAGGCATTCACGGGAACCGATGTCGCCTTGCAGCCACTCGTTTTCGATCGCTTCCCAGCTCGGGTCGGCGAAGCGCTGGAGGATGCTGTCGATCACGTCGGTGCGGGTGATGGTCCCGTCGAAATCACACACGATATGCCAATCATTCATCTGCATTACCTATTGGGGCAGGGCGCGCTGTTTGCGCTTGCAGAAGGGGTAGAGCAGGGACTGTGCCAATCGGGTTTGGCCCCGTGATTACGGGGTTTTGGCGGGTATCTGCTTAGGCGAAGCTACAATTTTTGTAGGTCGCTACAAACAACATGAGTGCTTGCGCAGGGAGGGCGAAAAGAGGATTGATGCGCGCATATCTTGTTAAGGAAAGACCTCATGTCGAGGATTACTGTTGCTCTGTTTGCGGCGCTGACGTGCTTGTCAGCCAATGTCCTGGCCGATGGCATCACCGGTGAGGCCGGAGCAGGGCTGAGCTATCAACCCCACGACCCGACCGGCAGCCGCCATGAAGTCCGGCCGGTGCCGTATCTCGATCTGGACTGGGGCGATGTCAGCCTCAGTACCGATGATGGGCTGACCTGGAGCGCGTTGAAAACCAACGGTTTCAGCGCCGGGCCGTTCCTCAATTATTTGCCGGGGCGTACCGCCAATGGCAGTTTGCAGGGTTTGCACGATGTGCCGGACATGGGCGTCGTCGGTGGGTTCGTGCAGTACGCCCCGGCTGATTTCTGGCGGGTGTTTGCGACCGTGGGCGAAGCGGTTGGCGGGCCTCAGAGCGTGGTCGGACGCTTGGGTGGCGAGATCGGTTATCCACTGGGTGGCGGGGTGATCGGCAGCAGCAACCTGACTGCACACTTTGCCGATGCGCAGCAGAATCAGGCGTTTTTTGGTGTGGGCGCTTCGGAGTCGCAAGCGTCGGGTATCGCCCGGTACAACGCCGGGGGCGGTTTGCAGAATGTGGCGTTGACCCAGAGCTTTGAGTTTCCGCTGGCAACCCATTGGTCGTTGTTGACCAGTGCCAGTTGGATTCACCTGACGGGCTCGGCGGCGGATAGCAGCATTGTCAAACAGGTCGGGCAGCAGGATCAGGGGGAAGTGCAGGCGGCGGTGGCTTATAAGTTTGACTAGGAAATCTCATTGGCCGGGCTGACGTCTTCGCGAGCAAGCCCGCTCCCACAGGAGGTCGCGTTCCAATGTGGGAGCGGGCTTGCTCGCGAAGGCGCCCTTGAGTGCAACAGAGATTCAGGCTTGTTCGCCTTCAGCCAACAACGCAATCCCCCCGATAATCACCGCCACCCCGATCCAGTGCAGCAAGCTGATCTGCTCACCCAACCCTAGCCACGACCCCAGCAACACCCCGACAAACACCAGCGAACTCAGGGGGAACGCCAGGGACAAACTGCTGCGCCGCAAGATCAGCATCCACACAAAGAACGCACCGATCCCGCAGCCCACCGCAAACAGCACACCGGGGTCGACGATCACGGCTTGCAGCCAATGCAGGGTAAACGTCATCTGGCCCAACTGATCGCCGCCGACCTTGGTCGCAATCTGCCCGGCACTTTCCAGGGTAATCAACAGCGCCCAGAGCACCACCGTGCCGAGTCGCCCGTGCAGCCAACCCATCGGTTCAGAATCACGCATGGCCGGCACACGCGAGCATCACGCCCACCGTAATCACCAGCGTCGCGAGCCAGCGTCGACGGCTGACGGTTTCGCCGAGCACCACTTTGCCCGCCAGTACCACGCCGCAATAGGCCAGGGCTCCGGCCGGGAATAACAGGCTCAGCGGCGCCCTCGACAAGGCTTCGAGCCAGACGAAAAACTCCAGGGCATAGGCGCCGATCCCGCACCACAGCAGCGGCGCATTGAACACCTGGCCCCAGAACGCGTTCAGCCGAAAACCGCCTTCAAGTTCCGGCAAGCGGTCGAGTCCGAGCTTGAAACAGAGCTGGCCGATCACATCCAGCACGATGGAAAACGCCACCAGCACAATGACGGTGAAGGTCATGGGCGCGGTGCCTTTTGAAAACTGTTCACGGTCAGGAATTCCCCATGGCAAATCCTCCCGGACACCGGCGTCATCGAGCATGAAGGCCGGCCGGAGAGGGCATTGGGGGTAAATGCAAGCGTCGGGCCAGCCGACACGTCGAGTAACGGGTGCGATAACTATGTACCGCACGGCGTGGTCGCCGAATCCTTCTAATGCAGCCATCAACGGTGAGGATCGGCCTCGCCGAGCGCATGACCAGGCCCACGGATGGACAGACAACCCGGCAAATTCGCAACAATCCACGACCTACGTTTCGATGCCCTCAAGGACCGGCCGCGCCGCGACGAGCGCTTGTTTCTGGCCGCTTCGGCGCGCTGGGAAGATTGTCGCCAGCAGTTACTTGAACTCATGGCGGACTCGCCGCAGGTCCGCAGTTCGATTTCCCGCAACGCTGCGCCCGCGCAGTTGCTGGAGCAACTCAAAGGCCTGGAGGTGAGAATCCGGCTGAGCCAGCAATGGGACGCCTGGTGGACAGCGCGGGCGCCAGGCACGGCGGTGTCGCGGTGGGAGCGGGCGACGCAATTGTTTCGCGCGCACTTCGACGCCGCCGCGCAGTTGACCTTCGCACAAGGGCAGGCGGATGCAGAGCCATTGAAGGCACAGCAAACGCTGGCCGACAGCTCCCAACACGATCCAGTGCTGGCGGCCGTCACGCGCTGGCGTACGCATTGCCTCGAAGCCCAACTGGAACGCCTGCGTCGGACCCGTGAAGGCAGCGTCGCGGAACAAGTCGCCACGGCGCTGGAAGACGCGGATGAACTGGATCGGCAGCGCCGCACCCAAGTTTTTTTTACCGCGCCACCGGGTGGCAGAGAGTTCGCGTCGGACGACGATGAGGACGCCACCTTGCTGTTCGGTGCGCTGGATGCCGACGTGACCTTGGGCGATCGCCGCCGCGCACTGGAACAGCAACGACTGGCCATCGAAACCTTGCTCGATGATGCCCACGGCGTACCGGATCGAAACCGTCTGCTGCCGCTTCAGGAACACTTCGACGCGCTGCACCGCGCCGAAGAAGAAGCCAACACCGCCGCCACCGCGTTGCTCAACCGCAGCCCGGCCACGCGAATGCTGGAACTGCGCCAGCGGCCCAACGCGCATTACGCTGCGTTGTATCAGGCCCGGCTCGCGGGCTTGCGAGCCGAAGCCGCGGTGCAACGGGCTGTTGCAGCACCTCAGCGACGAAGAACACGCTTGGCTCGAGGCCGTACTGGATAACCCCAAGCGCGCCGACCGTACGTTGACCGTGACCGCCGCCCGTTTGAGCCTGTCACTCGGTGACGCGGAGCATGGCGCGCTGGACGGACCGTTGGTCATCACCCGTGAAGGTTCGGGCCACAGCTTGCTGCTTTACTGGCCCGGCAGTTCTGGTGGGTTGCAACGGTTTGAATCCCGTCGGGCACTGGAACAGGCCGTCTTCAAACTGCACGCCATCGACCCCGGGCTGACCTTGCACCTGACACCCGTGGACAGCGATCCCTTCGAGCAGGGCTTGCAGAACCAGTTGTATGCCTGTGAACAGCAAGTCGCCGCATTACTGACCGACTACCCGGCGCCATCCCATTCGGAACAGCGCCGGGTCGAACTGGAAAAATGCGTACTGGAAACCGTCGATGCACTTGGCGTGTCGGTGCATGAAATTCGCGAACAGGCCTACGCGGACATCCTCGAACTGCAGCAGACCCACGCCCTGGCCGGGCACTTGCCGCAATGGCTCGGTCGCGCGTCCGCCCCTGAACGCTCGCGGCTCAAGGCGTCGATCAAGGCATTTATCGCGGCGATGAAACGCTCCCATGAACTGATCGAGCGCGACCTGCCGCACCGCGATGATTTCAATCGCAAGCGCGTGGATGAACGTCTGCGCCAGGACTTTTCGCTCAAGCACGACTTCAGCATCACCCTCGACCTGCCGGACTCGACCACTTGGCAAAGGATCGTGGTGGAGGGGGCGGCGCCAGGTACGCCGCAGAAGAGTATTTTGATTGCCAGTGCCCAGCGCAGCCGGTTATCGATTGCCCAACTGGCGAACATCAATATCGATCAGGCGCTGTGGTGGCGAATGACGTTCATGAAGGTCGAGGTCAGAAACGATTCGACAGCTGAACGCGCCGCACTGATCTACGGCATCACACCGTCATACCTGCGCGCACTGGCGACCGACTTGGACCTGGCCGGGCACTACGAGGGGCTGATTTACCGCGCGTTCATGGGCTCGTCGACGGCGACCGCATTCAGTAACGAGTATCGCCGTGAATGCCTGGTCGAACCCTTCCGCCTGATGCTGAACCTGCGCGGCGATTCGGTCCTGTTGCAACGTCATATTGAAGCGGACGGCTGGCAGATTCTGCGCACCGCTATCGACGCCAGTTCCGCGCAAGCGTTCGCCGCCAATGGCCAACGCATTGTGTTGCGCCCGGCCAGCCTGACCGTCGGCGGGGCCGATACCCAGGACGGCGCGACCGGATTGTCGGGGGTGACGTTTATCGAAGAACAGGTTAGCGGGGTGACGTTGCTGTACCTGCCCGACAGTCCTGACAATCGGTTTTTCTATCAGCGCGCCACACTGGAATTGGCCCGTGAGCTGCTGTTCAACCTGTGCCTGCGCCCGGAGATGGTCGATTACCTGGCGGGCCGCGCCTTGAAGGGCGATCACAGCCGTCATCTCAGTCGAATCAACCAGGCGCGCAAGATCAATTACGACGCCTTGATCGGCGCAGCCGAGCCGTGGCCGGCGACCACCTCGCTGGCGGCGCATCTGCTCAACGCCCACATGGGCCGTCTGATCGAAGCGCACCGTGCGACGTCGCGCTCCAACACCGCGTTGTACCTGGAGCACTACGCTTTGCAGGGAGGGGTAATGTTCAATTACCTGAAAATGGCCATGGGCATGGTGCCGTTCGTGGGCGGCGCGATTGCCCTTTACGACGCCTGGGACAGCGCCAATCAGGCGGTCGCGGCGTTCTTGCGTGGCGAAGTGGGGCATGGCCTGGCGCAACTTGAATCGGTGCTGTTGTCGCTGATCGACGCGGCCATGGACATCTTGCCCGGTGTTGCCGCGGGGCCGAGCCTGGCCCGAGGATTGACCCGGCAACGTCAGGCGAACCGCGTCGCCACGTTCCATCGCCCGACCTTGCGCAAGGCCCGGCGGCTGCAGGACCGGTTCGAGGGCTATGAATACGAGGGGGAGATTTCCCTGGCCGGCCTGCAGTCGGCGAGCGAAGGCCTTTATCGCAATGTGTTCCGGCACCCCCTCGGCGACTTCATTATTCATCAGGGGCGGATTTATCAGGTGCGGTTGCTGGACCGCACCCTGCGCCTGTTCGGCACCCGGCGCCGTGCCTACCAGCAGCCGATCGCCCTGAACGAGGCGGGGCGCTGGGACACTTATTTCGCCGTACACGGCACGTTGTTCGATCAGGGACTGGCGGGAGGCGGCAATCTGGCCGGGCATCTGGCCGACAGCGTTGCGCCGATCTGGCCTGCGTTCATTCGTCGATGGTTGCCGCGCTGGTTGACGGATCAGGCTGCCCGGCATCAGCGCCGGCTGGAAAATACGATTGATGGCCTGTCGCTGCAAATCGACGGCCAGCATCGAAACCACAATGCGGCCCTCCAGCGCTATTTTGACAGTGATGATGCTGGTCGTCGCTTGACCCGGGATGCGATCGACGCGGGATGTGCCAGCGATATTGCACTGGCCACCCAGCGTTATACCCAGGCCAGTGAGTTGCTGCCCCTGAGCCGTGGTAATCGACGCCAGGGCACCCAGGAAATTTTAAGCCAGTCGGCGATGGTGGTGGTCGAACGGACCCTGCACCGCACCGATCTGTCCCGGGATCGATGCCTGTTTTACTTGGCCGACATCAACGCCATTACCGAACAGATGAGTCATTTGCCGGCCGGCAGCGTCCAGGCCACCTTGCACTTTGGCCGGCAAATAAGGTTGTTGCGCACGAAGATGATCCACGAAATGCAACAGATTGACGCCCACATGGAGCAGCTCGATCTGTGGCGTCGGCGGATGAAAGTTCGCGCGGACAAGTCCAAGGTTGCCGAAGACCTGGAACGAATGGACACGCTGTTGTCCGAAGCCCAGCGTGATTACATCAAGACCCTGAACCATTTGCCCATGGTCACTCGCTACGACCGGATGTTCGACCCGTCGTGGGCGTACCTGCATGAGCGGGTGGGACTGGCCCGGGCCAAGGTTTTCGAGGCGCTGAACACGCAAAACAGCCTGCCGGATGTCCTGGCCAATGTGCATCGGCGCAACCAGATATTGAACGAGTGCCTGGAGGTGTACGAACAGTTTGCCCGCGACCTCAGAGTGTGGACGGCGGGTTATGGGCAGCACTTCGACTTGACGTGGGTGGCGCCGACGCTGGACCAGTTGAACAAGATGAGCCGCCATGCGCGCCACGGCATCAAGAACGGCATCAAGCCGTCCGCGAATGCGAAAAACAGTGGCAAGGAAATCTTTGAAACCGATGGCAATCGCCTGCTGGTCGGCACCAAAGAGGTCGATCTGATGACCCGGCAGACCCGCTTTACGATTGCCGGCGAAGACGGACAGGTTGAGCACTGGTTGCCTTCGAGCGCCGGCAAGTACCGACGCCAGGTGCCAGCGAGCCCTCTGCAGCCAGACACCTTCGTCAGCCGTCAGGTGGTGCTGGCCGAAGCGCGGCAGCGTCTGGCGGCGCTGGATGAGTACCGGTTGAAGGTCGATGGTTATGCGCGTCAGAACATGTTGCCGGTCGACCTTGAATACATGCTGACCAGCGAAGCGGCGGAATTGCGCTTGCGCGCACAGCGGATCGGCCGGGTGGCGGCGCAGGACCCGCTCATCGCGCAACTGAATGCCAAGGCGCAGGGCTTGATCCAGAAAGGACGTGAGATGCGGATTTCGCAAACATTGAAAAGCAGGACGCCAACCGAGGGCTACCTGGACTATTTGCAGCAAGCGGCGATTCCCGGAGAACCCCTGATTGAAATCCGCAAGGTCGGTACCTTGGTTGACCTGGGCAGGCGTGCCGATGGCCGACCGGACTTTTTGCAAGAATTCGAAATACTCGATTTGACCCAGAGCGCGCCACGCCCCGTGTGGTATGCGCATTTTCATTACGGATCGGCCAACCCGGTGTTCAACCGGTTTGAAAAGGCGCACTTGAAAACCCCCGAGCAGCGCAACCTCGGTTTGAAGTGGCAGCAAAAACAGGCCGAAAGCGGAGCGGTGGTCGATCCGATCTGGCGCGGACCGATCAGCAAGCCGTTGGCGATCCAGTATTTCGAGGGGGTGTTCTAAATGTGGTGGGTCAGCTGTGCAACCTGACCCACACCGACACCAGCACGCTGGCCGCCATCAACCAGGCCACCGCCGCCACGGCCAGCGAAGCTTCCAGGCGCATGCGGTCGACCATCACATACAACGTGGCCAGGTACACGAAGTACGGGATGATCGACCACATGCCAAACACGATGGTGGTCTTCAAGTCGTCCAGCGAACGGCCCTTGCCGACGATGTAGTGCGCGATCAGGGCGAAGGTCGGGAACAGCGGCACCAACCCGGCGATGTAATAGTTTTTGGTCTTGGCCAGCGCGGCGAGGATCAGCACCACCGCCGCGCCGAGGGCGGCTTTGAGTATCAGGTCCATCAGTGGCTCAGCCCGTACTTTTTGACTTTGTCGAACAGCGTGGTCTTGGCCATTCCCAGTTCCAGGCTGGCCTGGGTCAGGTTGCCGCCGCTGCGCTGCAAGGCGTCGTTCAGCAAGTTGCGTTCAAAGGCTTCCACCGCTTCGGCGAAAGCCAGGCCCTGATTGCTGCCGCTGGCGCCGGACTTTTTGAAGGCCGGCAAGCCGAGGGCGAAACGCTCGGCGACGTTGCGCAATTCCCGCACGTTGCCCGGCCAGTCGTGGCTCATCAGGTTGGAGAGGGTCTGGTTATCCAGCTCCGGCACCGCGCGGTCGAAGCGCAGGGATGACTGCTGCAGGAAGTGTTCGAACAGTTGCAGGATGTCTTCGCGACGTTCCCGCAGCGGTGGCAATTCCAGGGTCACCACGTTGAGGCGGTAATACAGGTCGCTGCGGAATTCGCCCTTTTTGCTCGACTCGTCCAGGTCGGACTTGGTCGCCGCAATCACCCGGCAATCCACGGCTACGCTCTGGTTCGAACCGAGGCGTTCGAGGGTGCGTTCCTGCAACACCCGCAGCAGTTTGATCTGCAATGGCAGGGGCATGCTTTCCACTTCATCGAGGAACAGCGTTCCGCCATCGGCGTGTTCGATCTTGCCGATCCGCCGTTTGCCGGCGCCGGTAAAAGCATTGGCTTCGTGGCCGAAGATTTCGCTTTCGAACAGGTTTTCCGGGAGGCCGCCGCAGTTCAGCGCGACAAACTGTTTGGTGTGGCGCCGACTGAAATCATGCAGGCAGCGGGCGACCAGTTCCTTGCCGGTGCCGGTTTCGCCTTCGATCAGCACGTTGGCCGATGTGTCGGCGACGTTGGCGATCAGTTCCCGCAGGTTCTGCATGGCCGGCGAACGACCGATGATCCGGCCTTCCAGGGAATCCCGCTCCGCCAGTTGCCGACGCAGCGACGAGACTTCCCGAGCCAGGCTGCGTTGCTCCAGGGCGCGGCGGGCCACGTCCACCAGGCGTTCCGGGGAGAAGGGTTTCTCCATGAAATCGTAGGCGCCTTTCTGCATCGCGCCGACCGCCATGGAGATGTCGCCATGACCGGTGATCAGCACCACCGGCAGACTGCGGTCGCGCGCCTTGAGGCGGGTCAGCAGTTCGAGGCCATCGATGCCCGGCAGGCGGATGTCGCTGATGACGATCCCGGCAAAGTTGTCGCCGACCCGCTCCAGGGCTTCTTCGGCACTGCCGACGCCGACGCAGGGAATGTCTTCCAGGGTCAGCGCCTGTTGGCAGCCGAGCAGCACATGGGGGTCGTCTTCGACGATCAGTACACTAAGGTCGTTGTTCATATTGGCTCGGCGGGAGTGGGGCTTACCAACGGTAAACTGAGGACGAAGGTGGTACCACCGCTGGCCGGGTGCTCGACACCCAAGTGACCGCCGGTGGCCGCGGCCAGGCTGGCGGAGAGGGTCAGGCCGAGGCCCAGGCCCTGTTCGCCGGGTTTGGTGGTGAAGAACGGTTCAAACAGATGCTTGCGCGCTTCGGCGTCGATACCGTGGCCGTTGTCGCGTACCCGCAGGCGATATTTGCCGTCGTACTCTTCGCCTTCCAGCCATAGCGCCGGCAGTGGTTGGGCTTGCATGGCGTCGAGGGCGTTGCCGATCAGGTTGACCAGGATTTGCTCCAACCGGGTCTGATCGATCTGCACTTGCACGTCTTTGAAATCGCGATGCAGGTCCAGATGCGCGCTTTCCATGCGGCTGCCGAGCAACTGCAACGCCGCGTCCACGGCTTTGCCGAGACTGGCCTGGCCCTTGTCATCACCGCGCTTGGCGAAGGAGCGCAGGCTGGCGGTGATGCGGCCCATGCGGTCGATCAATTCGTTGATGGTTTTCAGGTTGGTGCTGGCGACGTCCAGTTGACCGCGCTCCAGGAAGCGCACGGTGTTGCCGGACAAGGTCCGCAGCGCGGCCAGTGGCTGGTTCAATTCGTGGGCGATACTGGTCGACATTTGGCCGATGGCCGCCAGTTTGCCGGCCTGGACCAGTTCATCCTGGGCCCGGCGCAACGTCTCTTCGGCCTGGCGCCTTTCGCGGATCTGGCCCTTGAGCCGTTCGTTGCTGGCGCGCAGGTCAGTGGTGCGTTCGGTAATCCGACGCTCCAGTTGATTGTTGGCTTCCTGCAAGGCTTCCCGGGCGGCGAGGCGGGTGGCGATAACCTTGCGCCGCTCGTTCCAGGCGATCAGCAGGAACGCCACCAGGGCAAACGCCACCGCCACCAGAATCCCCTGATTAACCGCCTCCCGGCGCAAATCCGCCAGGGGCGTGAGCAGGGTGAAATTCCACGGTGTGTCGCTCAAGGGCCGGGTCTGGGCCAGGTAGGTGATGTCCTGTTCGTCGGAGGCCAGTTCACTGTTGGCGGGGAAGGTCAGTTTCTCCACGCCTTCAGCCAGGGTTTCCCGGGCCAGCGGTTGCAATTCGTTCAGCGGGAACCAGTAGTACTGCAGGCTGCGGGCGAGTTTTTCCTTGGTTTCGTCGCTCAGCGGCACCACGGATTTGAGCCGCCGTGCCGGATCGCTGGAGAGAATGATGATGCCGTTCTCGTCGCTGACGAAGGCCTCGAGGCGGGCACGCTGCCAGCGTTCCTCCATGGCTTCCAGCCGAACCTTGACCACGGCGACGCCGATGATCTTGCCGTGTTCTTCCAGGCCGTGGGCCAGGTAATAACCGGGTTCGCCGTTGGTGCTGCCGATGCCGTAGAAGCGCCCCGGCTGACCGCGCACGGCGTTCTGGAAATAGGCGCGGAAGGACAGGTCTTCACCGAGGTAACTGTCGACATCGCGCCAGTTGCTGGTGGCCAGCACGCGGCCGGTAGTGTCCATGACGTAGATGGCCCGACTGCGGCTGCGCCGGTTCAGGCCTTCGAGGTAATCGTTGACCGTTTGCCGGGTTTCCGGGGTCGGGTCGTCCAGCAGCTGTGAAACACTCGATTCGAGTTCCAGCAGGCTGGGCAGGTAGGTGTACTTGCTGATCTCGCTCTCGACGGCGCGGGCGTGCAGTTCCAACTGACGCTGGCCGTTCTCGCTGAGGCTGCGGATCCCGTAGTGTTCACTGACCCAGAAGCCGATATAACCCAACCCGATCATCAGGGCGATGACCAGCGGCGGCAGGAACAGATGGCGAATCAGACGGGGTTTCACGGCGAGTGATGGCGGCGCTGCGCGATAGAGAGTGGGGTCGCATTTCATCACAGATGCCTTGGGTCAACCACAACACTTGCTTGTGAATCGCCGCAGTCCCTTGTGGGAGCGGGCTTGCTCGCGAAAGCGGTGTATCTGTCACATCGATGTCGAATGTGCCGCCGTCTTCGCGAGCAAGCCCGCTCCCACAGGTGGGGAGCGGTGCCTTTCTTAGTGCTGCAAAATCTTCTCAAGGAAGTGCTGCGCACGTTCGGAGCGGGCGCTGATGTCGCCGAAGAACTCTTCTTTCGGACAGTCTTCGATGATCTTGCCCTGGTCCATGAAGATCACGCGGTCGGCCACTTTGCGGGCGAAGCCCATTTCGTGGGTCACGCACATCATGGTCATGCCTTCGTGGGCCAGGTGCACCATCACGTCGAGCACTTCGTTGACCATTTCCGGGTCCAGCGCCGAGGTCGGTTCGTCGAACAGCATGACGATCGGGTCCATCGCCAGCGCACGGGCAATCGCCACACGCTGTTGCTGACCACCGGAGAGTTGGCCGGGGTGCTTGTGGGCGTGGGCCGACAAGCCGACGCGCTCCAGCAGTTGCAGGCCTTTCTTGGTGGCTTCTTCCTTGCTGCGGCCCAACACCTTGATCTGCGCGATGGTCAGGTTTTCGGTGATGGACAGGTGCGGGAACAGTTCGAAATGCTGGAACACCATGCCAACGCGCGAACGCAATTTCGGCAGGTCGGTCTTCGGGTCGGCGATGGACGTGCCATCGACTACCACGTCGCCTTTCTGGAACGGTTCCAGGGCGTTGACGCATTTGATCAGGGTCGATTTGCCCGAGCCGGAAGGCCCGCACACCACGATCACTTCGCCTTTTTTGACCTCGGTGCTGCAATCAGTCAGCACCTGGAAGTCGCCATACCACTTGTTGATGTTCTTGATAGAGATCATACGGCAAACCTTTTTTGCAGACGCTTGACCAGCAGCGAGGCGGCAAAGCTGATTGTGAAGTACGTAAGCCCTGCGAAGATCAGGAACTCGTTGGAGCGACCGATGATGTCGCCACTGGCGCGGGAGGCATTGAGGAAGTCCACCAGGCCGACCGCGTACACCAGCGAGGTGTCCTGGAACAGGATGATGCTCTGTTGCAGCAACAGCGGGGTCATCTTGCGAAACGCTTGCGGCAGGATGATCAAGCGCATCATCTGGCCGTAGGTCATGCCCAAGGCCTGAGCAGCGCCCATCTGGCCCTTGGAAATCGACTGCACGCCAGCCCGGACGATTTCGCAGAAGTACGCGGCTTCGAACATCATGAACGCCACGATGCACGAGGCGAACGCCCCGATCGGCGTGTCTTCGCCGGTGATCCAGCGCAGCACGAACGGTACCGCCAGGTAGAACCAGGTGATCACCAGCAGCAACGGGATCGAACGAAAATAGTTAACGTAGGCGCCAGCAACGTTCGACAGCAGTTTGTTGTGGGACAGGCGCATCAGCGCCAGGATCGTGCCGAGGATGATCCCGCCGACCACGCCCAGTGCCATCAATTGCAGGGTCATGACCATGCCGTTCCACATGCCCGGCAGGGACGGAACGATGCCCGAGAAGTCGAATTCCATCATTTACCCCCTAGGGAGATCAGGCCCGGTACGGCGACTTTCTTCTCGACCAGGCGCATCAGCAACATCAGGCTCATGTTCAGGGTGAAGTAGATCAGCGTGGCCAGGGTGAACGCTTCGAACAGGTTGGCGGAGAACTCGGCGGTCTGCTTGGTCTGCGCGAGCAGCTCCATCAGGCCGATCAACGAGGCCACGGACGAGTTCTTGAACACGTTCAAAAATTCCGAGGTAAGCGGCGGAATAATGATCCGGTAGGCCTGGGGCAGCAGCACGTTCCAGTAGATCTGCGGCAGCTTGAAGCCCATGGCGCGGGCGGCGGATTCCTGGCCGCGGGGCAGCGCCTGGATGCCGGTGCGCACTTGTTCGCAGACCCGAGCTGCAGTGAACAGACCCAGGCACACGACAACGCTCAGGTAGGCCGAGGTGGTCGGGTTCAGGTCTTGTTTGTACCAGTCCTGCAGGTTTTGCGGCAGCAGGTCGGGCACCAGGAAGTACCAGATGAACAGCTGAACCAGCAGCGGCACGTTACGGAAGAGTTCGACGTAGCAGGTCGCGATGCCCGATACGACGCGGTTCGGCACGGTACGCATGACACCCAGGATCGAGCCCAGCGTCAGCGCGATAATCCAGGCCACGACGGCGATGGCGATGGTCCAGCCCAAGCCGGAGATGAACCAGTCGAGATAAGTCTCGCTGCCCACGCCGGTGGACTTGAAGAACACGCCCCAGTCCCAGTTGTAATTCATTAGGGTCTCCCCTCGGATCGATCAATGTACAAGTGCCCGCCTGGGGAAGCTCCGTTCCCGCCTGATCTTGAAGGTCAGGCACACGCGATCGGCTCGACAGCCACCGGTTCGAGTGTTTCCAAAAAATGCCAGCAGGGAGTGACAAACCCCTGAAAGGGCAGTGGCCCTTTCAGGAGATAAGGTTAGTCAGGAATCAGGATTTCTTGTCGTCAGCCGCTTTGTCGGTCGGATTGGCGATCAGGGCCTTGAGCTCGTCGCTCATCGGGAAGTTCAGGTTCAGGCCTTTTGGCGGAATTGGCTGCATGAACCACTTGTCGTAGATCTTGTTGATCTCGCCCGAAGCGTAGGTGGCCTTGATGGCGTCATCCACGGCCTTCTTGAACGGCTCGTCGCCCTTGCGAACCATGCAGCCGTAGATTTCGTAGGACTGTGGAGTGCCGGTAACGGCCCAGTCATCAGCCTTCTTGGCTTTGGCGGCTTCACCGGCCAGCAAGGCGTCGTCCATCATGAAGGCAACAGCGCGGCCCGATTCCAGCATCTGGAAGGACTCGCCGTGGTCTTTGGCGGAGATGACGTTCATGCCCATCTGCTTGTCGGCGTTCATCGACTTGAGGATGCGCTCGGACGTGGTGCCCGCGGTGGTCACGACGTTTTTGCCTTTCAGGTCGTCGAAGTCTTTGTACGCGGAGCCTTTCTTGGACAGCAGGCGGGTACCGATTTCGAAGATGCCGACGGAGAAGTCAACTTGCTGCTGACGTTCTACGTTGTTGGTGGTGGAGCCGCACTCGACGTCCACGGTGCCGTTCTGCACCAGCGGGATACGGGTTTGCGAGGTGACCAGGTTGTATTTGACCTGCAGGTTCGGCAAGTCGAGGTCTTTCTTGATGGCTTCGACGATTTTCAGCTGGATATCGTGGGAGTAGCCCATCGGCTTGCCGGAGGCGTCCGCGATATAGGAAAACGGAATGGAAGCGTCACGATGCCCGAGGGTGATCACACCGGACTCTTTGATCTTCTTCAGTGTGCCGGTGAGTTCGGCAGCGAAAACTGGAGTGCTAATCAGAGCGGCAGCAATGGCTGCGCCCAGGATATGGGGAACGATGCGCATCAAATTTTCCTCGACATTGTTTTTTTTATGGAGCCAGTTCGTCGGCCCTTTTGTGCTTCGAATGCGTGGCGGCACCCGGAGGGTCGGCACGACAATACATTCGTCCAAGAGTGTAGAGCATGACTCGTGCCAGGCCAGGCGGTATGAGTCAAATCATTGATTTATAAGGGTATTAAATATTTGTGGCGTTGAATCTACCGCCGAGTAATCCGGTAAACCGAATCGACCGACGGGTCGTGTTCGGAAAACCGAATGCCATGCCTTGCACATAACCCTGTGGGAGCGGGCTTGCTCGCGAATGCGGTGTGTCATCTAAATCAATGTCGACTGACACACCGCGTTCGCGAGCAAGCCCGCTCCCACAGGGGATCTGTGTTGGGTTCAAGAATGCAAAAAGCCCCTGAATCTCACGATTCAGGGGCTTTTGTTTAACCGGTTTCCCGATCAGGCCGCTTCGATCTTGCTGCGGTTCTGAACAACCTTGCTCAGGTAATCCACCAGCTTCTGCTGTTCGTCCGGAGTGGTGAACAACCCGAGTTTGCTGCGACGCCACAGGATGTCGTGGGCGGTGGTGGCCCATTCTTCGCTGCACAGGTAATCGACTTCGCGGGTGTAGAGCCCGCCGCCGATGTGTTCGCCCAAGTCGCTGAGGTTCTGCACGCCTTCGAGCATGCGCCAGGTGCGGCTGCCGTAGGTGGTGGCCCAGCGGCGGGCGATCTCGGTAGGCACCCAATCGAAGGTGTCACGGATCTTCGCGCACAAGGCTTGTGGCGTGGTCATGTCTTCGCCGCCGGGCAGGGTGGCGGTCGCGGTCCAGCTTGGCTTGATCTGGGTGAAGTACGGGGCCAGTTGCGCCAGCGCCGATTCAGCCAGTTTGCGGTAGGTGGTCAGCTTGCCGCCGAACACCGACAACAACGGGGCTTCTTCACCACTGCCGGACAACGCCAGGGTGTAGTCGCGGGTCACGGCCGACGGGTTGTCGGATTCGTCGTTGCACAGCGGACGTACACCGGAATAGCTGTGCAGGATGTCGTCGCGGCTGACTTGCTTCTTGAAGTGGGCATTGACCACTTTGAGCAGGTAATCGGTTTCGCCTTCGGTGATCGCCACTTTTGCCGGGTCGCCGGTGTATTCGCGGTCGGTGGTGCCGATCAGGGTGAAGTGGTTCAGGTACGGAATGGTGAAGACGATGCGCTGATCTTCGTTTTGCAGAATGTGTGCGTGTTCGCCTTCGTACAGTTTCGGCACGATCAGGTGGCTGCCCTGGATCAGGCGGATGCCGTAAGGCGAATCCATTTTCAAGTCGTCACGAATGAACTTGGCGACCCATGGGCCGGCGGCGTTCACCAGCGCCTTGGCGCGAATCGAAAACAGGCTGCCATCGGCACGTTCCAGGTTCAGGTGCCACAGGCCTTTGGCGCGACGGGCGCTGACGCAACGGGTCTGTGTGTGAACGTGGGCGCCTTTCTCGCGAGCGGCCATGGCGTTCAGGACCACGAGGCGGGCATCGTCGACCCAGCAATCGGAATATTCGAAGCCTTTGGTGATTTCGCTTTTCAACGGGCTGTTCGGGCCGAACTTCAGGCTTTTCGAGCCTTCCAGTTTTTCCCGCTTGCCCAAGTGGTCATAAAGGAACAGGCCGGCGCGGATCATCCACGCTGGACGCAGGTGCGGGCGGTGCGGCAACACGAAGCGCATCTGCTTGACGATGTGCGGGGCCTTGGCCAACAGCACTTCGCGTTCGGCCAGGGCTTCGCGCACCAGGCGGAATTCGTAATGTTCTAGGTAGCGCAGGCCGCCGTGGATCAGCTTGCTGCTGGCCGACGAGGTGTGGCTGGCCAGATCGTCTTTTTCACAAAGGAACACCGAAAGGCCGCGACCGGCGGCATCCGCTGCGATCCCCACGCCATTGATCCCACCACCGATGACGGCGATATCGTAGACCTCGGCGAGAGGGGGCGTAGGCAAGGTAGAAGTGGGCATCGGCTGGCCTCGGGCTTTTATGATTTTCGATATTGGAATTCGAACATTAATGTTCATTTGCGAAAATGGTAGCCCATAAAGCCGCCCACAGCCAGTCAACTTCGATTGAAAATACTGATCGAAGGGCGGTTAAAGGAAAATTTACGAACATTTAGATGTGCGGAAAGCCGCAGACGGTGTGTCGCCTGGGCGCGCGTATTCGCGAGCAAGCCCGCTCCCACAAGGGTTGCGCGGAACCTGTGGGAGCGGGCTTGCTCGCGAAGGCGCCAGTGCAGACGCCGAATAAGGAGGAGCGGCTTAAACCACTTCGAGCCGAATCTTGTGCTGACTCAACAACTGCGCCAACGCCGGCACGGGTTGCTGATCGGTCACGAGACAGTCGATCAGGCTGATCGGCCCCAAACGAATCATGGCGTTGCGCCCGAATTTGCTGGAGTCCGCTGCCAGAATTACTTGTCGCGCATTGGCAATAATCGCCTGGGACACCCGCACTTCCTGATAATCGAAGTCGAGCAGGCTGCCGTCTTCATCGATACCGCTGATGCCAACCAGAGCAAAATCCACTTTGAACTGGTTAATGAAATCGACACTCGCCTGACCCACCACGCCGCCGTCACGCCGCACATTGCCACCGGTCAACAGAACGTCAAAGTCGTCCTTGGCGCTGAGCATCGAGGCCACGTGCAGGTTGTTGGTGATGATTTTCAGGTGATTGTGGTTGAGCAACGCCCGGGCAATCGATTCGGTGGTGGTGCCGATATTGATGAACAGCGAGGCATGGTCGGGAATCTGTGCCGCAATGGCTTCGCCGATACGCTGCTTTTCATCGCGCATCTGGTCGGCACGCATGGCGTAGGCGGTGTTCTCGACACTGGAATCGTAGGCCGCGCCGCCGTGGTAGCGACGCAACAAATTGGCTTCCGCGAGCTGATTGATATCGCGGCGGATGGTTTGCGGTGTAACGACGAACAGCGTAGCCATTTCCTCGATGCTGACATAGCCGCGTTCGCGGACCAGTTCGAGGATTTGCTGCTGACGGGGAGGCAGATTCATGGGGCTTCCTTTGGGCTGCCGTGCAAAATTTGCCCATGATGCCGCAGGAATCCGCTCCCTACCAGTTACAACCGGATACGAGTCCGGTCCTTGGCTTATTCAGCCCCTTCGTGCGGCTCCCAATCGCGGGTGCGGCTGACGGCTTTTTTCCAGCCGGCGTAGAGTTTTTCCTTCGCGCTTTCTTCCAGGGCCGGTTCGAACTCGCGCTCGATCACTGCCTTGCCGCGCAACTCGTCCAGGCTGCCCCAGAAGCCGCACGCCAGGCCGGCCAGGTAAGCGGCGCCCAGTGCCGTGGTTTCGCGCATTTGCGGACGCTCGACCTGGGTGCCGAGGATGTCGGCCTGGAACTGCATGAGGAAGTTGTTCGCCACCGCACCGCCGTCCACACGCAGGGACTTGAGGCGTTCGCCGGAGTCCTGTTGCATGGCGTCGAGCACGTCACGGGTTTGATAAGCGATCGATTCCAGCGCGGCACGAATGATGTGATCCACGCGCACGCCACGGGTCAGGCCGAACAAAGCGCCACGGGCATACGGGTCCCAGTACGGCGCGCCCAGACCGGTGAAGGCCGGCACCAGATACACGCCGTTGCTGTCCTTGACCTTGCTGGCGAAGTATTCGGTGTCGGTGGCATCGGCAATGATCTTCAGTTCGTCACGCAGCCACTGCACGGTGGAACCGCCGTTGAACACTGCGCCTTCCAGCGCGTAGGCCACTTCGCCTTTCGGGCCGCAAGCGATGGTGGTCAGCATCCCGTGCTTGGACTTCACGGCTTTGTCGCCGGTGTTCATCAGCAGGAAGCAGCCGGTGCCGTAGGTGTTTTTCGCCTGGCCGGGCTCGACGCACATCTGACCGAACAGCGCCGCTTGCTGGTCGCCGGCGATACCGCCGATGGCAATGCCGCTTTTGGTGTGGCCGTAGATTTCCGACGACGATTTAACTTCCGGCAACATCTCACGGGGGATGTCGAGGATCTCCAGCATCTTCGCGTCCCACTCCAGCGAGTGGATGTTGAAGAGCATGGTGCGCGAGGCGTTGGTGTAGTCGGTAACGTGGACTTTGCCGCCGGTAAATTTCCAGATCAGCCAGCTGTCGACGGTGCCGAACAGCAGTTCGCCGTTGCGCGCACGTTCGCGGCTGCCTTCGACGTTGTCGAGGATCCACTTGAGCTTGGTGCCGGAGAAGTACGGGTCAGTCACAAGACCAGTGGTTTCGCTGATGTATTGCTCGTGGCCATCGCGCTTGAGCTGTTGGCAGATCTCGGTGCTGCGGCGGCACTGCCAGACGATCGCGTTGTAGATCGGGCGGCCGGTGGTCTTGTCCCAGACCACGGTGGTTTCACGCTGGTTGGTGATGCCGATGGCGGCAACCTGGTCGTGATGCAGGCCGGCTTGAGCCAGGGCCTCGACCATCACGGCGCTTTGGGTCGCGAAGATTTCCATCGGGTCATGTTCGACCCAACCGGCTTGCGGGTAATGCTGCACGAACTCGCGTTGTGCAGTGCAGACCACGTTCGCGTCACGGTCGAAAATGATCGCGCGGGAGCTGGTCGTACCCTGATCGAGGGCAATGATGTAGTTCTTATTCTGAATATCGGTCATGTCGATTGCCTTGGACGAAATAAGGAGTGAGGTCAGGCGCGGGATCAAAGGGCAGGATCACGCGCCAACGGTATCAAGAAGTTCTTGGTTTGCCGTCAATGGCCGGTGTTGCGTCCTTTGTAGCAGGTTCGGTGCCTGGCAGATGACGGGCAATCAGCCCGCGATATGCAGCAGCGCCGAGGCAGGCACCGACAATCGGTGCAAAAATCGGAATCAGGAAATACGGGATATCGCGCCCGCCGGTGAAGGAAATTTCACCCCAGCCAGTAAAGAAAGTCATCAGCTTAGGACCGAAATCACGCGCTGGGTTCATCGCGAAACCGGTCAGTGGGCCCATGGAGCTGCCAATCACCGCAATCAGCAGGCCGATCAGCAGTGGCGCCAGCGGACCCTTCGGCAGGCCGTTGTTGTCGTCGGTCAGGGACATGATCACGCCCATCAGGATGGCGGTGATGATCACTTCGACCAGGAACGCCTGGGCCGTGGACAGGGCCGGGTGCGGGAAGGTGGAGAACACCGACGCCAGCTCAAGGCTTGCCTGGGTGCCACGAACCATATGGTGAGTTTGTTCGTAATCGAAGAATAAATTGCTGTAGAGCGTGTAAACCAACAACGCTCCGCAGAACGCGCCAGCGACCTGGGCGAGGATGTAGAAGGGCAGTTTGCGTTTTTCGAAATCGGCGAAAATGCTCAACGCGATACTGACGGCAGGATTGAGGTGAGCCCCGGACACACCGGCGGTCAGGTAGATCGCCATGCTGACGCCAACGCCCCAGATGATACTGATTTCCCAAAGCCCGAAGCTGGCACCCGCGACCTTGAGCGCAGCAACGCAACCCGTCCCGAAAAAGATCAACAGTGCAGTGCCCAGGAATTCGGCCATGCATTGGCTCGAGAGTGGCGGTTGTTTCAAAGCAGTTGTCATCGAAAACCTCTTTTTTGTTGTTGTCTGGCGCCTTGTCATCTTGGTCAAGGCGCGATTTTCACCGCGTCAGGATCCCCATCCTGATTTTGGTTTACTGCCGAGTACTACTTCGGGATCATTCCTACAGTATTCGCAAACGAAAAAATATAGACAAGAAACGCCGCTGTCAAAGGTCGAAAGTGAACCGTCAGTCATATTTAAACTATTCGTCGTGTGAATGATCGTGTTGATGGCGTTTTGAGTTGCGTGAAAACCCGTGCAGCGGGGCTCCGCCAAGCCTTTGAAATAGCTCCGCAATAGAGCCTTTTGCTGATCAATGACCTAGAATCCAGCGCAGTATTTTTCTTCTGCCGCCAAGCCTGGAGCTGCCATGACCCCCGCATTGGATTTGTTGAAAAAAGTTCGCGCCGAACATCGTGTGCACAGTTACGAACATGATCCGAAGGCGGCGTCCTATGGCCTGGAGGCAGCGGAAAAACTGGGCCTGGACCCGGCGCAGGTATTCAAGACGTTGCTGGCGGCCAGTGAGAAAGGTGAATTATTGGTGGCGGTGGTGCCGGTCGTCGGAAGTCTCGATTTAAAGCACCTGGCCCATGCGGCCGGCGTGAAAAAAGTCGAAATGGCAGACCCGGCGGCAGCACAGCGGGCGACCGGCTACCTGTTGGGCGGCATCAGTCCGTTGGGGCAAAAGAAACGTCTGCGCACTTTTATCGACAGTTCGGCACAGCCCTTCGCCAGCATTTTTGTCAGTGCGGGGCGACGTGGTCTGGAGGTGGAATTGGCGCCCGCCGTATTGGCCGAGCACACCCAGGCGACGTTCGCCGATATCGCTCGCGTCTGACGAGCACTGTCGGCCCGGGGTGTATGGTGAAAATTGGACTTCACTGTCACTGGCGCCGGAAAAGTCGCGGCTTCATGCTCGGCGGCCGAACTTAGGGAGAAGGTTATGCAGCTTGAATTTCATCAGGTCGATGCGTTCAGTGATCGACCGTTCAGTGGCAATCCGGCGATGGTGTATCGGCTCGATGCCTGGCTCGCCGATGAATTGATGCAGAAGATTGCCGCCGAGCACAACCTTGCCGAAACCGCTTTCGTGGTGCGTGAAGGTCAGGCCTGGCATATCCGCTGGTTTACCCCGACGATCGAAGTGCCGCTGTGCGGGCACGCTACCCTGGCCAGCGCGTTCGTACTGTTCGACATCCATAAGGAGCCGGCTGAGCGCCTGGATTTCATCTGCAAGTCTGGCCCATTGAGCGTCAGCCGTGAAGGCGGGCGGTTGTGGCTGGATTTCCCGGCGATCGTTCCGTCGGAAGTCGGCGTGACCCTGGATGTCGAGCGTGCCTTGGGTGTGGAAGCGGTCGATGTGCTGGGTTCGAATGAACTGTTGGTGGTGCTGGAATCCGAGCAGGCCGTGCTCGATTGCAAACCTGATATGACGGCGCTGGCGAAACTGCCGTGGCCGGGTGCAATCGTCACGGCCAAGGGCAGCAAGCATGATTTCGTGTCCCGGTACTTCGCGCCGGCGATTGGCATCAATGAAGATCCGGTGACCGGATCAACCCATTGCAGCTTGATTCCGTACTGGTCGAAACGCTTGGGCAAATCGAGCCTGACGGCGTATCAGTGCTCGGCCCGTGGTGGGGAGTTGTTCTGTCGGCTGGAAGGGGAGCGGGTGAAGATCGGCGGGAATGCGACGCTGGTCGCGAGCGGAACGTTTATGTTGGGTTGAGAAATACCAATGTGGGAGCGGGCTTGCTCGCGAAGGGGGTGTAACAGTCAACGATGATGGTGACTGAGACGCCGCCTTCGCGAGCAAGCCCGCTCCCACATTTAATCCAGTTTGTCAGCTGGCGGTGCTGTACCGGCGAACACCGGACTCAACTGTCGGAATCTGCGCCGCCGTGCTTCCAGAAGCCTGGAACAACACCAAATGCTCCGCCGCCACTCGAATCCCCACCTGCGCACCGATCTGGTGATCGGCATGGCTCGGGAAGATCGACTCCAGCTGCGCACCTGTCGGCATCTGCAAGCGATACAACGTCGAGGCGCCGAGGAACGTCTTGCCGACAATCCGGGCCTTCAGTGCGCTATCCGGTGCGTAAACGATGTCATCCGGTCGCAGCAACACATCCACCGCGCCCCCTGTCGGCCACGTATAGGCACGATTGCCGCGTAATTCGCCCAACTCGGTCTGCACCGATTCCGGCGTGTTCAACTGGCCGCGAATGAAGTAGCCCTGGCCAATGAAACTGGCCACAAACTGTGTCAGAGGTTCGTGATACAGGTTGTAGGGCGTATCCCACTGTTCCAGGCGACCTTCCTTGAAAACCCCCACGTGATCGCTGACGGCGAAGGCTTCTTCCTGGTCGTGGGTCACCAGAATCGCACTGGTGCCACGAGCCTTGAGAATGTCGCGGACTTCATGGCTGAGCTTGCGCCGCAGTTCGCCATCGAGGTTGGAGAACGGTTCGTCGAGCAGCAACAGTTGCGGCTCCGGCGCCAGGGCGCGGGCCAGGGCGACGCGTTGCTGCTGGCCACCGGACAACTCATGGGGGAAGCGTTTGCCGAGGTTCTTCAGGTTGACCAGTTCGAGCAACTCTTCGGTGACGCGGTCCTTCTGCGGATGCTTGCGGATCCCGAAAGCGATGTTCTCGGCCACGCTCAAATGTGGAAACAGGGCGTAGTCCTGAAAGACCATGCCGATCCGGCGTTTCTCCGGGGCGAGGGTGAATCCGGCGCTGGAGATGGTTTCGCAGGCGAGCTGGATTTCACCTTCGTGTACTGGTTCGAAACCGGCAATGGCCCGCAGGGTGGTGGTCTTGCCGCAGCCCGAAGAGCCCAGCAGGCAACCGATGTCGCCGGCATTCAAATGCAGGTTGAGGTTCTGTACGACCCGCTGGTCCTGGTAACCGCAGGCAAGGTTGCGCAGCTTGAGCAGTAATGGCTGGCTCATGCGTGGTGGTACGCCGGCATCACGAGAAACTCCAGCAGGGCTTTTTGCGCGTGCAGACGGTTTTCCGCCTGGTCCCAGGCCACGGAGCGCGGGTCGTCCAACAGGTCGAGGCTGATCTCTTCGCCACGGTGAGCGGGCAGGCAATGCATGAACAACACGTCCGGCGCTGCCTGGTCGAGCAGGGCGCGATTGACCTGGAACGGAGCGAACAGCTTCAGGCGCTTGGCGGTTTCTTCTTCCTGGCCCATGGAGGTCCAGACGTCGGTGCTGACCAGGTGAGCGCCGCGCACGGCATCCTGTGGATCGCGGACGATGGTCACACGATCGCCGGCCTTGGCCACGAATTCAGGGTTTGGCTCATAACCTTCCGGGCAGGCAATGCGCAACTGGAAGTCGAACTGGATCGCCGCTTCTATATAGCTGTTGCACATGTTATTGCCGTCGCCGATCCAGGCCACGGTCTTGCCCTGGATCGAGCCGCGGTGTTCGAGGAAAGTTTGCATGTCGGCCAGCAACTGGCACGGGTGCAGATCATCGGACAGGCCGTTGATCAGCGGAACGCGCGAATTGGCGGCGAATTCAGTCAGTGTGCTGTGGGAAAACGTACGGATCATCACCGCATCGAGCATGCTCGACATGACAATGGCGGCGTCACCGATCGGCTCGCCGCGACCCAGTTGGGTATCCCGGGGCGAAAGGAAGATCGCCTGGCCGCCGAGCTGGATCATGCCGGCTTCGAACGAGATGCGGGTGCGGGTCGAGGACTTCTCGAAAATCATCCCCAGGACGCGGTTTTTCAAAGGCTCGAACAGTACGCCGCGGTTACGCAGGTCCTTGAGCTCAACGCCTCGACGGATCACGCTGACCAGCTCTTCGGGCGTGCAATCCATCAGGGAGAGAAAGTGCCTTGCGCTCATCATTGACTACCTTTTTGCAACAGACCGCAGATACTCAAAGCCTTGTTTAACTGAAAAACGGGCGAGACCTGCGGCGTAAGCCGCACGGGGCGACGAAATAGGGGAAGGCGCGATCTTATAATTAAATGTCGCGTCTTACCAATAGGAGGCTTATTTTTACGGCTTCTGACCTGTTTCGAGATTCACAAGCGAGCCGCATTTGTACACGGTGGCGAAGCGGGTTTGCAAATCAGGTGCAGCGTGACACGCCATTAAAGGCCCGGTTTCAAGGGGGCACGTTGCTTGCTGTTACGGTTTTGCGTGCCAGTAGTGGAGCTACCGTCCGGTATCATCGGCGTCGTTGCGTATTTGCGATTCAACCCAGTCAAACACCCCCAAGGAGGGAACCCGGTATGTCGCTCGATAAAACTGGAATCGGTAGCCTGACACGTTTGCGTCGTGTCTCTCCGGCGTTTGATATGGCAGTGCTGTCCACTGTAATGGGTTTCGCAATTATCGCGACGACCCTTTACCCAGGCATTCCGAGCGCGGTAGTAGGCGCCATCGTTGGCGCTTTTATCGGCGTAAAGAATTTCAAGGATGATGCGATTGCAGATTGATTCGACCCAATTATTGGTAATTGGCGGATTGATCGCGATTGGAATCTACCTGGGGACTTCGCTACTGGCTCGATCCACGCCTGACCTCAAGCACGGTGCTGCATTGGTGGTCGCCTGGTTTACCGTTGTGAGCGTTTTGGATATCGCGTTACAGGTCTATCAAGCCGAACCCCATCAATTGGGCATCCTGGCTAACCAAAAAGCGATCATCCTGATCGGGTCTGGCGTCATGCTTTGGCTGGCCATTGGCGGTATATGGACGGCGCTTACCTCACCATTCAAAAAGAAAGTGCTGAAGGTTTCCCAGGCCCAGTGAAGTTTTTCTCGGTCTGTCTGGGCAATGTGTCTCGTCTGAAACATTTGCTAATGCAAAGTGCTGGGTTATAACTACCTCACGACGACGCAGGAAGCCTCCGGAATGGATTCGAAAGAACAGCAACTAATGGAATTACTTGGCCTCACCGCCCGCTCCCTGACCCATCTCACCGCGTCCATGACCTCGATGTCCTTCGAGTTGATGCGCAGTGAAGACGATGTGACCAAGGCCGCCGGTCGGCGGATGATCGACCGCATGGCCACCATCAGTGCCGGGCTCGATGAGCACTGGCGATTGATCGGCGAGCTCACTGGTGTGCATGTCGCCCACGAGCAGATTGAAACCATCCAGGAGATCCAGTTGCAGGCGCCGCCCCGGTTGCCGCCGAACTGAATCCGCACGGCCATCGGCTGGCCTGATGGCCACCGATTCACAAGACGAACGTCGCTGGCGCAGTGACGGTTCGCGCGCCATAGTTTTGTTCCCGTGGCAGACATTGCCCGCCCAGAACAAGACAGAGACTGGCCATGACCAAGACTCTCCATCACCGTGCCTGCCACCTGTGCGAGGCCATTTGCGGCCTGACCATCGAAACCACCGAGGCCGAAGGCCGGGTGCAGATCACTTCGATCAAGGGTGATCCCCAGGATACGTTCAGTCGCGGGCACATCTGTCCCAAGGCTGTGGCCCTGCAAGACATCCAGAATGATCCGGACCGCCTGCACCAGCCGATGCAGCGCGTGGGCAGCGAATGGCAGCCGATTGCGTGGGAAGACGCCTTTAATCTCGTAGCCGAGCGTCTGGCAGGGATTCAAGAACGTCACGGGCAGAATGCGGTGGCGGTCTATCAAGGCAACCCCAGCGTGCACAACTATGGGCTGATGACCCACAGCAATTACTTTCTAGGCCTGCTGAAAACCCGTAATCGGTTTTCCGCGACCTCGGTCGATCAGTTGCCCCATCACCTGACCAGCCATCTGATGTACGGCCACGGCTTGCTGTTGCCGATCCCGGACATCGATCACACCGATTTCATGCTGATCCTGGGCGGCAATCCGCTGGCGTCCAACGGCAGCATCATGACCGTGCCGGATGTCGAGAAACGCCTGAAGGCAATTCAGGCCCGGGGCGGCAAAGTGGTGGTGGTCGATCCACGCCGAAGCGAAACGGCCGCGATTGCCGATCAGCATTTGTTCGTGCGCCCCGGCGGCGATGCGGCGCTGTTGTTCGGGCTGCTCAATACCCTGTTCGCCGAAGGCCTGACCCGGGACAGTCATTTGCCGGTGGACGGTCTGGATGAAGTGCGTGAGGCGGTCGCGGGTTTCACCGCTGAGGTGATGAGCCCGTTGTGCGCGGTGCCCGCCGAACAGATCCGCCAACTGGCCCGGGACTTTGCCGCAGCGCCGACGGCGGTGTGCTACGGCCGCATGGGGGTCTCGACCCAGGCCTTCGGCACGTTGTGCCATTGGGTCGTGCAGTTGATCAACCTGGTCACCGGCAACCTCGACCGTGTGGGCGGTGCGTTGTGCACCGAACCGGCGGTGGATTTGGTGGCGTCCACCTCGGGCGGGCATTTCAATCTTTGGCAGAGCCGGGTGTCCGGGCGTCCTGAATACAGCGGCGAATTGCCGGTGTCGGCCCTGGCCGAAGAGATGCTCACCGGCGGGGAAGGGCAGGTGCGGGCACTGATCACCGTGGCCGGCAATCCGGTTCTGTCCACGCCGAACGGCCGACAACTGGAGCAAGCGCTGGACGGGCTGGAGTTCATGGTCAGTATCGACCTGTACATCAACGAAACCACCCGTTATGCCGACTTGATCCTGCCGTCCACCTCTGCCCTGGAAAACGATCACTACGACACCACGTTCAACATGTTTGCCGTGCGTAACGTCTCGCGCTTCAACCGGGCGATCCTGGCCAAGCCGGAAGGCGCGTTGCACGACTGGGAAATTTTCGTCGGCCTGGCCCAGGCGTTTGCGGCGAAGACCGGCAAGGAACTCAAGCCAACCATCGCTCCGGCGCAAATGATCGACCGTGGCTTGCGCATGGGGCTGTATGGCGATGCATCCGAGCACAAGCTGTCGCTGGCGACCCTGTTCGATCATCCTCACGGTGTTGATCTGGGGGCGCTCAAGTCTAATCTGGCGTCACGGCTCAAGACCCCGAACCAGCATGTTCAGGCCGCACCGGCGCCGATCCTCGCTGACCTGGCCCGTTTCGCCGCCCTGCAGGCGCCGGCCGCCGACGAGTTGCTGATGATTGGCCGCCGGCATGTGCGCAGTAACAATTCGTGGATGCACAACTACCACCGTCTGGTGAAGGGCAAGCCGCGGCACCAGTTGTTAATGCATCCGGACGACCTGGCCAGCCGCGGGCTCAACGATGGGCAGCGGGTGCGGGTCAGCTCGCGGGTCGGGGTGATCGAAGTTGAGGTGCTTGGCAGTCTGGATATGATGAAAGGCGTGGTCAGTCTTCCGCACGGTTGGGGCCACGCGCGGCCGGGTGTGCAGATGACAATCGCCAGCAGCCAGCCGGGGTCCAGCGCCAATGACCTGACCGACGAATGTCAGCTCGATGAGTTGTCGGGGAATGCGGCGTTGAACGGCGTGCCGGTGACCGTGGCGGCGGCTTGATCGAGTCTGTCGGGGAGACCGAGCATGGCGCTCGGGTTTCCGTTACAATGCGCCACCGTGCCGACCCTTGAGTCGGAAAGTTCAGCCGAGGTGCTCCATGGATATCATCGAAACGATTAAAGAGCAGATTGCTAACAACACCATTCTGCTTTACATGAAAGGCTCGCCGAATGCCCCGCAGTGTGGCTTCTCCGCGAAAGCCGCGCAGTCCGTCATGGCTTGTGGTGAAAAGTTCGCGTACGTGGACATCCTGCAGAACCCGGAAATTCGCGCCAACCTGCCAAAATACGCCAACTGGCCAACCTTCCCGCAACTGTGGGTCGGCGGTGAGCTGGTCGGCGGTAGCGACATCATGACTGAAATGGCTGCTGACGGTTCGTTGCAGGCCACGATCAAAGCGGCTGTTGAAAAAGCAGCGGCTGCCAAGACCGAAGCCTAAGTCGATTGGCTCCCCTGTAGGAGCTGTCGAGTGCAACGAGGCTGCGATCTTTTGATCTTCAGCAACTAAAAAGCCCCGCCTCTCGAAAGAAGGCGGGGCTTTTTATTGCGCTATGTAAGTTGTTGAGATGTCGCCGCTGCCATCGCCAGGATCGCAGCCTCGTTGCACTCGACAGCTCCTACACAGCTCTTACTCTTCGCCCATCTGCGATTGCAGATAGTTCTCAAGACCGACTTTATCGATCAGGCCCAGTTGGGTTTCCAGCCAGTCGATATGTTCTTCCTCGGATTCAAGGATGTCTTCAAGCAGTTCACGGCTGCCGAAGTCGCCGACGGTTTCGCAATGGGCGATCGCGACCTTGAGGTCCGCGTGACCGGTGCGTTCGATACGCAGGTCACACTCAAGCATTTCCTGGGTGTGCTCGCCGATCTGCAGCTTGCCGAGGTCCTGGACGTTCGGCAGGCCTTCGAGGAACAGGATGCGCTTGATCAGCTTGTCCGCGTGTTTCATCTCGTCGATGGATTCGTGGTATTCGTGCTTGCCGAGCTTGTTCAGACCCCAATCTTCATACATGCGCGCATGCAAAAAGTATTGATTGATCGCGACCAGCTCATTGGCAAGGATCTTGTTGAGATGCTGGATGACTGTAATGTCGCCTTTCATGATGGGGTCCTGCCCTGTATTAACTGACTATAAGGCAGAGTTTGAGCCGCGTAATTAAGAGTGTCAAACCTAAGTTATTGAAAGTTATATGAAAATTAATCGGAATAAGAATGTTTGTGTTCCGCGTCTAGAGCCTAAGCGGTTGATTTACGGGCATAAAAAAACCGGACATTAGTCCGGTTCTTTGAAATACGGTAGTTACGCGGCAGTAAATTCAACAGGAAATGGAATCGCGGCCTGGGCGGTTTGCAGCTTGGTCAGGGTTTCACGCACCACTTCCTTGGCAAGGCAGGCGCATTTACCGCATTGACTAGCTACGCCGGTGGCCTGACGGACTTCTTTATAGCTGCAGCAACCTTCATAGATTGCATCGCGGATTTGACCGTCGGTGACGCCAGTGCAGAGGCAGACATACATAAGTGAGAACCGTCGCTGGTTGTGACTCAATTGCGATGGATCTTAATGTTAACGAGAATGATTGTCAAAGTGCTTTCTGAAAGCTTCGCGTTATAAGCGCCGATGGCTGACGAACGGTTTTCGACATGGCATTGCGACAGTAACCGTAACAGTCCGAATTTTGCGCGCCGCTGAAAATCCGTTGAGGACAGCTCAAAAACGCCGTGTATGATGGTCGGTCCTTGCGAAGGGGATCGTGTCACAGGGCTGTCGCCTGAGGGTGGCAGGCTGATGCGAATCCAGTTCTTCACGTTAATAGACCAGGAGATATTCAATGAGCGTACTCGTAGGCAAACAAGCTCCAGACTTCACCGTACCGGCCGTCCTCGGCAACGGCGAAATCGTAGACAGCTTCACCCTGTCGTCGGCCATCAAAGGCAAATACGGCCTGGTGTTCTTCTACCCACTGGACTTCACCTTCGTTTGCCCGTCCGAGCTGATCGCTCTGGACAACCGCATGGCTGACTTCAAGGCGCGCAACGTTGAAGTGGTCGCCGTGTCGATCGACTCGCACTTCACCCACAACGCATGGCGCAACACCCCGGTGAACAATGGCGGTATCGGCCAGGTTCGCTACACCATGGCTGCCGACATCAAGCAGGAAATCATGAAGGCCTACGACGTTCAGTCCGCTGACGGCGTTGCTTTCCGTGGCGCGTTCCTGATCGACGACAAAGGCGTTGTCCGTTCGCAGATCATCAATGACCTGCCACTGGGCCGTAACATGGAAGAGTTGATCCGTCTGGTCGACGCGCTGCAATTCCACGAAGAGCACGGCGAAGTTTGCCCTGCCAACTGGAAAAAAGGCGACAAAGGCATGACCGCTTCCACCGAAGGTGTTGCGGCTTACCTGACCGAGCACGCTGCGGCGCTGTAAGCCCAAGCGTCAGGCATAAAAAAACCGGCCGCGAGGCCGGTTTTTTTGTGGGCGGGATAAAACCCTGCGACCGGATCAGTCGTTGAAGTCTTCCCAGCCGCCCATTTGTTTCCAGCGATTGACGATGCCGCAGAACAGCTCGGCGGTCTTCTCGGTGTCGTAACGAGCCGAGTGAGCCTCGCGACCGTCGAAGTCGATATCGGCTGCCTGGCAGGCCTTGGCCAGTACGGTTTGACCGTAAGCCAGGCCAGCGAGGGTGGCCGTGTCGAAGCTGGAGAACGGATGGAACGGGTTGCGTTTCATGTCCAGGCGCGCGACAGCGGCGTTGAGGAAGCCCAGGTCGAAGCTGCTGTTGTGCCCGACCAGGATCGCCCGTTTGCAACCGTTGGCTTTGAGGGCCTTGCGGATGCCGCGGAAGATATCGGTCAGGGCGGTTTCTTCACTCACGGCCATGCGCAGCGGGTGATCGAGCTTGATCCCGGTGAATTCCAGGGCGGCCGCTTCGATGTTCGCGCCCTCAAACGGTTCTACGCGAAAGAAGTAGGTGTGATCGGGGTACACAAACCCTTTTTCATCCATGGCGATGGTGGTCGCGGCAATTTCCAGCAGGGCGTCGGTGGCCGAGTTGAAACCACCGGTTTCTACGTCGACGACAACCGGCAGGTAACCACGGAATCTGGCAGCCATTGGATGACGAGGACCGCCTCCACCGCCTTGACCGTCCTGTTCGTCGTCGAAATGGTCTTCACTCACGCGTGTTCCTCCAGCAGGCGCCAGCGCAGTTTTTCACCGGCGCGCAGCGGGATTACGGTCAGCTCGCCAAATGGCAGGCTGGTTGGGGCGGTCCACTCTTCGCGGACCAGGGTAATGCGATCGGTGTTCACCGGCAGGCCATAGAAGCGCGGGCCGTTCAGGCTGGCGAAGGCTTCGAGCTTGTCCAGCGCATTGCGCTGTTCGAAGGCCTCGGCGTACATCTCGATCGCAGCATAAGCGGTGTAGCAACCGGCACAGCCGCAAGCGGCTTCTTTTGCGTGCTGGGCATGCGGCGCCGAGTCGGTGCCGAGGAAGAACTTCTCGCTGCCACTGGTGGCGGCGTCGAGCAGGGCTTCCTGGTGCGTGTTGCGCTTGAGAATCGGCAGGCAGTAGAAATGCGGCCGAATCCCGCCCACCAGCATGTGGTTGCGGTTGTACAGCAAGTGATGCGCGGTGATGGTCGCGCCAACGTTGGCCGGAGCCGCGTTGACGAACTGCACGGCGTCAGCGGTGGTGATGTGTTCGAACACCACTTTGAGCGTCGGGAAACGCTCGACCACACGACGCATGTGCTCATCGATGAAGATCTTTTCGCGATCGAACACGTCGACATCGCCACGGGTGACTTCACCGTGGATCAACAACGGCATCCCGACTTCGGCCATGGCCTCGATCGTCGGGAAGATCTTGTCGATGCTGGTGACGCCAGAATCCGAGTTGGTGGTGGCGCCGGCCGGGTACAGCTTGGCGGCGTGAACGAAACCGCTGGCCTTGGCCTCACGAATTTCTTCGGGCTGGGTGCGGTTGGTCAGGTACAGCACCATCAGCGGTTCGAAACGACTGCCGGCCGGGCGTGCAGCGAGAATCCGCTGGCGATAGCCGTCGGCTTCAGCGGCGTTGCGCACCGGAGGTACCAGGTTGGGCATGATGAGGGCGCGACCAAAGGTGCGCGCGACATCCGCAACGGTATTGGACAAAACAGCACCATCGCGAAGATGAATATGCCAGTCGTCGGGACGCAGCAGGGTCAGGCGGTCGGACATGAGGGGATTCCAGGCGGGTCAAACTGAGGGGAATGCTACCGGAAAAGACTCTCTCAGGCACTCGCTATCAAGTTTTGCAGCAAGCTTCCGATATCCATTAGGTATGCCGTAAACGTATGTGTCGGTCTTTTTGTTGTAGAAGCCAGTGGAGCCTCCCGTGCGCCAGCGTTATTTAGCCTTGCTCAGTGTGTTTGCCAGCCTTCCCGCGATGGCGCTCACTTTCCAGACCCGTCTGGAGAGCATTGAGTGGACGGTCGAAGGTGACAAGTTCGAATGCCGACTGGCCCAGCCGATTACCGATTTCGGTTCTGGCGAGTTCGTGCGTCGCGCGGGTGAGCAGGCGATTTTTCGTCTCAAAGCCTACAACTCGGTGATCGGCGGCGGCTCGGCGACGCTGCTGGCAGCGGCTGCACCATGGCAACCGGGGCGTGGCGACATCAACCTGGGGTCAGTCAACATCGGCAGCGGCAACGTGCTGTTCAACAGTTCGCAAGTCCAGGCCGGGCGCCTGATCAGTGGTTTGATGGACGGTCGCAGCCCGGTTATCCGGCGTGCTTCGGGCGATGGTCGGGTGTCTGAAGTTCGCCTGCTGCCGGTCAAGTTCAGCAAGGCCTTCAATGATTATCAGGGTTGTGTGGCAAAACTGTTGCCGCAGAATTTCGAGCAGGTGAAGCAATCCGAAGTTGGTTTCCCCGGTGAAAGTGTCGATCTGGATCCCCAAGCCAAGGCCAAGTTGCAGGTCATGCTGGAGTTCATGAAAGCCGATCCGACGGTTAATCACATCGAACTCGACGGCCATTCCGACAACAGCGGCAATCGCCTGACCAACCGCGAGCTGTCACGTCGCCGGGCACTGGCGGTGATGGACTTTTTCAAGGCCAATGGCATCCAGGAATCGCAGATCACCATGCGTTTCCACGGCGAACGCTACCCGCTGGCGCCGAACACCAATGCAGCCAACCGGGCCAAGAATCGCCGGGTCGCGGTGCGCCTTGAACGGGTTGCGCCTACCGACAAACCGGCTCCTCAGTCGGCCTCTTCGGCGAGCGCTGCGACGACCTCCTGAACCCGCTGTAATCGTCGCTCGCTCGACATAATCTGTCGCTTCGTCGTCATTAGCTGTCGCGCCTCTGTAAATTATTCCGCATGAGCGGTAGACTTCTCGGCTTTCCGTAAACCCCGTGGAGTGATGGCATGGCGGACGTAAACAAGGTCGTTCTGGCGTATTCCGGCGGCCTGGACACTTCGGTGATCCTCAAGTGGCTGCAGGATACTTATAACTGTGAAGTAGTGACCTTCACCGCTGACCTGGGTCAGGGCGAAGAGGTCGAACCGGCCCGCGCCAAGGCTCAGGCCATGGGCGTAAAAGAAATCTACATCGACGATCTGCGCGAAGAATTCGTGCGTGATTTCGTGTTCCCGATGTTCCGTGCCAACACCGTTTACGAAGGCGAGTACCTGCTGGGTACTTCCATCGCTCGTCCGTTGATCGCCAAACGCCTGATCGAAATCGCCAACGAAACCGGCGCTGACGCCATTTCCCACGGCGCCACCGGCAAGGGCAACGATCAGGTTCGTTTCGAACTGGGCGCCTACGCACTCAAGCCAGGCGTGAAAGTCATCGCCCCTTGGCGCGAGTGGGACCTGCTCTCCCGTGAAAAGCTGATGGATTACGCTGAAAAGCACAACATCCCGATCGAGCGCCACGGCAAGAAAAAATCCCCGTACTCGATGGATGCCAACCTGCTGCACATCTCCTATGAAGGCGGCGTGCTGGAAGACACCTGGACCGAGCACGAAGAAGACATGTGGAAATGGACCGTCTCCCCGGAGAACGCTCCAGACAAGGCCCAGTACCTCGAGCTGACCTACCGCAACGGCGATATCGTCGCGCTGGACGGCGTCGAAATGACCCCGGCCACCGTGCTGGCGACCCTGAACCGTATCGGTGGCGAACACGGTATCGGCCGTCTCGACATCGTCGAGAACCGCTACGTGGGCATGAAGTCCCGCGGCTGCTACGAAACCCCTGGCGGCACCATCATGCTGCGCGCTCACCGTGCGATCGAATCGATCACCCTGGACCGCGAAGTGGCTCACCTCAAAGACGAGCTGATGCCGAAATACGCCAGCCTGATCTACACCGGTTACTGGTGGAGCCCTGAGCGTCTGATGCTGCAACAGATGATCGACGCTTCCCAGGCTCACGTGAACGGTGTCGTTCGCCTGAAACTGTACAAAGGCAACGTGATCGTCACCGGCCGCAAGTCCGACGAATCGTTGTTCGACGCCAACATCGCCACCTTCGAAGAAGATGGCGGCGCTTACAACCAGGCCGATGCGGCGGGCTTCATCAAGCTAAACGCCTTGCGCATGCGTATTGCCGCCAACAAGGGTCGCAAGCTGTTCTGAGACCTTTGTTGTGGTAAATGACGCTGTGGCCCTGTCGTTGACAGGGCCACAGCGCTCTCGATTTCATTCACACCAATACTTTCCTGATCACTCATCGAACGTCTGATCCAGCACCGTCGTGCCCCGTGAACTCAAGTTGTAGACAATGCAGAAGGATTCGCCAGTGCCTTTCCTTTTGTGCTTTGAATGCTTGAGCGTGCCTTCCTTCAGTAATTTCTCCGACTCGCTGCAAGCAAGAAACACGATCACCTTTTTAGGGTGACTCGGTGGATTGCGGATTGCCTCCATTAAGGTGGTGTAGCCCACCGGCGTGTTTATCCCGCGAGTATCGACGATGCTCAGCTCCTTCAATCGCCCCGGCAAATAGACGCTATGTTGCGCCTGGATGCCTGTGTGCAGACGGAGAGGAGTCGGTGGGCCTTGCGCACTCCAGAACCGACAACGAAACCCCCTGACTCTGGTTGAAAAACCTGGGGCGGGCGGGCGCTCGGCGTTATCAATGACTTTTATGAAGTATTTGTCTTTATCAAAGTCAGAGGGGGCGTAAAGCGATCGATAGTTGAAGTTGAGCGTGAGAAAAAAAAGGAAGAGCAAGTAAAACGGAAAGCTGATTAAAAACCAAACATAGATTTCCCGTTCATCATTGTCAAGAAAGGGCAGGGAGATCGCTGCAGACGTTTCGGAAAGCGCTGCAAAAATCGCAATAATGGTCATCGGGTTCGAAATTCTTTTCTTGAGTTTTTTCATGTTTTTTAGCTCGTAAGGTAATTGTATTTACTCGTGTGGATAAAGTATCTGGTGGTGTAAGGGCTTTAGTGTTTTTAATGCTTCTTGTTAGTGTGTGCGTTCGGCATAAATAATGGCGGTTATAGGTGGTAACTGTAATTCTCATTGTTTTTATATGTTGGGTGTTCTTGTTTCAAAAGTTTTTTAGTGTGTAGTGCATGCGATCTATATATAAGGCTGCCTGTTTAACGTCGTGTGTTCTGGTATGGATTTTGAAGGTGACAATATCGGTTACCTTTCAGCGCAGGCCTTCAGGCAATGAGTGCGGGATGTGTTGCAAGGATGTCGGTTATGCGTGGTATTGGTTGTAAGCCGATACAAAAAATCCAGCTAAAGTCGGTCGTTCTTAAAATCTCATGGTTTGAAACTCATTGCATTCAAGGTTTTTTTGTAGGAATCATCCGCGTTGCTTGTAGGGAATGTCTCTCGGTGCGGGTGCCCGAGGGGTACGGCATGCCACGGGTGAAACGACTAGGCTATTGTGCGGGCTCTAAAAATTCGAACAGCGAAAATTGGACTTGCCCATGAATAAAGTGCTGATCGTGGATGATCACCCTGTCATTCGTCTTGCGGTGCGTTTGCTAATGGAACGTCATGGCTACGAAGTCATCGCAGAAACAGACAATGGTGTGGATGCATTGCAACTTGCTCGTGAACATATGCCGGATATTGTCATTCTGGATATTGGAATACCGAAACTGGACGGCCTCGAAGTCATCGCGCGCCTGACATCGGTTGCGTTGCCTTTAAAAGTATTAGTGCTGACCTCCCAGGCACCGGGGCATTTTTCAATGCGTTGCATGCAATCGGGGGCCGCCGGTTATGTTTGCAAGCAACAGGACCTCACTGAATTGCTCAGTGCGATAAAAGCTGTATTGTCAGGCTACAGTTACTTTCCCAATCAAGCCTTGCATACCGTTCGGGCCAGTCTTGGCAATGCCAGTGAAGCCGATATGGTGGATCGTTTGTCGGGACGGGAAATGATGGTGTTGCAACAACTGGCGCGGGGAAAGACAAACAAGGAGATTGCCGATGGTATGTTCCTCAGCAACAAGACTGTCAGCACTTACAAGACCCGGTTGCTGTTGAAGCTCAATGCGCGCTCGCTGGTGGACTTGATCGAACTGGCCCAGCGCAATGGCCTGGTTTGACGGCATCTAGTAAAAAGCCTCCGTTCCGGGAGGCTTTTAGGTGTCATAGATCAAAATCGTAATCGGCCAATTGCTTTTGCAGTCGGCGCTCCTCCAGCAGGTTGTCGATGGTGCGGCGCTTGCTCAGGTTGGTTTTTGCCACCTCAACCACCGGTTCAGCGTCATCGGCCTCAACGGGGGTGAAGTCGTCTTCTACGTCCAATTGCTCTTTGCCAGTGCTCATTTTGTTACTCCAGGCTAAGACTGCCTTTGGCGCCCCTTATATCGACATTCTCCCGGCGGGTAAAAAAGATTTTTTCAATCGGTAAATCAATAATTCTAATAGCGCCTCAATCGTCCGAGGTCTTTTGCTTGTATTCGCACAAGTCCTCGATCCGGCAACTGCCGCAGCGGGGCTTGCGGGCCAGGCACACGTAGCGCCCGTGGAGGATCAGCCAGTGATGGGAATCGAGCAGAAATTCCTTGGGCACGAATTTCATCAGCTTGTTTTCCACCTCGACCACATTCTTGCCTGGGGCAATGCCGGTGCGGTTGCTGACTCGGAAAATGTGGGTGTCCACGGCCATGGTCAGCTGACGGAACGCCGTATTGAGCACCACGTTGGCGGTCTTGCGACCGACGCCGGGCAAGGCCTCCAGCTCTTCACGGGTCTGAGGCACTTCGCCGCCGTGTTTTTCCACCAGCAGGCGACAGGTTTCGATCACGTTCTTGGCCTTGCTGTTGAACAGGCCGATGGTCTTGATGTACTCCGTCAGCCCTTCGACGCCCAAGGCATAAATCGCGGCGGGGGTATTGGCCACTGGATACAGCTTCGCCGTGGCCTTGTTGACCCCGACGTCGGTGGATTGCGCCGACAGAATCACTGCGATCAGCAGTTCGAACGCTGAGGAATAGGCCAGTTCGGTCTTTGGTTCCGGGTTGTCTTCGTGCAACCTGCGGAAGATTTCGTAACGTTTTGCGGCATTCATGGGTGATGCGTTTCCTCGAAAGCGGTCAGTTTGAGGGGCGAAGCCAGGCCTGTTTCGCAGCGATCAGCAGTCCCAGCAGAATAAATCCACCGGGGACCAGCGTGGCCAGGCGCAAGCCACCGTCGGTGGTCAGCACCCGGCCTGGCCAATCCAATCCGCCGGCCAGCCAGGACAGATGGGCGCCAAGGGTGCCGCTGCCGATCAGCTCGCGCAGCAGACCCAGACTCATCATAAGTGCGCCAAACAGCCCACACAGGCGCAAGCGATCACGCCATGGGCTCTGGAAAAAGTCATTGCTGTCCAACACGACGCATTGCAAGGCGATCAGTCCGGCATACAGCCCCAAATGTTGCTGCCATTGCAGCGACCAGGCTTGCCCGGCGAGCTCTGCGCAACTGGTCAGCGTGGCCGCCAGCACAACGCCGGCCGGCACGCGGGCCCACCGGACGAGTCGGGCGCGCAAGGGCCCCATTCCCGCGCCATAGGTTGCCGTCACCGCCACGAACATCAGCCACAGGCCCAGGGCGGTCATCAGGGAATCGGTCGCGCCGATCAGTGGTGCCAGCATCAGCGAGTTCTGCACGGTGGCCTTATTCATGGGCGCTGCTCCCGATCAGCTGTTGCCGATGCTCATCAAAGTAGCGCAACGCATCATGAATGGCGTTGATCACGGCTCTTGAGGTCGTGGTCGCGCCGGCCATTTGGTCGAATTGTCCCTGATCCTTTTTCAGCGCCCAGCCAGTGTCAGCGGGGTCGGTGCGCGACTTGCCGGTGAAAAGGTGCAGCCAGGCGTTCGGCCAGTCGGCGAGACGACCGCCCAGACCCGGTGTTTCCGCCTGCTTGAGGGTTTTGACGCCGAGCAGTTTGCCGTTGGCATCGATGGCGATCAGTAACTCGATGGTGCTGGTGTAGCCCACGGTCTGGCTGCGCAGCAACACGGCGCTGGGTTGGCCGGCCTTGGTGGCCAGGTAACCCGTCAGCAACGTGCTGTTGGTCAGCGCAATGTTGTCGAGGGCCAATGGCTGTTCCAGCGGCTGGTTGTCGTAGCTGCCCGGCGCCAACATATCCAGCAGCGTGCGGCTATCGATCAAGCGTTGTTCGGTGGCAATTCGCGCCGCGCTGGTGTGATGCACAAGGTAGGTTGCGCCGATTCCCAGGCTGGCCAATAACACCAATGTCGCAACGCTGGTCGCCCGGTTCATGGTGCGCTTTGCTCCTGCCGGGCGGCGACAAACCGTTCCAGCGCCGGTACACAAAGGTTCATCAGCAACACGGCAAACGCCACGCCGTCCGGGTAGCCGCCCCAGGTTCGAATCAGGTAAGTCAGCAGCCCGACACCCGCACCGAACATCAGCCGGGCGCCAGCACTTTTGGCGCCGGACACCGGCTCCGTGACGATAAAGAACGCGCCCAACATGCTCGCGCCCGTGAGCAAATGAAACAGCGGCGAACCATGGGAGTCCGAGCCCGAGCCGTTCCAGCACAGCAGGCTGATGATAAACAGGCTGGCGAGCATGCCCACCGGTGCGTGCCAACTGAACACCCGTTGCTGGAGCAGAAAGGCGCCACCGGCCAGAAACGCCAGGTTGACCCATTCCACTCCGCGTCCGCCGAAATGGCCGAATGCCGAATTGCTCGCGAACAGCTCATCCATGGTCAGGCTTTTATTGATGCGCAGGCTGTCCAGCGCCGTGGCCTGGACCCAGGCATCCGGCGTCTGGCTGAAACTGAAGCCGAAGACCTGTTGCAGAACGCCGAGCAAGTCCATGCCATGGGCGGACGGCCAATGGGTCATAGGTTGGGGAAAGCTCACCAACACCAAGGCGAAACCGAGCATGGCCGGGTTGAACGGATTTTTGCCGACGCCGCCATACAGGTGCTTGCCGAACAGCATCGCGGCGGCGGCCGCACTGACCGTCAGCCACCACGGGCAATAAGGCGGCAAGGCCAGCGCCAACAGCGTCGCGGTGACCAAGGCACTGCCGTCACTCAACGTGGGTTTCAGCGGACGCTGGCGCAGCTTCAGCACGGCGGCTTCCACGGCCAGCGCAGTTATCACCGTCAGAATCAGATTGATCAAAACACCCCAGCCGTACAGCCAAAACAACGCCAGTGCTCCCGGCACGGTGGCCAGCAATACCAGCTTCATGGCCTGCTGAAGGCGTTCGTCTACCGATTCAAGGGGTGACATAAGCCTCCACCAGACGTTCGGCTTCCATAAGTCGGGCGCGGGCCTTGTCCATCAGCTCGGGTGACGCGTCGGGGAGTCGTTCAAGTTTGCTGACGTCCGCGCGGGCGTAGGCCAATTCGGTTTTCAGTTGTCGAAGTTGGTGGTTGATCGGGCGTTTTTCGACGCGTTGCAAGTCAGGCAACGGTTGCTCGCTGACCGCTTCAGCGTCGTGAAGGGCCTGTTCGGCATCTTTCAATGCCTGCTCCAACGCTTCCATCTGATCCGCCGGCGCTTCGCTGGTTTGCGCTTTTTTCAGTTCGGCGCGGCGCATGGCCAGCTGGATTTTTGCCCGTTTCATCTCTGCGTCTTTCGCCGGGGCAATGGGTGCCGGGGCGGGTGGCGCGGCGCTTTCCAGTTGCGCCAGCGCCTGCTCGGCGGCTTCGAACTGTTGTTGCAGCACGATCAGTTGCGACTGCTGCTCGAAGGTCGGCGGATGCCCGAACGCCTTGAGCGATTTGTTCAATTGCGCCCGACTCATCGCCACATCGATCTTGGCTTTTTTCAACGCCGCGTCCGCCGTCGCCGCTTTCTGCGCTCGAACCCGCTCAAGGGCAGCCTGTACCGGATTGACCGTCGTTTCGCTGGGTTGCGCAGCCCGTTGAGCACGGGCCTGGCGCTCGGCGATTTTCTGTTGTTCTTCCCGTTGCAGCCGGGCGTTGCGCTGTTCGAACCGGTGCCGCGCACGGTTGCGTTTGCTGGCCCGGGCCCGTTGTTCTTCAAGGCTGAACGCCAGGCCGCCGACAATCGGCAGCACCGTGGCCAGGGGCAACGGGCGCATTTCGATGCAGTCCACCGGGCACGGCGCCACGCACAGGTCGCAACCGGTGCATTCATCGACGATCACGGTGTGCATCAGTTTCGCCGCGCCAACGATGGCATCCACCGGGCAGGCCTGGATGCACTTGGTGCAGCCAATGCATTCGGCTTCGCGAATGTAGGCAATCTGCGCCGGTGCCGAACCGCGACTGGTGTCCAGTTCCAGCACCGGCACTTTCAGCAGTTCGGCCAGGGCGGCGATGGTTTCGCTGCCGCCCGGCGGGCATTTGTTGATCGACTCGCCGCTGGCGATGCCTTCGGCGTAAGGCTTGCATCCGGGGTGGCCACACTTGCCGCATTGGGTCTGGGGCAGGAGGGCATCGATGCGTTGAATCAGACTCATGTTTTGATCAGTCCACTGAATCCGAGAAAGGCCACTGCGATCAGTCCGGCGCCGATCAACTGGATCGGCAAGCCACGAAAGGACAGGGGAACATCGTTGTCACGTGTGCGCTGGCTCAAATCGTTGAACAGGCTCAGCACCAGCCAGAACCCCAACCCGCCGCCGAGACTCAGGGCCGTGGCGTGGAAAAAGCCCTGGTCGTCCCGGGCGTTGAGCAAGGTCAGCCCGAGCACACCGGCGTTACCCAGCAGCAACGGCCAGAGGCCTTCGAACGAAAGTTTTGGAAGTAATCGCGACAGCAGTTTCAGCAGCGGTGCGATCAGCAGAACGCTCAGCGGCAGAAACACAAACAGACGCAGACTCGTCAGCTCCAGTGGCACCAAAAGCCAGTGGTAGAGCGCGTAGCCGAGCATACCGACGATCAGCATCAGGCTCGCCGTGGCAATGCCCAGTGCGTGGACCTGCCGCTGTTCTGACCCCAACAGCGGATCGACGCCCAGCGGCCACTGCAACACAAGGTTGTTGATCAGGGCGGCGCTGATAAGCGTGAGAAGCAGTTCGGTCATGATCGTCCGTATCCACACATTGTTACTGACTGCTGAATAACTGCGTAGGAGCAGCCTTCGGCAGCTCCTACACGGTGTGACCATACATGAGTGTAATTATGGGCCAGACATGAAAATCCCACAGTCACGCCAGGCACGACTGTGGGATTTGTTCAGCAAAGTGCTTACTTGATGCGCTGACCCGGCTTGGCGCCGCTGTCGGGGCTCAGCAGGTAGATTTCTGCACCGCCAGGGCCGGCTGCCATCACCATGCCTTCGGAGATCCCGAACTTCATTTTGCGAGGCTTGAGGTTGGCGATCATCATGGTCAGGCGACCTTCGAGCTTGGACGGATCCGGGTAAGCGCTCTTGATCCCGGACAGCACGTTGCGTTGCTCATCACCAATGTCCAGGGTCAGGCGCAGCAGCTTGTCGGCACCTTCCACGGCTTCGGCCTTGAGGATCAGCGCAACCCGCAGGTCGACGGCAGCAAAGGCGTCGAACTCGATTTCCGGGGACAGCGGTTCCTTGACCAGTTCACCGTTGCCGGCCGGTGCAGTTTCACCGGTATCGGTGGCGCTGGCGGTCAGGTCTTCTTTCGAGGCGTCGGTCATGGCTTGCACTTTTACCGGGTCGATGCGGGTCATCAACGGTTTGAACTCGTTCAACTGATGATTGCTCAGCAGGGTGGCGTGGTCGTTCCAGGTCAGCGGTGCGACATTGAGGAACGCCTCGGCGTCGGCGGCCAGCAGCGGCAGCACCGGTTTGAGGAAGATCACCAGTTGGCGGAACAGGTTGATGCCCAGGGCGCAGATGGCCTGGACTTCATCGTGCTTGCCTTCCTGTTTGTTCAGCGACCACGGTGCCTTGTCGGCGATCCAGGCGTTTGCGCGGTCGGCCAGGCCCATGATCTCGCGCATGGCGCGGGCAAAGTCACGAGCCTCGTAGGCTTCGGCGATGCCTGGCGCGGCGGCCAGGAACGCGTCGGTCAGTTCCGGCGCGGCGTTACCCGCCACCAGCACACCGGCGTTGCCTTTCTGGATGAAACCGGCGCAACGGCTGGCGATGTTGACGACTTTGCCCACCAGGTCGGAGTTGACCTTCTGCACGAAGTCTTCGAGGTTCAGGTCGAGGTCGTCGACGCCACGGCCCAGCTTGGCCGCGTAGTAGTAGCGCAGGTATTCCGGCGACAGGTGATCCAGGTAGGTCCGCGCCTTGACGAAAGTGCCCCGGGACTTGGACATTTTCTGACCGTTGACGGTCAGGTAGCCGTGCACGTTGATGCCGGTCGGCTTGCGGAAACCCGCGCCTTCAAGCATCGCTGGCCAGAACAGCGCGTGGAAGTTGACGATGTCCTTGCCGATGAAGTGATACAGCTCGGCGGTGGAATCCTTGGCCCAGAACGCGTCGAAATCCAGGTCCGGACGACGGGCACAAAGGTTCTTGAAACTGGCCATGTAGCCGATCGGCGCGTCCAGCCACACGTAGAAATACTTGCCAGGCTCGCCCGGGATCTCGAAACCGAAGTACGGCGCATCGCGGGAGATGTCCCACTGTTGCAGGCCCGCGTCCAGCCACTCGGCGATCTTGTTGGCCACGGCGTCTTGCAGGGTGCCGCTGCGGGTCCAGGCCTGGAGCATTTCCTGGAAGTCCGGCAGTTTGAAGAAGAAGTGCTGGGAATCCTTGAGCACCGGAGTGGCGCCAGAGATGGCCGACTTCGGATCCTTCAGGTCGGTAGGGGCGTAGGTCGCACCGCATTTTTCGCAGTTGTCGCCGTACTGGTCTTCAGTGCCGCATTTCGGGCAGGTGCCCTTGATGAAGCGGTCGGCCAGGAACATTTTCTTTTCCGGGTCGAAGTATTGCGTGATCGAGCGCTGGGCAATGTGCCCGGCGTCGCGCAGCTTCAGGTAGATCTGGCTCGACAGCTCACGGTTTTCTTCGGCGTGAGTGGAGTGGAAATTGTCGAAGTCCACCAGGAAGTCGGCAAAGTCGGCGCTGTGTTCAGCCTGGACGTTGGCGATCAGTTGTTCCGGGGTGATGCCTTCCTTTTCCGCGCGCAGCATGATGGCCGAGCCGTGAGCGTCGTCGGCGCAGACATAGATGCATTGATTGCCGCGGTGCTTCTGGAAGCGCACCCACATGTCGGTCTGGATATATTCCAGCATGTGGCCAAGATGGATCGAACCATTGGCATAGGGCAGGGCGCTGGTGACGAGGATCTTGCGTGGCTCGGACATGGGGCTCGGCTACTTGATGAAACGGAGGTCGGCCACTATAAAGCGCTGGCGCATATTTTTCACCCCCGAGGCCTGAGGGCTTACTGTTACAAAAGAGCTTTTGTGGCGAGGGGGGTTGCCCCCGTTCGGCTGCGCAGCAGTCGTAAAACCGGCGATTGCGGTGTATCTGCCGGATTGCGTGTGCTGGTTTCGGGGCGGCTTCGCCACCCAACGAGGGCAAGCCCCCTCGCCACAGGATGCATTCCAGCCACAGTAATCTGTTCGCCACAAATGTATGTCCGGCGTAGGATACCCGCCTGATTTTCCAGTCTTGCTATCGGAGTTGCCCATGAGCGCCGTCAATCGCGCAGCGGTGGAAGCCGTCCTTCGCCAATACACCGACCCTTACCTGAACCAGGACCCGGTCAGCGCCGGGTGCGTGCGCAACATCGACATCCAGGGTGATGGAGTCAGCGTCCAGCTGGAACTCGGTTACGCCGCCGGTCTGTTCAAGACGGGCTGGGCACAGATGCTGGAAATGGCGATCCAGGGCCTGGACGGTGTGGCGAGTGCTCGCGTCGAAATCACCAGTGTCATCGCTGCGCACAAGGCCCAGGCGCAGATCCCGGGCCTGGCCAACGTCAAGAACGTGGTAGCCGTGGCTTCCGGCAAGGGCGGCGTGGGCAAGTCCACCACCGCCGCCAACCTGGCGCTGGCATTGGCCCGTGAAGGCGCCAAGGTCGGGATTCTCGACGCGGACATCTATGGTCCGAGCCAGGGCATCATGTTTGGCATTCCCGAAGGCACCCGACCGAAGGTCAAGGATCAGAAGTGGTTCGTGCCGATCGAGTCCCATGGCGTCGAAGTGATGTCCATGGCGTTCCTGACCGACGACAACACGCCGATGGTCTGGCGCGGTCCGATGGTCTCCGGTGCGTTGTTGCAACTGGTCACACAAACCGCGTGGGGCGATCTCGATTACCTGGTCATCGACATGCCGCCAGGCACCGGCGACATCCAGCTGACCCTGGCACAGAAAGTCCCGGTGGCCGGTGCGGTGATCGTCACCACGCCCCAGGACCTGGCGTTGCTGGACGCACGCAAAGGCGTCGAAATGTTCCGCAAGGTCAACATTCCGGTGCTGGGCGTGGTGGAAAACATGGCCGTGCACATCTGCTCGAACTGCGGGCATGCGGAGCATCTGTTCGGTGAGGGCGGCGGGGTAAAACTGGCGACTCAGTACGGCGTCGAACTGCTGGCCTCGTTGCCGCTGGCGATGGCGATTCGCGAACAGGCCGATGGCGGCAAGCCAACGGTGATCGCCGAGCCGGACAGCCCGATTGCGATGGTCTACCAGGAACTCGCCCGCCATGTCGGCGCGCGGATTGTGTTGCAGGAAGCGGCGACCCCGGCGATGCCGACTATCACCGTGAGCGACGATTAATCACAGAAGAAACACAATCCCCTGTGGGAGCGGGCTTGCTCGCGAAAGCGGTGTGTCATTCAACAGATAAGTTGACTGGTCTACCGCATTCGCGAGCAAGCCCGCTCCCACATGGGTTATGCGGTGGACTTAGATCCGCAACCCGCCATCCATCTCCAGAATCCGGCCGGTGTAGTAGTCGTTCTCGAAAATGTACGCCGCCGAATGGGCGATCTCATCCGGTTTGCCCATGCGCTTGAGCGGAATCCCGGCGGTCATTTTCTCCAGCGCTTCCGGCTTCATGCCCAGGGTCATCTCGGTTTCGATGAAGCCCGGCGCAATGCCCGCCACACGAATACCGTAGCGCGCCAGTTCCTTGGCCCAGGTCACGGTGGCCGCTGCCACGCCAGCCTTGGCGGCGGAGTAGTTGGTCTGGCCAACGTTACCGGCCCGGGAAATCGACGAAATATTGATGATCGCGCCGCTGTTTTTCAGCTCGACCATTTTCGCCGCGACTTCACGGGTGCACAGGAACACGCCGGTCAGGTTGACGTCGATCACCGCCTGCCACTGGGCCAGGCTCATCTTCGTCATTTCGCCGTCCTTGACCTTCAGCAGCAGGCCGTCGCGCAGGATCCCGGCGTTGTTGATCAAGCCATGGATCGCGCCAAAGTCTTCGGCCACTTGGGCGACCATGTGCGTCACTTGTTCTTCATTGGCGACGTTGCACAGATAGGCGCGGGCCTCGACGCCTTTGGCCTTGCACGCGGCGACGGTGTCGTCGAGCTTTTCCTGGTTTAGATCGACCAGCGCCAGTTTCGCGCCCTTGCCGGCGAAATACTCGGCCATCGAACGGCCTAAACCCTGGCAACCGCCAGTGATAATGATTACTTTGTCAGTGAGTTGCATTCGCATGCCCCAATAGCAGGTCGCAGTGGTGATCCTTGTAGAGGGCCTCTCGATCTGCACCTGATGTGGCCTGGTTGCACATGAGAACTGCCCCGATGGCGTGCTGGATACTTATCCCCAGGCGCCTGTCCGTTTTTTCGACGGATTCTATATAAGGAGTCATAAATTGAGCGTTGAAGCGGCCAAGAATGCCCGAGAATTGCTTCTCAAGGAATACCGCGGAGTGCTTTCGACGCACTCCAAGGCCATGCCCGGTTTCCCTTTCGGCTCGGTGGTTCCGTACTGCCTGGACGAGCAGGGCCGGCCGCTGATCCTGATCAGCCGCATCGCCCAGCACACCCACAATCTGCAAAAAGATCCGAAATGCTCACTGTTCGTGGGCGAGCGCGGGGCCGAGGACGTGCAAGCCGTTGGTCGCCTGACCTACCTGGCCGAAGCTGAAAAACTCGAAGACACCGCTGCCATCGACACGGCTGCCGAGCGTTATTACCGCTACTTCCCGGATTCGCAGAACTACCACAAGGCCCACGATTTCGATTTCTGGGTGCTCAAGCCGGTACGTCACCGTTACATCGGTGGCTTCGGCGCGATCCACTGGGTCGATCAACTGACCCTGGCCAATCCGTTCGCTGGCAAGGCCGAAGTGAGCATGGTCGAGCACATGAATACCCACCACACCAAAGCCATTGCCCATTACGTCGAACTGGCCGGTCTGCCGAAAACCGAGCCGGCGCAACTGGCCGGCATCGACACCGAAGGCATGCACCTGCGCATTGGTCAGGCGCTGTACTGGCTGCCGTTTCAAGCGCCATGTAATACGCCGACACAAGTGCGGGAAGCCTTGGTTTTCCTGGCTCACGCCGAGCATTGGCCAAAAAATGAAGTAGCCGACGCTTGAATTCACGATACGGCGACGTCATCTAAGGCTTACTGGCAAGGCATTCTTGCGTTGAGGAACCATTTGATGCGCCCTTTTTTATTGCTCTTTGTACTGTTTCCGGTGTTGGAGCTGTTCGTATTCGTCAAGGTCAGCGGGGCGATCGGGTTTTTCCCGGCCCTGCTGCTGATCATTCTCGGCTCGATGCTCGGCGTGTTCGTGCTGCGCATCGCCGGTCTGGCCACTGCACTGCGTGCCCGTGAAAGCCTGAACCGCGGCGAACTGCCGGCCCAGACCATGCTGGAAGGCTTGATGCTGGCACTGGCGGGCGGTCTGTTGATCCTGCCGGGCTTCGTCACTGACGTGCTGGGCCTGATCATGCTGATGCCCATCTCTCGTCGTCTGTTGGCGAACAAGATGCGCCAGCGCGCCGAAGAACAGGCGATCCGTCAGCGTGCATTCGCCGATGACCTGCAGTCCCGGGGCGGTCCTGCTCCACGACAGCAACCGCTGGGCCGCGAGCCCAACGTGATCGAAGGCGAGTTCGAACACCACGATCCCAAGTAAAGCGTTTCAGCTGCACGGCACCTTCGGGTGCCGTGTTCGTTTGCGGGCAGTCACATGAAAAAATTTGCTTGCTCGCCCTTGTAATAAGCTTATGCGCCCTTATGTAACGGTCACCGCAAGGTTTCTGGCGATCATGCCAGACAGACTTCCGCGGTTCGCTTGACGAACCGCACCCGGCACCGCCGGATTTGTTAAACCCGCCGGGAATACACCGGCCGATGAAAACCACAATTAGGAGAGATCGACAATGAAGCTTCGTCCTCTGCATGACCGCGTCGTCATCCGTCGCAGCGAAGAAGAAAAGAAAACCGCTGGCGGTATCGTCCTGCCAGGTTCGGCTGCTGAAAAAGCCAACAGCGGCGAGATCCTCGCTGTCGGTACCGGCCGCGTGCTGGAAAACGGTGAAGTGCGTGCACTGGCCGTAAAAGTGGGTGACAAGGTTGTGTTCGGCCCGTACTCCGGCAGCAACACTGTGAAAGTTGACGGCGAAGACCTGCTGGTAATGGCTGAGAACGAGATTCTCGCTGTCATCGAAGGCTGATTCCCCGCTCATTTTCCCGCTACTACAAAGTATTTAAGGAATATCGATCATGGCTGCTAAAGAAGTTAAATTCGGCGACTCCGCCCGCAAGAAAATGCTCGCCGGTGTAAACGTCCTGGCTGACGCAGTAAAAGCGACCCTGGGCCCTAAAGGCCGTAACGTGATCATCGAGAAGAGCTTCGGCGCTCCGACCATCACCAAGGACGGCGTTTCCGTAGCCAAAGAAATCGAACTGAAAGACCGTTTCGAAAACATGGGCGCGCAGCTGGTCAAAGACGTTGCCTCCCGTGCCAACGATGACGCAGGCGACGGCACCACCACCGCTACCGTTCTGGCTCAATCGATCGTCAACGAAGGCCTGAAAGCCGTCGCTGCCGGCATGAACCCGATGGACCTGAAGCGCGGCATCGACAAAGCGACCATCGCTATCGTCAAAGAGCTGAAAGCCCTGTCCAAGCCTTGCGCTGACACCAAGGCCATCGCTCAGGTCGGCACCATCTCGGCCAACTCCGACAACTCCATCGGCGACATCATTGCCGAAGCCATTGAAAAAGTCGGTAAAGAAGGCGTGATCACCGTTGAAGAAGGCTCGGGCCTGGAAAACGAACTGTGGGTTGTTGAAGGCATGCAGTTCGACCGTGGCTACCTGTCCCCGTACTTCGTCAACAAGCCAGAGACCATGACTGCCGAGCTCGACGGTCCGCTGATCCTGCTGGTCGACAAAAAAATCTCCAACATCCGCGAAATGTTGCCAGTGCTGGAAGCCGTTGCCAAAGCCGGACGTCCACTGCTGATCGTGGCCGAAGACGTTGAAGGCGAAGCCCTGGCGACTCTGGTTGTGAACAACATGCGTGGCATCGTCAAAGTCGCAGCCGTCAAGGCTCCAGGCTTCGGCGACCGTCGCAAGGCCATGCTGCAGGACATCGCTGTCCTGACTGGCGGTACCGTTATCTCCGAAGAGATCGGTCTGAGCCTGGAAAGCACTACCCTGGAACACCTGGGTAATGCCAAGCGCGTGATCCTGTCCAAAGAAAACACCACCGTGATCGACGGCGCCGGCGTTGAAGCTGATATCCAGGCTCGCGTTCTGCAAATCCGTCAGCAAGTGGCCGACACTTCGTCCGACTACGACCGTGAAAAACTGCAAGAGCGTCTGGCCAAGCTGTCCGGCGGCGTTGCAGTGATCAAGGTTGGCGCTGGTTCCGAAGTTGAAATGAAAGAGAAGAAAGCCCGCGTTGAAGACGCCCTGCACGCTACCCGTGCAGCCGTTGAAGAAGGCGTGGTACCTGGCGGTGGCGTGGCACTGGTTCGCGCTCTGCAGGCTATCTCCGAACTGAAAGGCGACAACGCCGATCAAGACGTGGGCATCCAGTTGCTGCGTCGCGCTGTTGAAGCGCCACTGCGCCAGATCGTTGCCAACTCCGGCGACGAGCCAAGCGTAGTAGTCGACAAGGTTAAGCAGGGTTCGGGTAACTACGGTTACAACGCTGCTACCGGCGAATACGGCGACATGATCGAAATGGGTATCCTGGACCCGGCTAAAGTGACTCGTTCGGCTCTGCAGGCAGCGGCTTCCATCGCCAGCCTGATGATCACGACCGAAGCCATGATCGCCGAGATCAAGGAAGAAGGCGGCGCTGGCGGCGGTATGCCAGACATGGGCGGTATGGGTGGCATGGGCGGCATGATGTAAGCCAGCCTTACCCCTATAAAAAAGCCCCGCCTGCGAAAGCAGGCGGGGCTTTTTATTGCCAGCCGATTCACCCCAATCAACTGTGGGAGCGGGCTTGCTCGCGAATGCGGTGTGTCAGACAACATCAATGTCGACTGATACGCCGCATTCGCGAGCAAGCCCGCTCCCACATTTGGATCTGTGTGTGTCAGGCGTTGACCGGTTCTGCCTTGCCAACCCGCTCAGCCTTGGACGCCGGTCGATACAGGATGTAGTAATACGACCCCAGGCAAATCAGCCAGCAGAAAATCGCCGTCCACACGTTGTGCGAAAAGAAGTGCGCACCCTGCATCATCCGGCTGATGGAAAACACCGTGCCCAGGGCCGCGGCAAAGATAAACGCCTTGCGCGCCAGCCGGGGACGACGATCACGCAGCACAAAGAACAGCGCAAACAACGTAAAACCGGTCGCCGCATGACCACCCGGCCAGCAGCGGCCAGGTTTGTCGGTGTGCGGACGCGGGCTAAGCAGTTCGCTGTAGGTTTCGTGGCCGCCGAATTGCTCAAGGCTCCACGGGCATTGCACCGAGGTCACAACCTTGACCGGGGTGACAAAAGAGGTGGCCAGGCCCAGGGAGAGCACCAGGCAACCCAGCTCCCGTTTGAACGGTTTGAGTTTCTCGACAAAAAACGAGCAGATAAACCCGATCACCGCAAACACCGAGAAAGCGATGACCACTTGCTTGGCCTTGTCGTGCAGGATGTTTTCCAGGAAGTAACTGTGCCGGCCGATGAAATCACCGGCCACCGGGTCATAAAAGTACCTGGCCAGGTCCATGTCCAGGTCGGTCAGTTCGAGCAGCACCAGAACGATCGCCGCAATGGCGGGAACCCCGAGGCATACCCAGAAATTGAGCGGCCGGGAGACGGGGCGAACAGCGGTTGATGACATGGTGGATCCTGAGCATGGGAAAAAGCCCCGGGGCATCAGCCCGGGGCGATTCGGTTAACGTACGCTGACCTGGGGCGTGCCCTCCTTGGGCGCTTTCCAGCCAAGCAGCTGTTGCTTGAAGCCATAACTGGCGGTTTGGTAATAGGTGATGGCACGGGTGATCAATGGATCGCTGGCCTGGGCCTTCGATTCGCGGCTCTCGGTCAGCGCGTCGTCATGCCGACGCAGACCCTGGCGCGGACTCAGGATTGCCAGGTCCTTGCCATCGAACAGCCCCAAATGCTGATAGTTGCCGACAACCACCCGCGGTGGCAATGGATTGTCCTGCAACAGATTGCGGCCAAAAAATGTCGATTGGTAGTCCATGTTCAGCAAACCCAGCAGCGTCGGCGCCAGATCAATCTGGCTGGCCAGTTGTGCGGTTTCCCGGGCCTCGATCAGCTTCGGCGCATAGATGAACAATGGAATCTGATAGTTGCTGATCGGCAAGTCTTCCTTGCCGGCGCTGCCCGCCGTGTGGTCGGCGACGAACACGAAAATCGTATTGTCGAACCACGGTTTTTGCCGCGCCTGCTCAAGGAACTGGCCGATGGCGTAGTCGGTGTACTTCACCGCGCCGTCGCGACCGTTGCCGGACTTGATGTCGATCCGGTTGTCCGGGTAGGTATAAGGACGATGGTTGGACGTGGTCATCAGTTGCAGCAAGAACGGCTGCTGCTTGGCGTAGTCGGCGTCGGCCAGTTTCAGGGTCTGGTTATAGAGGTCTTCATCCGCCATGCCCCAGGCGTTCTTGAAGTGAATCTCCGATTCATCGACGCTGCTCTGATCGACCACGCGATAACCGTTGCCGCTGAAGAACGCGTTCATGTTGTCGAAGTAACCGCGCCCGCCATACACGAACACACTGTCATAACCCACGGCACCGAGTTGTTGGCCGAGGCTGGCGAACCCGCTCTCACGGCCCACGCGCTTGACGATCGAACGGCCCGGCGTCGGCGGGATGGCCAGGGTAATGGCTTCCAGACCACGGTCGGTGCGGGTGCCGGTGGCGTAGAAGTTATTGAAGTACAGGCTCTGCTTGCGCAAGGCGTCCAGGTTCGGCGTCAGGTTGCGCCCGTCGCCGTTGCTGCCCATGTACTTGGCGCTGAAACTTTCGATGGTCACCAGCACAATGTTGGGTGTGCGTTGAGTGCCAGGGTTATCGATCATGCGGCGGATGTCTTGCGGGTCTTCGCCGATAAAGCGTGCGTTCGGCTCGCTGAGTTCGGCGCGGATCTGCCCCGCGACGGTGGCGGGCGGCAGGCTTTTATAGAACTGCGGGTAATCCAGTTCGTTGTTACGGAACGCGGCGAAGAACTGGTACGGGCCATTGCTCGCCAGTTCGTTCTGATAGGCATTGCCGCCCTGGGCGCGCGGGGCGTCCTGGCTGAGCAGTTGCAGGCTCAAGCCCCCGACGATCAGCAAGCCCAGGGCGTTGAGCAGGCGTCGGCGAAGCGGTGGCAGCGGGGCGTCCAGCGCCGCATTGAACGGCTTGCGCAGCACCAGGCTCAGCGCCACGGCCAGCACGGCGAGAGCGCTCAGCAACGTGCCGATCGGGTAAGACTCCAGCAGGTTGTTCAAGACTTCGTCGGAGTACACCAGGTAATCAACGGCGATGAAGTTGAAACGCACGCCGAACTCGTCCCAGAACAACCATTCGGCGACGGAGGTGAACAGCATCGCAAACAGGCTGACGGTCAGCAGCCCTTGCAGAAACCAGCGATGGCCCCGGCGACGCCACAAGGCGGGCGGGCAAAGCAGCAAGTAGAGGCCCATCGGCAAAGCCGCATAGGCAATGAAACCCAGGTCGTACAGAAAGCCGATGGCAAAAACCGACACAAAACCGCTACCGGCCTCATCCAGGTGAGTGAGCAGCAGAACGGTTCGGGTCAGAAAGAAAATCACCAGCCAGGTGATGGTGACAAGCAGCAGAAAGCGCATAGGCGCAGTCTTGAAGAAGTCCATTGGCTACATTCCTTATATCAATGGCGCGGGAGTTTGAGCCGGCCACTGTAGTCAGGTTGTGAACCGATAGTGAAAAACTTGTTAACTCGGTCAGTTGGTTGAACGAATGGATGGATGCGGTCTTCGGGCCTAGCCGTGCGCTCTGCTTGGCCGTAAGCTGCGCGAGCCGAAGATGGCCGTTACTGTGTGCGGAGGAGTGCCCATGCGAATTTTATTGGTTGAAGACAACCGCGATATCCTCGCCAATCTGGCGGATTACCTGGGGCTTAAGGGTTACACCGTGGATTGCGCGCAGGACGGCTTGTCGGGGCTGCACCTGGCGGCGACCGAGCATTACGACTTGATCGTGCTCGACATCATGCTGCCCGGCATCGACGGCTACACCCTGTGCAAACGCCTGCGTGAAGACGCTCGCCGCGATACGCCGGTGATCATGCTGACGGCCCGGGATCAACTGGATGACCGGTTGCAGGGCTTCAAGTCCGGCGCCGACGACTACCTGATCAAGCCGTTTGCCTTGTCCGAACTGGCCGCGCGCATCGAAGCGGTTATGCGTCGTGCCCAGGGCGGCGGGCGGCGTGCCTTGCAGGTCGGCGACTTGAGTTACGACCTTGATACCCTGGAAGTGACCCGCGAAGGCCGTTTGCTCAAGCTCAACCCGGTCGGCCTCAAGTTGCTGGCGGTGCTGATGCAGAAAAGCCCCCATGTGCTGCGCCGCGAAATCCTCGAAGAAGCCCTGTGGGGCGATGATTGCCCGGACAGTGACAGCCTGCGCAGCCACGTTCACCAACTGCGCCAGGTGATCGACAAACCATTCGCCAAGCCTCTTCTGCAAACCGTGCACGGTGTGGGTTATCGCTTGGCCGAGGGCCGTGATGGAGTTTAAGCAGAGCCTTGCTCAACGGATCATCATCGCCTTTGCGCTGATGAGCGCACTGGTGGCAGGGGCCTTCGCCATGGGGATCGTGGCGACCGTGCACCTGGTGGAAGAGAAGCTGATTTCGGCTGGCCTGGGCGGCGATTTACAACGCCTGTTGCTGATGGACAGCGTCACGGACTGGAGCCATCGCCCGGAACCGGATCAGTTGTTTTATTTCAGCGGCGGGCCGGGGGACTTCGAGCTGCCCAAGGATCTGCGTCATCTGGACTCCGGTTTCCACGAGGTCTTTCGTGAAAATCTGTCGTACCACGCGATGGTCGAAATCGTCGACGGCCGGCGCTACGTGCTGTTGCAGGACCAAAGTGATTTCGAAGAGCGTGAGCGCGTGCTGTTTGCCGTGGTGCTGGTGGGCTTCGTACTGAGCCTGGCATTGGCGGTATTTCTTGGCTGGATCCTGGCGCGCAAAGTCATGGCGCCCGTGGTGCGACTGGCCCGGCAAGTGCGGCATCGCGATCAGTTATTAGGTCTGGCACCGCCATTGGCGCCGGATTATGCCGCGGATGAAGTGGGCGAATTGGCTGTGGCCTTCGACGCCACCCTCGGCCGTTTGCGCCAGGCTTTGACCCGTGAGCGCTTGTTCACCAGTGACGTCAGTCATGAGTTGCGCACGCCGCTGATGGTCCTGGCCAGCTCCTGCGAGTTGCTGCTGGAAAACCCTGGCATCGACCAGCGCGGTCGGGCCCAGGTCGAGCGTATCGCCCGGGCCTGTGAGGAAATGCGCGAACTGGTGCAAACCTTCCTGATGCTCGCCCGCGCCCAGCGGGAAGACGCCAGCATGGCGCCGCAGCAGACTGTCAGTCAGGTCGCCGACGGGCTGCTCAGCCTGTGGCGTGAGCCGATCGAGTGCAAGGGCCTGGCCCTGAATTTCGAACCTGGCACTCCGTCGAACAACCGCTACAACGCGACCTTGCTGCATGCAGTGATGGGCAACCTGTTGCGCAATGCGCTGCACTACACCGAAACCGGCTTTATTCGCCTGACGCTGACCCACACCGGGTTTATGGTCGAGGACAGCGGCGTCGGCATTCCTGAGGAGAAACGCGAGGCGATGTTCGAGCCTTTCGTGCGGGGCAACGAGAAGCGCGGCGAAGGCCTGGGACTGGGCCTGTCGCTGGTACAGCGCATCTGTGAGAACCAGGGCTGGACCGTCAGCCTGACCACCATGGAGCCCAATGGCTGCCGCTTCGAGGTGGAGTTGGGTAAGCCTCGGGTCTGATGATGCGAAAAGATCGCAGCCTTCGGCGGCTGCGATCTTTGAATGGTGGCCCTGCGCTACTGTCGGCCCCCTGTAAAACGTTGAAATACTTCGCTGTTTTACACAACGAAGTTTTCACAAAGTCATGACCTGACGCTGACACGGCGCTACCTAACGTAGGTGTCATCAGCAATTCAGGAGACTTTGATGATGGCAGGCCCGATCAAACTGGATTTTTCCGAGAAGTATGATGATCAACATGCGCAAAAATATTTGCGCAAGCATCAGGACGGTCTCGGCCGTCGATTGTCCCATTGGCGTGACGAGCAGTTGGCCCGCAAGGCGCTGACTCTGGCGGGTGATCCCGGGCTGGTCCTCGATTTGCCATGCGGCGCGGGGCGTTTCTGGCCTTTACTGGCAGAAAAGCACAACCGCGTGATCATCGGAGCCGACAACTCCGAGTCGATGCTGAAGATTGCTACCCAGGCACAATCTGCCGAAGTGGTAAAACGGGTACAACCCTTGCACACTTCTGCATTCGACATTGCTTTACCTGATAACGCCGTCGACAGCATTTTCTGCATGCGTTTGCTCCATCACATCGGTGAAGCCGAGCATCGACTGGCTATCTTGCGCGAATTTGAGCGTGTCACCCGCGACAGCGTGATCCTTTCGTTGTGGGTGGATGGAAATTTCAAGGCCTGGAAGCGCAAGCGCGCCGAGAAAGCGCGTGGGCAAGAGGGTTACCAAAATCGCTTTGTGTTACCAGCGGCTACGGTTGAAAAGGAATTCGAGCAAGCGGGTTTCCGTATTCAGGAACAACTGGACTTCATACCGCTGTATGCCATGTGGCGGGTTTACGTATTACGCAAGAGGTAACAGGATGGCAGTGCAATATGCAGCAGAAACGGAAGTCGCTCCCCAGGACCGCTTCGACTATTTCTGGAATCAGCGCGGTGAATGGGTAGAAGAACCCAACGTTCGTCGCGGTGGTGAAAGTGGCGTGCAGCGCGTCCGGAGCAGTGACGGGCAACTGCTGTATGCCAAGCGCCAGACCGGGCATATCTATCGCAGTTGGCTACACCCCTTTGGCCGGCCGACGGTGTTGCGCGAGCGTGATGCGCTGATCGGCTTGACCGCACTGGGTGTGCGCGTACCGGAAATGGTGTTCTGCGGCGCTCAGCGCGACCCGGTGCACAAATGGCGTGCGTTGCTGGTCACCAAGTCCCTGGACGGTTTCGAAGAAATCGAACACTGGTACGCCGGTGGCGGTCGCGAGCGTCATGGCGAGGCTGTGCACGAGCGCGTCCTCAAGGAACTGGCCGAGAACCTGGCCCGCATGCACAAGGGCCGCTGGCAGCATAGCTGCATCTACATCAAGCACGTTTTCGTGCGGGTTGTCGGTGAAGGCGAGGCCGCCACCGTTGAAGTGGCGTTGATCGATCTGGAGAAATGCCGCCAGCGCCTGACCGCCCAGCGCGCTGCTGCCCATGACATGAAGCAATTGCGTCGCCACTCGTCGTTCAGCGATACAGACTGGAAGAATCTGGTCTATTTTTATGAGACGGCGTTTGGCAGCGCTATCAAGGGTTTATAGCGATGAAACTCGAAATTGCACGAGGTGTGTTTCTTCTAGGAGCCTTGGCAGTTGCTTCATTGGCGGTGGCGGCTTGGGAGCAGCCCCGCACGCAAGTCCTCAGTGCAGTGAACGGTGACGCTCACTGCCCGTTGCCACGGGTTGCCAAAGCAACCGTGGCCACACAACCTGATCATGACTTGTTACTGTTCATGTTCGGACTATCACAAGGATTGAGGCCGCAAAGTTGAACAGATTGAAGCCAAAATAAAAGGCCTCGCGGATGCGGGGTCTTTTTTTTGCCTGATCGTTCCCACGCTCCCGCGTGGGAATGCAGCCAGGGACGCTCTGCGTCCCAAAGCGTGACGCAGAGCGTCACAAGAGGCATTCCCACGCGGAGCGTGGGAACGATCAGGGCGGGGAGGGTTTATCGGGTTTGGCCAGTAGCGTGTAAATGCACGGCAACACGAACAAGGTAAATAATGTCCCGATCGACATCCCCGTGGCGATCACCGTGCCGATATCGAACCGGCTGACCGCGCCCGCGCCGCTGGCGAGAATCAACGGCACCATGCCAAACACCATCGCCGCGGTGGTCATCAACACCGGCCGCAGGCGAATGGCCGCCGCTTCTTCTACCGCTTCGCGCGGGCTCAAACCCTTTTCCTTGCGCAGCGTGTTGGCGAACTCGACGATCAGGATCCCGTGCTTGCTGATCAACCCGATCAGCGTCACCAGCCCGACCTGGGTGTAGATGTTCATGCTCGACCAACCGAGGAACAGCGGAATCAATGCGCCGCAGATCGACAGCGGCACGGTCACCAGAATCACCAGCGGATCGCGGAAGCTTTCGAACTGCGCTGCCAGCACCAGGAAAATGATCGCCAGCGCCAGGGCAAACGTCACCCACAGCGCGCTGCCTTCCTGGACGAATTGCCGTGACGTGCCGCCGTAGTCGAAGGCAAAACCCGCCGGCGCCTCTTCCTGGGCGATCTGGCGCACGGTGTCGATGGCCTCACCCATGCTGACCAGCGGGAACCCGGTCACGGCTGCCGCGTTGAGTTGCTGGAACTGGTTCAACTGCCGTGGCCGCGCCCGGTCGGTGACCTTGATCAGGGTCGACAGGGGCAGCAGTTCGCCCGCGGTGTTCTTGACGTAGTAATTGTTCAGCCAGTCCGGGTTGTCCCGATACGCCCGCTCGACCTGGGCGATGACTTTGTAACTGCGCCCTTCAATGGTGAACCGGTTGATCTCCGCCTCACCCAGCAACGTCGCCAAGGTACCGCCCAGATCTTGCATCGACACGCCCATCTGCGCCGCTTTGGCGCGGTCGATGTCCACCACGATTTCCGGTTTATCGAATGCGAGGTCGATGTCGACGAAAGCGAACTTGCCGGACTCCAGCGCCCGTTTTTTCACCCGGTCGGCCACGTCCAGCAGCGACGCGTAATCGTTGGCGGTGTTGATGATGAACTGGAACGGCAAGCCTTCACCGGTGCCCGGCAGGGAGGGCAGGTTGAAGCCGAAAATCTGCAAACCGGGAATGTTCCCCAGCCTGGCCTGGACCTCGGGCAGGATCTGCATTTGCGTACGGCTGCGCTCGTTCCACGGTTTGAGCAGGAAACCGCCGATACCCGATTGCACGCCGTTGAAACCATTGATCTGGAACGAGGAGTAGTACTCGGGAAACTCCTTGAAGATCTGGATGAACTCATCGGTGTAAGCGTTCAGGTAATCGAGGTTGGTGGGCTGCGGGGCGTTGGCCATCATGAAAATGATGCCCTGGTCCTCGTCCGGCGCCAGTTCCGACTTGGCAAACTTGAGAAACACCGGGATCAGGCACAGCACGATCACCGCGAACACCAGCACCACCGGCCGGGTATTGAGCGTGCCGTGGAGCATGCGCTGGTAGCGGCGCTTGAGGCCTTCGAAAATCAGGTCCAGGCGATGGGCCAGGCCACTGGGGTTTTCGTCGTGGCGCAGCAAAAAGGCGCACATCATGGGTGACAGCGTGAGGGCGACGACACCCGAGATCACCACCGCGCCGGCCAGCGTCAGGGCAAACTCCTTGAACAACGCCCCCGTCAGCCCGGTGAGAAAACCAATCGGCGCATACACCGCCGCCAGGGTGATGGTCATGGACACCACCGGCATGGCGATTTCCCGGGCGCCTTCAAGGGCCGCGTCCAGCGGTGTCTTGCCTTCCTCGATGTGCCGGTGAATGTTTTCCACCACCACGATGGCATCGTCCACCACCAGCCCGATGGCCAGCACCATCGCCAGCAGGGTCAGCAGGTTGATCGAGTAACCCATCATCTGCATGAAGAACATCACGCCGATCATCGACAGTGGGATGGTCACTACCGGGATCACCACCGAACGCAGGGCCCCGAGGAACAGGAACACCACCACAATCACGATCAGCACCGCTTCGAACAGGGTCTTGATCACCTCGTTGATCGAGGCCTGGATAAACAGCGTGGCGTCGTAGGCAATTTCGCTTTTCAGGTTGGGCGGCAGCTGGGCTTCCAGCTCCGGCATGATCTTGCGCACTTCCTTGATCACGTCCAGCGGGTTGGCGCCGGGGGTGGCCTTGATGCCGATGTACACCGACGGCGTGCCACCGAAAGAGCTGATGGCGTTGTAGTTTTCGGCACCCATCTCGACCCGCGCCACATCGCTGAGCAGCACGCGGCTGTCACCCGACACCTTGAGCGGAATCGCGGCAAAAGCCTCGGCAGACTTGAGTTCAGTGTTGGCGTTGATGCTGGTGACCACGTACTCGCCTTTCACTTCGCCGGCGGCGGAGAGGAAGTTGTACTGGCGCACCGCGTTGGTCACATCGCTGGCGCTCAAGCCAAAACCGGCGAGCTTCACCGGGTCGAGCCACAGGCGCATGGCGAACACCTGGTTGCCGAGAATCTCGGCTTCGGCCATGCCGGGCAGTGTCGCGAGTTTTGGCTGGATCACCCGGGACAGGTAGTCAGTAATCTGCGGGTTGTTCAATTCCTTGCTGAAGAAACTGATGTACATCAGCGCCGAGGCGTCAGCGGCTTCCTTGCTCAGCACCGGGTCTTCGGCGTCCTGGGGCAGCTTGTTCTTCACCTCGTTGGCCTTGGCCAGCAACTCGGTGAACAAGCGGTCGCTGTTGGAACCGATGCGCGCGTAGATCGAGATCACCGAGAAGTTCTGGCGACTGACCGAGGTCATGTAGTCGATGCCCTCGGCGCTGGCCAGGCTCTGCTGCATCGGTTGGGTGATGTAGCCCTGGATGGTTTCGGCGTTGGCCCCGGGGTAGGCGGTGGTCACCGTGATCAGGGCGTTTTCCATTTGCGGGTATTGGCGCAGCGGCAGCTTGCTCCAAGCCTGGAAGCCCAGCAGCACAATCAACAGGCTGACCACGGTGGCGAGCACCGGGCGGCGGATGAACGGATCGGTAAAAGCCATGAGGATTCCTTGATCAGTCAGTGCGTGGCTGACTGTTCTTATCGGTCAGGGTCTTGTCTTCGCTGATGGCAATGTGCGCGCCGTTGTCCAGTTTGATCTGGCCGGCCGTGACCACTTGTTCGCCGCTCTGCACGCCTTTGTTGATCATCACCAGGCCATCACGGCGTTCGCCGGTTTCGATGAACCGTCGTTCGGCGATCAGGACCGGCTGGCCCTTGTCGTCTTTTTCGACACTGCCATCCTCGGCTTTCTTCTGCCCGACCACGTACAGCGAGTTGCCGTAGAGGGTGTAGGTGATCGCGCTTTCCGGCACGACGATGTGTTGTTGCGGGTCCGGCAGCATAACTTGCAGGCTGGCGAACATGCCCGGCAATAACTTGCCATCCGGGTTGGCCAGGGTTGCGCGCACGAGAATGTTGCGTGTGGTGTTTTCGACCTTGGGGTTGATCGCGCTAATGGTGCCGGGGAAGTTTTGCGTCGGGTAGGCTGAGACGATGACCTGCACCGGTTGGCCGAGGCCGATTTTAGGCACCGATTGCTCGGGCAGGAAGAAGTCGACATAGAGACTGCTGAGGTCTTGCAGGGTGGCAATCATCGTACCGCTGGCGAGGTAGTCGCCGACGTCCACCTGACGAATGCCGATGGTGCCGCTGAAGGGCGCGAGGATGCGTTTCTTCGCCAGGGACGCCTTGAGTTGATTGACCGTCGCCTTGTTCTTTTGCAGTTGCGCCGAGAGCCGGTCGTACTCACCTTTGGAGATGGCCCGGCTGTCGACCAATTGGCTGCCACGACCGAAATCCAGCTGCGCCAGCCCGAGGTCAGCCTGGGCGGTTTCGAGCAGCGCGCTTTCGACGGCGCTGTCCAGTTGCAGCAGCGGTTGCCCGGCCTTGACCTTCTGCCCCGACTGGAACATCAGGTCCTTGACCGTACCCGAGATCTCCAGACTCAGGTTCACCCCTTGCAATGCCTTGAGCGTGCCCACGGTGGGCAAGCGCATTTGCCATGGCTGTTCGGCGGCCGTGGCCACGGCGACGCTGATGGGCGGTTTCGGCTTGGAAAAACCCTGGATCATCGTGTAAATCGAAAAGGCCTTGTAACCGCCCAGGGCCAGCACGATCAGCAACACAACACCCAACATGATCAGCATGCGGCGACGCAGCATATTTCCACTTCCTTGGAGAAAATCAGGCGAGACAGGCGGGAACATTACTCCGAGTGGGAAGGGGAATCCAACTGCCACTTATTACAGTCTGTAATGGGAGGAATATAAAACCTGTGGCGAGGGAGCTTGCTCCCGCTGGACTGCGTAGCAGTCCCATTTTTTAGGGCCGCTTCGCAGCCCAGCGGGAGCAAGCTCACTCGCCACAGGGTAAGTCCATCACCCGCAAGAGGAGAATCAGATCAGGTGCAGGTGGTTATCCCAAAGCCCCGCCGGCAGCTCCAGCGGTTTTGCAACCAAATCTGTCTGACGGCAATCGTAGTACCGGCAACGTCCCTGACCCGAGGTCACGACAAACCCGTCCGCCACCGCACCAACCCCGGCACAATCCGGCAACGGCGCATCCAGGCGCACTTCGCCGCTGTCCAGGTCCCAGATGAAAAAGCGATTACCCCGTGGCGCGGTCAGCGCGACCAGCCGCAGTTCGCTGTGCACCGCGACGCTGGCGGTGTAGTGCCCCATGGCCTGCAACTGGTGCTCCGGCACCGGGAACGCCACGAACGGCTGGCCCGGACGCTTGATCGCCAGCAACTCCGACGACTCATGGGACGGCCCCATGAATTGCTGGCTGGCGAGGATGGTGCCGTCGCTGGCAACCCCCAGGTGACGCACGCTGTTCATCTGCTGGGCGAGGGTTTCCTTGCTCAGCAACGTACCGTCGCGCTGCATCAACACCAGGCTCGGTTCCATCGCGTTGAGGTTCATCTCGACCCGGCTTTCGGCCTCGGTGCGAATCCCGCCGTTGGCCACCACCAGGGTTTCGCCGTCGGGCATCCACGACACCTGATGCGGGCCGACGCCATGGGTTGGAATCTCACCGCTGTGGATAAGTCGCTCACCTTCGAACTTATACACACCCAGCAAGCCACGACCCGGATCGCTGGTGTCGTTCTCGGTGGCGTACAAGAACTCGCCATCCTTGTGAATCACCGCGTGCCCGTAGAAATGCCGGTTCGGCTGGGACGTTACGGTTTGCAGCAGCGTGCCGTCACGCAGGTCGATCAGGTAACTCTCGGTGCCCGGACGCCGGGCGACAAACAGCGCAATCGCCAGCGTCGGGTGATTGATGATGTCGTGGCAACGCTGGCCGACCTGGGTGGCGAACACCCGGGTGCCGTCCAGCCGATAGCCGACGGCGTAATGCTTGCCGTCGGTATCGTCCCGCGCCGACAGCAGCAGCGGGCTCTTATCCTTGTGCTTGAACAGCGTCCAGCCGCCCAGTGTCACTGCTCCCAGCAGCAAACTACCTAAAGTCAGAGCCTGACGTCGCAGCATGGCACTCGCCCTCATCAGTCACCGTCGTTGGCGTTGAAGCCCAGTTGGATGCCCAGCGCCTTGGCCAGTTCGCCTTCGTGCAGGCGATGGACGACGTTGAGGCTGTCGTAGATATCGTTGAGTTGCTGGCGACCGGCATCGTCGTTGAGCATTTCGGTCAGCGAGCGCTGGTTGCTGGCGAACAGTTTCAGCGAGGCGGCGTAGGCGACGTCGATCTTGTCGGCCAACGGTTTCTGATCGCTCGGCAACAGGCCGCGCAGGCCTTTGTTGTCGACCCCGACCCAAACGGTTTGCGCCGCGGCCAGGCTGGCTTCCAGACCCTGCAACGACGACTGGCTGCGCCACGCATCAGCCTGGAATGGCTGCGGAATGCCCTTGGTCTGGCGACCCATCGGCGTGCCGAGTTTTTTCTTCAGGGTGTCCAGCGCGGTGACCTGTACCCGCAGCAGATCGGCGATCGCTTCGTGGGAATCGGCGTAGCGCTGGTTCGGGAATTTGCTCATCTGCGCGAGCATGCCGTCGTTGGTGTTCCAGCGCGACAGGATCTCTTCAGCCAATTGCTTCTGGCGTTCGCCGATGGCGGTCAGGAGTGGGCAGTATTTGGCTTTCTGGGCGGCGTCGGCCAGGTCGACCTTGCTGTCGAACAGGATGTATTCGTAGGCCGACAGGCCCTGAACCACCACGCTCGATTTGGCCAGGGCTGCCGCATCGATCTGCGGCTGGGCGGTGACCAGTTGCTCGACCTGACGGCCCACCAGGTTTTTCTTGTCCGGCCAGAACTGCACCTGCCACGCACGATTGCCCTCGGCCAGCGGCCCGATCAGCAACGGTTGCAGCTCGGCCCAGGCTTTCTGCGCGTGCAGGAAGTCCTTGCGAGCGGTGTCGAGGTCTTCCTTGCCTTCGCAGTAGGCGAGGGCGCTGACGGCGAGTTGGCGGTCGGCTTCCACCCAGCGGCTGTAGGTCGGCAGAATCACTTGCTTGGCGATGGCCGCCGACGTAACGGCTTGCGGGTCCTGGGGCGAACAGGCGCCGAGGGCGAGCGCTGCAAGGCTGGTGAACAACAATTTGGGACGGAACATGTCGGGCTCCCGATTCTTTTAAGTGCTTAGAGAGAATTCAAAAACGCCAGCAACGCAGCGCGCTGCTCGGCATTGAAAGACAAAACCTGTTGCTGCGCCGCGCTCGCTTCGCCGCCATGCCAGAGCACGGCTTCAAGCAGATTGCGCGCACGGCCATCGTGCAAGAACTGGGTGTGGCCACTGACCGCTTGCGTCAGGCCGATGCCCCACAACGGCGGGGTGCGCCAGTCGCGGCCACTGGCCTGGAACTCGGTGCGGTTATCCGCCAGGCCGTCGCCCATGTCATGCAGCAGCAGATCGCTGTAGGGGCGAATCACCTGATTGGCCAGTTCAGGCTCTGCGGCATTGGCGGCGGTGGTGTATTTCGGGGTGTGACAGGACTGGCAGCCGGCCTGGAAAAACAGATTCTTGCCCGCTAGTACTTGCGGCGTGCCGACATCGCGGCGGGCCGGGACGGCGAGGTTACGGCTGTAAAACAGCACCAGTCGCAGAATGTTGTCGCTGACTTCCGGCTCGCCGTTCGGGCCATTGCCGTTGGGTGCTTGCTTGCAGGCGGTTTGCGCGTCGGTGCAGTCATCGAAGGGCCGCAGGCTGGTGGTCAGGCCCATATCACCCGAGAACGCGTGAACATTCTGTTGATTGAGGTTGGGCTGCCCGGCCTTCCAGCCGAAGCGGCCGAGGACGGTTTTCTGTTGGACGTCATCCCAGACTTTGTTCGGGCGACCGGCGATGCCGTTCTTTTCTTTGGCCTGGGCCTCGACGTTGGCCAGGATCGCTTCGTCGGGGATCGCTTCGAGCAGGCCCAGGCCGATCATCGGCGGAGCAACCCGTGCCGAGAAGCGGGTGTCCGGGTGCATCGGGCCGTAGCCCAGTTGGGTGATCTGTAAGGTCGGCTTGCGCAGCTCGACTTCGGTGCCGTCCTTGAAGCGAACCGGCACGGGCGTGTAGTCGACCCGCACCTTGCCTTCCGGCGCGACGCCGGGCACCGACATGTCCTGCAACTGACCGCCGTAGACCGGCTCGGGCACCACGCCCAGGTGCTCGATGACTTTGGCGTAGGTCGGTGCATCGGGGATCGACAGGCGTACCAGCATCGACACCGCATTGTTGGCGTTCGGTGTCGGCGGATGACCGCGACCGTCCTTGATGTGGCAGTTCTGGCAAGCGTTGGTGTTGAACAATGGGCCGAGGCCATCCCGGGCGGTGGTGGTCGACGGGGCGATCACCCAGGGGCTGCGGAAAAAGCTGTTGCCGACGCTGAAATCCACCCGCCGTGACGGCGGCAGATTGGCCGAGGGCAGGGAAAATGCGTTCTGATCGGTCTTGCGCACCGTCGCGCTGCCACCGGACCGCGCTTCACCGGGATCGGCCTGGGTAAAACGCGGGGCGTCATCGCAGGCACTCAGGCCCAGGGCCATGAACAGGGTGCACCAACGAAGAGGCAACGACGGCATCAGGTTTCCTGAAAGACGAGCAAAACAAGGGCGCAAAGTCTAACAGGGCGGGGGAAATTGAATAAGAGGAATTATCGTTTGGTTGATGTGGGACATGGTTTTCCTGCACACCACAGTTCCCCTGTGGGAGCGGGCTTGCTCGCGAAGGCGCCATCACATCCAACATATTTGGTGACTGATACACCGCTTTCGCGAGCAAGCCCGCTCCCACAGGGATTGTGTTCGGGCAGGCATGAAAAAGGCGACCCGAAGGTCGCCTTTTTTTGTCACTCAGCCCGCGTTGATCAGAATTCGTGATCAGCGTTGTCCGGGTTCAGGTCGCTGATGCCCAATTTGCCAGCGGCTTGTTCGATCGAGCCGGTCTGCTTGACCAGCGACGCGATGGCGTCACGCACGATCTGGTTGCCGGCGGTGTTGCCGGCGGCGATCAACTGGTCGTAGTGCTCACCCTTGTTGGCGTGATCGACCATGACCTGGATCTTGGCTTCGGTGGCGGCCAGGTCGGCTTTCAGGGCGGTGTCGGCAGCCGGGTCGGCTTTGGCCACCAGGGACGACAGGCTCGCGCCGGTCATTTTGGTGCCGTCGACGCGGGTGTATTCGCCCAGGTACACGTTACGCACGCCTTTGGCATCGTAGAAGTGCGAGTTGTGGGTGTTGTCGCTGAAGCAATCCTGTTCGTCTTCCGGAGAGTTGGCTTCCAGGGAAACCTTCATGCGCTCGCCCGCCAGTTCGCCCAAGGACAGGCTGCCCATGCCGAACAGCATTTTGCGCAGGCCGGTTTCAGCAGGCTCGGCTTCCAGGGTGGCGCGGTAGTTGTCGGCCACGTTCGGCTTCCAGTTACCGACCATTTCTTCCAGGTCGCTGACCAGCAGTTGGGTCACGGATTTCAGGTAGGCACGGCGACGATCGTTGTGACCGCCCGTTGCGCCTTTGCCTTCCAGGTAGTCGGAAGCAGGACGGTTGCCGGCGCCAGGGCCGGTGCCGTTCAGGTCCTGGCCCCACAGCAGGAATTCGATGGCGTGGTAGCCGGTGGCGACGTTGGCTTCGGCACCGCCCAGTTCGTTCAGGCTGGCGAGTTTTTCCGGGGTGATGTCTTTGACGTCGACCTTGTCTTCGCCGACCTGGACTTCGGTGTTGGCGATGATGTTGGCGGTAGCGCCCGGGTTACCCAGTGCGTGTTCGTAGGACTTGTCGACGTAGTCGATCAGGCCTTCGTCCAGTGGCCAGGCGTTCACCTGACCTTCCCAGTCGTCGATGATGGTGTTGCCGAAGCGGAACACTTCGCTCTGCAGGTAAGGAACGCGAGCGGCGACCCAGGCAGCCTTGGCGGCTTTCAGGGTCTCGGCGTCCGGCTTGGCGAGGAAGGCGTCGACGGCGGTTTGCAGGGTTTTCGCGGTAGATTCGGCATCGCTGTAAACGGCGAAGACCATGTCGGCGTAATGCGCGACCACGGCTTTGGCGGCGGCTTCGTCGACTTTACCGGCGGCGGCTGGCGCAGCAGCCGGGGCCGCAGCAGTGGTGCTGGCGGCCGGCGCAGGCGTTGGCGCAGCGGCGGTCTTGTCTTTGCCTTCACCGCAACCGGCGAGGGAAATAGCGATGGCCAACAGACTGGCGGTAGCCAGAGGCATACGAATCATGGCGAACATCCTGCTTCGATAGGGGGTGGAATGGCGCTGTGGGCGCGCAAAACTGCGACATAATGCAAATCTTTCGCATTATGTGTAAAGGGTTGTGCTTGGAAATATTTCGTATTTAGCGAGCGGTTGCGCTGGATCAAGGTTCCAGACGCAACCGTCGTTTCAGAGGATGGCCGCGTTACTGCGCTGGGCCTGCTTTAAATAAGCGCTCAACTCCCGCGCTGGCAGCGGTTTGCTGTAGTGGTAACCCTGACCTTCGTGGCAGCCTTCGGAAATGATGTAGGCCTCTTGCTCGGCGGTCTCCACGCCTTCGGCAATTACCTGCATGCCCAAGCTTTTGCCCAATTGGATGATGGCTCGAACGATGGTGGCATCGTCGTCGTCATCCAGCAGATCTTGAACGAAGCTCTTGTCGATCTTGATCTTGTCCAGCGGCAGGCTTTTCAGATAACTCAGCGACGAGTAGCCGGTGCCGAAGTCGTCGATGGCGATCAGCGCGCCGGAGCGACGCAGGCTCAGCAAGTGCTGGGCGGCGGTGCTGATGTCTTCCATCAGGCCGGTTTCGGTGACTTCCAGCTCCAGGCTGCGGGGCGGCAGGCGGTAGATTTGCAACAGGTTGTTAACCACCCGTGGCAACTCCGCGTGGTGCAGTTGCACGGTGGACAGGTTTACCGCCATGCGCAGGTCGGCGAAACCCTGGTCATGCCAGTCGCGCAATTGTTTGCAGGCCTGATCCAGCACCCACTCGCCAATGGCAATGATGGTGCCGTTCTGCTCGGCCAGGGGGATGAACAGGTCCGGCGGCACCAGCCCGTGTTCGGGGTGTTGCCAGCGAATCAAGGCCTCGACGCCGACCACCCGGTGATCGCGGTAGCTGATCTGCGGTTGGTAGACGAGGTAGAACTGGTCGCGGATCAGGGCATCGCGCAGGTCTTTTTCCAGTTCGCGGCGACGGCGCATCTCGCTGTCGACGCTGGCGATATAGAACTGATAGCGGTTGCGCGAGCGAGTCTTGGCCAGGGTCATGGTCTGCTCGGCTTTTTGCAGCAGCTTCTCGGTACTGTCACCGTCCTCGGGGAACAGGGTGATGCCGATGGTGGCGCGCAGGCGGATTTCCTGATGATCGAGGGCAAACGCCGCTTCCAGGTCATCGAGAATGCTTTGCGCCAGTTCAGCCGCTTCGTAAGGTTGTTCGATGTCGGCCTGGACCAGCGCGAACTGATCGCCACCGAGGCGGGCGAGGGCGCCGAGGCGACCACTGTGGGCGCGCAGGCGATCGGCCAGGGCCAGCAACAATTGGTCGCCGGTCTGGTAGCTGAATTGTTCGTTGATGCCCTTGAAGTCGTCGAGGCCGACGACCAGCACCGCGACCCGACGCTGCAACTTGCCGGCGTCCACCAGGATCTTGTCCAGTTGTTGCTGCAATTGCTGGCGGTTCGGCAGGCCGGTGAGGAAATCGTACTGGGCCATGCGCAGCAGGCTGTTTTCCGCTTCGTGGCGCAGATGCGTGTTGCGCTCGATGGACTCGAGCAACTGGTTGGCGGTGTTGATCCAGATCCCCAGTTCGTTCTTTTCGTGGCCCTTGAGCTGCGGAATCTTGTGTTCGCTGGGGCGGTCGGGGTTGATTTCGGTCAGGTGCTCGATGATCCGCGACAGCGGCTTGGTCAGCAGCCAGTGGTAAACCAGGTACAGCACCAGGCCCATGGCGAGGGCGCGCAACACCCCGGAAATGAAGATGATCACCGAGCTGACAATGAACCCCTGGCCATAAGTGGCGGTGTCGAGGGTGATGCTCAGGTCGCCGTAATACTCGCTGTAGGGCCCGCGACCCACCAGTTGGGTGGTGAAGGTGCGTTCCTGGCCGAGGATCAGGTCGGTCAGCCAGCGGCTGTTGGAATGCTGCAACTCGCGGGATTTCTGCGCGAGCATGGCTTCATTGGGATGACCAATGGAGGCCTGGCGCACGGCATCGTCCTGGAACAGGCCTTCGATTACCTGCATACCCATCTCCCGGTCCAGGCTGTAGACGGCCTGGGTCGAGGGGTCGCGGAACATGTCGAGGATGCGCTGGGCATCACCGGCCACGGCCTGGCGTGTTTTATAGGCATCGAAAACGATCTGCGCGCAGCTCAAGACCACGCCGACGATCAATGCCGACAGGAGCACGACCCGGAGCAACTTCACCGACAAGCTGTTCTTGAGTTCCAGCTTCAAAGGGTTATTCCTTGTTCCGTGCGGGTAGCATCAAGTTGCCATGAGTATTGGCAATCCCGTGATGGCAGTCAAAGGGACAATTCAGCTCAGGGGATTTTGCCTGTAGCTTGGCCAATATGCTGGGGTTTCGAGTATTTGTCCTATTTGTACTGTGTCGGTAGTTTTGGCCTTCAACTTGAGGGGGATCGGGACTATTTTTCCTTTGGGTTGATGTTAGTCCGCTGTGGCGTTGGGGCAAGGGGGTGTTGGCTTGTTTCATCGTAGGAAAATGCGATTTGAGCGGTTCGGTCAAAATCATTGTTGCCTGGGCTGCCGTCTTCGCGAGCAAGCCCGCTCCCACAGGGGGAATGCATTCCAAAATGTGGGAGCGGGCTTGCTCGCGAAGGCGTCCGCACAGATAACGAATAGGTCTGTTTAAACAGCGATGAAAAAACCAGACCTTTCCCACGAGGTTTTCAGGTTGCCCGTAGGAAGCGGGTTCAATAACCTTTTGGGTGTCGCTGAAAACTCAGTGATCGGGTGTGAGAACCCGGCAACTTATGGTCATACAGCACCCGTACACGCATAATTGCCGCCAGCTTATCCTGTCGTAAATGCGTTATGGCGGCTGTGTGCGGGCAGACTTCGGTCTGGCCCGGGTGTCCATAACCGGTTTCTCACCCCGCACATAGCTGCCACCTCTCTACCGCGTGAGAACGGTAAGTGGTGGCCCTCAACGCGTGAGGAATTTTTATGGATAAATTAATCCCAGACCCACCCTACAAACCCGACACCATGTTCAATGTCTCCCTGGACAAGAACATCGAATCCCTCCTGGCCCACGCCTGTGAATCGTTAGCCTCGGCGAATGTCCTGGCCAGTGATTTTGCCACCTACCTGAGCGGCTCCCAGCGCAGTACGGCAATGGCGATTGCGCAGGTGGTCATGCTGGCGCAACTGGCGGTTAACCGGGCGTTGGATATTGTCGATCCGCAGGGTTAGGCATTCCGTCAGGTAGACCGCGTTATCGTTCTTCGCGAGCAAGCCCGCTCCCACAGGGATTGAGGGTGCAAATGGACTTTGTGTATGGCACAGATCCAATGTGGGAGCGGGCTTGCTCGCGAAGGCGTCATCACTAACGCTAAAAGCTTCGCGGGCAAGCCTCGCTCCTACGGGGCAGTGGTGTTGCCCAGCGCCCATAAAAAAACCCCGGCATAAAAGCCGGGGTTTTTTCTTGGGCATCGATCTTAAGCGGTGAAGGTTTTGCCTTCGAACTGCTCAGCCACGAATTTCCAGTTGACCAGGTTCCAGAACGCTTCGACATACTTCGGACGAACGTTGCGGTAGTCGATGTAGTAAGCGTGTTCCCAGACGTCGCAGGTCAGCAGCGGGGTGTCGCCGTTGGTCAGCGGGTTGCCGGCGCCGATGGTGCTGGCCAGGGCCAGGGAACCGTCAGCCTTTTTCACCAGCCAGCCCCAGCCGGAACCGAAGGTGCCGATCGAGGTTTTGCTGAATTCTTCTTTGAACTTGTCGAACGAACCGAACGAAGCGTTGATGGCTTCAGCCAGCGCGCCGGTAGGTTGACCGCCGGCGTTTGGCGCCAGGCAGTTCCAGTAGAAGGTGTGGTTCCAGACCTGAGCGGCGTTGTTGAAGATACC
>NZ_JBIWEL010000006.1:46161-103556 GCF_044762525.1 Pseudomonas sp. NPDC096950 | reverse complement strand
CACACACCACCAACAACACCAACACCACGTAGCTCAAGTCCAGCATGACGAGGTGGAAAACCAGAGTTTCATTGGAAATGTGCGGCTGCAGGGCATCGTGTGCGTAGGGCAGCGGCGGCAATTCGAAAGCCATGATGATTCTCCTAATCAGGTCAGTTGCGGTGAGCGCAAGGCCGATCACGGGCGGCCAGACAAGCGCCGGGGAGTTTGTACTCTTTGCGGCGCATCGAACCGGATCATAGCACCGGGGGTGCGGCATAACCACGCAACAACTGTGTGGAATAGAGGTTCCAGAGCCTTTTGGAATAAATCACGCGCTGGTGATTAGTTGGGCTGCTACGGTGAACATCATCACGGCCACCAACAGGTCGAGAATCCGCCAGGTACTTGGCCGTGCGAGCCACGGGGCCAACCATGCCGCGCCCAGCGCCAGGGTGAAAAACCACAACAAAGAAGCACTCGCCGCGCCGACGACATAGGCGCCCGGCTCGGTCTGTTGTGCGCCGAGGGAACCGATCAGCAGCACCGTATCCAGATAAACATGCGGGTTCAGCAAGGTTACCGCCAAGGCGCTGAGCAGTACCGCCCGCAGCGAACGCACGGTCTGGTTTTCGCCCTGTTGCAGGCTCTGTTTCGAGCAGGCACGACGCAACGCCTGGCTGCCGTACCAAATCAGGAATACCGCGCCACCCCAACGGGCCACCGCCAGCAATGTCGGATTTTGCGCCAGCACCGTCGCCAGGCCGAATACACCCGCGGCCACCAACAGCGCATCGCAGGTGACGCAGAGTGCGGCGACCGGCAAGTGATGCTCTCGGCGCAGACTTTGCGCCAGCACAAACGCGTTCTGGGTGCCGATCGCCATGATCAGCCCAGCCGCGACCAACAGGCCGTTTACATAGCTTTGCCACATGATTGCCTACTCCGCGTTGGCTGCCAGGTCCCGCAGCACGTGCATGGCGCGCTCGGCATCGGCCTGACCGACGAACAAATGGTCGTGGTAATAGCCGGCGATCACGTTGCAACTGATCCCGGCCTTGCCCAGCGCCGTGGCGAACGCGGCGGTCAGGCCGACGGCTTCGAGGGCCGAATGCACGTTCAAGGTGATCCACGCGGCGACGTAGTCGAAACTGAAACCGGCCTGCTCGGCGTGGGATTTTTCCAGAATGACCGTCAGGCCTTCCTGCTCGCGAAAGCTGCCGATGATTTCAAGGTCTGTAGGCAACTTGCCGTCGGGCAGGGTGCAGAACACGAATTCTCCGGCGTTGAGATGCGGGCTCATGCTGCGCAGCAAAGTTGCCAATGAAGTTTCGCCAGCCATGTCGGTTTTCCTTGTTCAAGAGTTCTTGCTGGCCATTCTCCGGCCTGAAGCTGTATAAGAAAAACCAATAGTGCTGATCGCTCATTAGGAAAACTGATGTTCGACTATAAATTGCTTTCTGCCTTGGCCGCCGTGGTCGAGCAGGCCGGATTCGAACGCGCCGCCCAGGTGTTGGGGTTGTCGCAATCGGCGATCTCCCAGCGCATCAAATTGCTGGAGGCGCGGATTGGCCAGCCGGTGCTGGTGCGGGTGACGCCGCCATCGCCAACTGAAATCGGTCGGCGATTGCTCAACCATGTGCAGCAGGTGCGCTTGCTTGAGCGGGATTTGCTGACTCTGGTGCCGGCGCTGGATGAAGAAGGCCTGCCGGAACGCCTGCGCATAGCCCTCAACGCCGACAGCCTCGCCACGTGGTGGGCCGAGGCGGTGGGGGACTTTTGCGCCGAGCAACATTTGCTGATGGATCTGGTCGTCGAAGACCAGACCGTAGGCCTCAAACGCATGCGCGCCGGGGAAGTGGCGGCGTGTGTCTGTGCCAGCGAGCGCCCGGTGGCCGGGGCTCGCAGTGTGTTATTGGGCGCCATGCGTTACCGGGCGCTGGCCAGTCCGTCATTCATTGCCCGGCATTTTCCGAACGGGGTTCGCGCCGAATTATTGCCGCGCACACCCGCGCTGGTGTTTGGCCCGGACGATTTCCTACAGCATCGCTACCTCGCGTCCCTGGGCGTGGACGGCGGTTTCGAGCACCATTTATGCCCATCGTCCGAAGGCTTTATCCGCCTCACGGAAGCCGGGCTCGGCTGGGGACTGGTGCCGGAATTACAGGTGCGCGAACAACTGCAACGGGGTGTTTTAGTGGAGCTTTTGCCAGATAAGCCAATCGATGTGCCGCTGTACTGGCATCATTGGCGCAATGGCGGTCAGTTGTTGGGGTTGCTCACTGACCAATTGGTACGTTCGTCGAAGCAATGGCTGGTGCCGTTGGACTGACGGGCAGCGTCAAGACTCACGCATTACGCAAAACGAAAGACATCGGAGCTTTACATGAAAATTCTGGTCACCGGCGCAAGCGGCTTCATTGGCGGGCGCTTTGCGCGTTTCGCCCTGGAGCAGGGCCTGGACGTGCGGGTCAACGGTCGCCGGGCCGAGGGTGTCGAGCACCTGGTGCGTCGAGGCGCCGAATTTATCCAGGGTGACTTGAGCGACCCGGAACTGGTGCGCGACCTGTGCGCGGACGTCGACGCGGTGGTGCATTGCGCCGGTGCGGTCGGGTTGTGGGGGCGCTATCAGGACTTTCACCTGGGCAACGTCCAGGTCACCGAAAACGTGGTCGAGGCCTGCCTGAAGCAGCGGGTCCGGCGTTTGGTGCATTTGTCGTCGCCGTCGATTTACTTCGATGGCCGCGATCATCTGGGCCTGACCGAAGAACAGGTGCCCAAGCGCTTCAAACATCACTACGCGGCGACCAAATTCCTCGCCGAGCAAAAGGTTTTCGGCGCCCAGGAGTTCGGCCTCGAAACCATCGCCCTGCGCCCGCGTTTCGTCACCGGCGCTGGCGACATGAGCATCTTCCCGCGCCTGCTGAAGATGCAGCGCAAGGGGCGTCTGGCGATTGTCGGCAACGGTTTGAACAAGGTCGATTTCACCAGCATGCAGAACCTCAACGAAGCGTTGCTCAGCAGCTTGCTGGCCAGCGGTTCGGCGCTGGGCAAGGCCTACAACATTAGTAACGGCGCGCCGGTGCCGTTGTGGGATGTGGTGAATTACGTGATGCGAAAAATGGACGTGCCACAGGTCACTCGCTACCGTTCCTACGGCCTGGCCTACAGCGTCGCGGCGCTCAATGAAGGGGTGTGCAAACTTTGGCCGGGGCGTCCCGAGCCGACCTTGTCGCGCTTGGGCATGCAAGTGATGAACAAAAATTTCACGTTGGACATCAGTCGCGCCCGGCATTATCTGGACTACGATCCGAAAGTCAGCCTGTGGACCGCCCTCGATGAATTCTGCGGCTGGTGGAAGGCTCAGGATATTCGCTAAGTGGCGTAGGACCTGTCCCGACACTGAACCGAGTGCAGGGTTGAGGGTCAACCAGTGCGGCAGTGGGGGTTATACTTCGCCGCATCAAGCCATCACCGCGTTTCACAAAGGTTGCCTCAATGTCCATGCGTAACGATGCCAACGACGACTTCGACGATGTACCGAGCCTGCGTGCCGACCCCCTCGATGACGATGATTTCCCGCCGACCGTGCGCACCACCGTGCATTCGCGGCCAGTGCCGGCGGTAAAAGTCAAAAGCGCCAGCACCGGCCCGTTGTGGGCATTGGTTGGCGCCTTGTTCTTCGCCTTCGCGGGCCTGGCGTGGTGGAGCTTCCAGCAGATCTCGCTGATGGAGCAGCAACTGGTGGCGACCCAGGAAAGTTTCGCGCGGATCAGCGAGGAAGCGGCGGGGCGCTTGCAGGACATTTCCGGCAAGGTCGTCGCCAGCCAGTCCAACGTCAGCAGCGACAGCGAGGCGTTGAAACTGCAGATCAAGCAACTGGAAAGCAAACTCCAGGATCAGAGCCAGGCCCAGCAAGGCGTGGTTGGCCAGACCAGCGAGCTGGACAAACGCCTGGCGCAAATGACCGCGCAGACCACCGCGCAAACCGCGGCCAACACGCAGTTGCAGACTCAGGTCAAAACCCTCAGCGATGAATTGACTGCCCTGAAAAGCGCGCCGGCCGACACCAGCAAAGTCGACGCTGAGCTGAAAAACCTCAATGCCGATATCGCGGCGCTGAAGAAACAGGGCAACCCGACAGCCGCAATTGATCGTCTGGAACAGGAAATCGTCGTGCTCAAGAGCGAGCAGGACAACCGCCCGGCCGCCGTCGCCCCAAGCGCGGCCAACACCGCCGAGTTCGACGCCTTCCGCGCCCAGACCACGCGCAACCTCAACACCCTGCAAGCGCAGATCCAGAACCTGCAACAACAGATCAACGCCCGGGCACGCTAGCCCGGCAAGCCAGTAGCCGCGGTTAGGGGAGTTACCTGTGGCGAGGGGGTTTACCCCCGTTGGAGTGCGAAGCGCTCCCCAGCGGTGTGTCAGGCACACCGCATTCTCAGGGTTTACGACTGCTTCGCAGCCGAACGGGGGCAAGCCCCCTCGCCACAAAAGCCCGATGCACTACCCGCAAACCACACCTTCCTGAATATCCATGCATATCCCCAACCCGTCTACGCTCTTGAAACATCAACAAGAACGAGGGATGCGCTATGGGGTTTGTGCACAAGATGGCCTGGCTGGTGGGGATGCTGTGGCTGAGCCTGGGCCAGGTTCAGGCGGCCACCGCGCCGAAGGATGACAGTCAGGCCGCCCGGGCCTTGCTGGAAAAAGCCCTGGCGTACTACCACGACAACGGCGACAAGGCCTTCGCGGCGTTCAGCCGTCAGGGCGAGTTTGTCGACAAAGACCGTTACGTCTTTGTGGTCGACACCAAAGGCGTGATGCTCGCCAGCGGTGGGCCGTCCTCGGCGTTGATCGGGCGTGATGTGTCCGAGATGCTGCCGCCGGATATGCAAAAAGCCTTCAAGGACGCCTTGAAAGTGCCGGAAGGCAACGGCATCCAACAGGCCGAATACCGCTGGCAGAACTGGGCCGATGGCAAGGTCGAGCGCAAGCATGTGTTCTATCAGCGCATCGGTCAGCGGATCCTGGCGGTCGGTTACTACGTGCCCCGAGCGTCGGCGGAGCAGGCGATGGCCTTGCTGAACAAAGCCGCCATCGACTTGGGCAAGGACGAGAAGGGCACGCTGACGGCGATCAACTCGCTGAAGGGCGGCTACTTGCAGGACGATCTATACGTCTTCGTGGTGGATCTGGATAACCAGCGCTACGTCGCCCATGGCACCAACCTGCGGCTGATCAATACCGACTTCAGCAAGGTCAACGACCCGGAAGGCAAACCGGTGGGCGAACCGATTTTGGCGTTGATCGCGAAGCAGGATCAGGGGGAGTACGCCTATCGCTGGAAGAACCCGGTGACCGGGAAGGTTGAGGACAAGCATGCGTACCTGAAGAAGGTGGGGCATTTTCTGGTTGCGGTCGGTTATTACAGCCCTTGATAGATGATCGTTCCCACGCTCTGCGTGGGAATGCAGCCCGGGACGCTCCGCGTCCCAAAGCGGACGCGGAGCGTCCATTGAGGCATTCCCACGCAGAGCGTGGGAACGATCGGCGGGGGGCTACCGAACCTTATCTTCGCGCCCGCGCAACACCTTGTTCGGCATCGCGATCGCCGCCGCCAACCCCAGCAACGACACCGCCGCGCTGACCATCAGCAGATGCCGGAACGTCAGCAGCAACTCCGCACGCAAGGCATTCTGCGCATCCCCCGGCGCGGCGTTCAAACCGTCCAGCAACACATTTCCCGAGTGCCCCTCGCCAATCAGCGCGGAGCCGCTCAGGTGGGCGAAACTCGAATCCTGCAGCAACGCGAGCAACAGCGCCGACATCAACGCCACACCCACCGCACCGCCCAGGGAGCGGAACAGGTTGGTGGTGCTGGTGGCGACGCCGATGTCCCGTTGTTCCACCGAATTCTGCGTACCTACCAACGAAGTCGGGAACTGCATGCCGCTGGCGATCCCGCTGAGCAACATAAACAAACTGCTCATCAGCAAGTCCTGGGGCGCACTGAAGGCCATGCCGAGAATCGAGATTGGCATCAGCAGCGCACCGGTCAGGATCATCGGCTTGTAGCGCCCGGTCACCGAGGTGCGGCGCCCGGCGAAATAGGCGCCAATCGGCAAACCAATCGCCAGTGGCAACAGGTGCAACGCAGCGCTGTCGGCCCCGGCGCCGGTGACGCTCTGGAAGCGCAGCGGCATCAGTACGATCAGGGAAATCGCCTGGAAACTGGTGAAGAAAATCGTGCACCAGCAAAAGATCGCGTTGCGGTTGGCGAACAGATGCATTGGCAGCAACGGTTCCCGCGCCCGCCGCTCATGCCAGACGAACACCGCCAATACCAACACCGCGCAAGCGAGCAACCCGAGCACTTCGGCGCTGCGCCACGAATGGCCCTGACCCACCTGAGTGATGCCGAGCAACAGCGCGGTCAAGCCAATGATCATCAGCACCGTGCCGAGGTAATCGATGATCGGTTTGCGCTGCGGCACTGGCAGCCCGACCAACGTGCGATTGGCCACCAGCCACGCGCCCAGGCCCAGCGGCAGGTTGATCAAGAACACCCAGCGCCACGACAAGTATTCGGTCATGTAACCGCCGAGCACCGGCCCGGCCACGCTGGCCACCGCGTACATGCTGCTGAAGTAGCCCTGATAACGACCACGCTCCCGGGGCGGGACGATGTCGCCGATGATCGCCTGGCTGACCGAAATCATCCCGCCGGCGCCGATGCCCTGGATGATCCGTGCCAGCACCAGTTGTTCCATGCTCTGGGCCATGCCGCAAAAGAACGAAGCAATGGTGAACAGCCCCATGCCGAACAGCATCAACTTGCGCCGACCGTACAGGTCGCCGAGTTTGCCGTAGATCGGCACCGCCACGGTCATCGCCACCATGTAGCCGGAAATCACCCAGGCCAGCAGGCTGACGTCCTTGAACTGCGCGGAAATGGCCGGCATCGACACGGCGACGATGGTCTGGTCCAGCGCGCCGAGAAAGATCGCCAGCATCAGGGCGATCAACACACTGCGGATGGCCGGTTTGGGCGTTTCAGGCTGGTTCAGATTGGTCACGGTAAAACCTGCGGGCGGTGATGGACCCGCAGGTGGCAAGGCGAGCGGGGATGCTCGCCAGTGTAAGTCGGTAGCAGGCTATTCGATAGCCTCGTATGGAAGTCCGACGTAATTTTCTGCAATGGTTTTCCGGCCGGCTTCGGAGTTGACGAAGTAGTCCAGCTCCGAGGCGCTGATGCGCTGGCTGAACGCATCGTGCTCGTCGAAGCGGTGCAGCATCGAGGTCATCCACCAGGAAAACCGCTCGGCTTTCCAGACCCGGCGCAGGCAGATTTCCGAGTATTTCTCCAGCAAGTCCACGCGTCCTTCGCGGTAGACCTTCAGCAGAATATTGAACAACGTGCTGACGTCGCTGGCGGCCAGGTTCAAGCCTTTGGCGCCGGTGGGCGGGACGATGTGCGCCGCGTCTCCGACCAGGAACATTCGCCCGTATTGCATCGGCTCGACCACGAAACTGCGCAGCGGCGCGATGCTTTTTTCGATGGACGGCCCGGTGACCAGTTTGTCCGCCAAGGCCTGGGGCAGGCGGGACTTAAGCTCATCCCAGAAACGCTGATCCGACCAATCCTCGACCTGCGCCTCGGCCGGTACTTGCAGGTAATAGCGGGTGCGGGTCGCCGAACGCATGCTGCACAGGGCAAAACCCCGTTCGTGGCGGGCGTAGACCAGTTCTTCGTGGACCGGTGGAGTGTCAGCCAGAATGCCCAGCCAACCGAATGGATAAACCCGTTCGAACACCTTCAGGCTCTCGGCGGGAATCGACTGCCGCGCCACGCCGTGGAAACCGTCGCAGCCGGCGATGTAGTCGCAATCGAGGCGATACGTCTCGCCGTCCTTGTCGAAGGTGACAAAGGTTTCTTCGGTTTTCATGCCGTGGGGGACGACGTTGCTCGCTTGATAAATTGTCTGCGCGCCAGCGTCCCGACGGGCGGCCATCAGGTCGCGGGTGACTTCGGTCTGGCCGTAGATCATCACGGTTTTGCCGCCGGTCAGGGCCTGCAGATCGATGTGCACCTGGCGGCCATCGAGGGCCAGGTCGAAGCCGCCATGCACCAACCCTTCGGCGTCCATGCGCTGGCCCACGCCAGCCTGGCGCAGCAGCTCTACCATGCCTTGTTCAAGCACGCCGGCGCGGATTCGGCCGAGTACATAATCGGGTGTCTGGCGTTCGAGAATGACAGTGTCGATGCCGGCGTTGTGCAGCAATTGACCAAGCAATAAACCGGATGGACCTGCGCCGATGATGGCGATTTGGGTTTTCAGCGTTTTCATTGTTTTTATGACTCGCAAGCTTCACACGACCAGAGCCGGTGAATAATTTTTATGGATCGAGTGCTTGCATTTTTCCCTCGCGAGTCTGTCAATTGAAGGTGAAAACTGAGCCGATACCTGTACATTCTGCCAATCGGTGCGATTATCGCCCCGTCTACCACGAGGCCTGGATTGAAGTGATGAACAAGCCTGACCTACCTTCGATTCCGGTGTTCAAGCTCTACGGTGAAAGCCTGGACTGGCCGACCCCCGACTTGCTGCACTGTGAAACCATTTCCAAACGCAGCCGCGAACATCAATGGGAAATCAAACCCCACCGCCACGCTGATCTGTGCCAATTACTCTTCGTCTTCAAAGGTCAGGCAGAGCTTGAAATCGAAGGTAAACGCACACAACTGACCGAGCCGGCGATGCTGATCCTGCCGCCGCTGTCGATACACGGTTATCGCTTTTCCGAGGACGTCGAAGGGTTTGTCGTGACCTTGGCCGCGCCGCTGGTGGCGCATTTGCAGTCACAACTGGGGAATTCGGTGAATGCCCTGGCCCAGGCCGAAAGCTATCCGGCGGGCAAGGACAGCGAGTACCTCAACAGCCTGTTTACCGCGTTGCAAAGCGAATACACCGGCCATCAACCGGCCCGGGAAATGCTCATGCATTCCCTGGTCAGCGTGATCATGGTCTGGGTCAGCCGCCAGGTGATCCAGCGCCGCAGCGCCAGTCAGCGCCCGCAGCGTGCCCGGGAATACCTCAACGGCTTTATTCAACTGGTGGAAGAGACTTACCGCCAGCACGTCAAGGTCGAGGACCTGGCCCATCGGCTGGGGATTTCCGTGTCCCACCTCAACGGCACGTGCCGTGAATTGGCGGGGCAACCGGCGTTGCAAATCATGCACGAGCGGCAATTGCTGGAAGCCAAGCGCCTGCTCACCTATACCAGCATGACGATTTATGAAATGTCCGACGTGTTGGGGTTTTCCGATCCGACCAACTTCACGCGGCTTTTCCGACGAAGGGTGGGGATCTCGCCCAAGGCGTTTCGCGACCGTTTGAAGGCCGATCAGGACAGCGAGGCCTGACACGCGGCGTTAGCGCAGGGCGTTGAGGGTCGCGTTGTGGGGAATGCAGCGCTCGTAGTTGCAGCTCGCGTATTCACGGGGCAGTTGCCGCAACTGCTCGACCCGCCACGCCGCGGTGCCATACAGCGCCAGCGTCGCCGCGCAGGTGACGAAAATGGCGAGGTATCTTCTTGTTTTGATGTTCATGGCGTTGACCTCTGAACGAATACCCTTGGGTACTTACATTCAGCATAGGTCAGCGCTCATGAGTTGCCACTGATGTGGCTTTCGCATGTCACCCAATATTCAAAACACTGATAACCCCCTGTGGGAGCGGGCTTGCTCGCGAAAACGGTGTGTCAGGCAACATTGATATCGACTGACACAACGCCTTCGCGAGCAAGCCCGCTCCCACAGGGGATCTGTGTGTTTAGGGGGATGGTATTTACAGGCCCGCATCCCAGGCTGGTTCTTCAGGGAATCTGAGCACCAGGAAGTCGAGCATGCTGCGCATTGTCGCCGGCATGTGCTTGCGGGAGGCGTAGACCGCGTACATGTTCATCTGCCGGGGTTCGGCGTGGGGCAGCAGGCGGATGAGTTCGCCGCTGTGGATGTACACGCCGGCCTGATAGCTGGGCAGCATCGCCACCCCGGCGCCGGCCATGGTGGCGCGCAGCAGGGTGCTGGCCTCGTTGGCGCTGATGTTGCCCTGCACCGGCACCGACACCTGCTCGCCGTCCTGTTCGAAATGCCACAGGCTTTTGCCAAAGTAGGAGTGGGTCAGGCAATTGTGCTGGCTCAAATCCTCGACCCGCTCCGGCGTCGGGTGTTCTTCCAGATAAGCCGGAGAGGCGCAAATGATCGAGCGGCACACCGTCAGTCGGCGGGCGATCAGGTTCGGGTCCAGGTCGTTGCTGGTGCGGATCGCCAGGTCGATGCGTTCGTCCACCAGGTTCACCGTGCGATCGATCATCTGCATGTCGATGCTGACGCCGGGGTAACGCTTGACGTAATCGGCCATGGCGTCCGCCAGTTGGGCCTGGCCGAACGAAGTGCTGACGCTGATCCGCAGGAGGCCACGGGGCGCTTCGTCCGGTTCGCTGATGGCGGCTTGCATGTCCGTGGACAGATCGAGCATCTGCCGACAGCGCGGCAGGATTTCGCTGCCCGCCGCCGTCAGGCTCAGCTTGCGCGTGGTGCGATGCATCAGCCGGGCGCCGACCCAATCTTCCAGTTCCGCCAGATAGCGCGACACTACCGGCCGTGACAGGTCCAGGTGATCGGCCGCCGCCGACTGGCTGCCGAGGTCCACCACCGCGACAAACACTTGCATTGCTTGAAGCCGATCCATGATTTGCCCACTTTTAGAAACAAACTATGTTCCAGCATCGCATTTTTTGTACTGAGTTTGGCAACTAAGCTCTGTGCCCATCGCCAAGCACGGCATTTGGACAACGGAGCAACAGATGATCGGTTTCACCACACTCAAGCGCATTCTCCTGGCAACCGCCACCCTCGGCTTCGCGGCCCACGCCGCAGCGGCTTCGACCTTGACCCTGGATGTCTACAATCCGGGCGACAAGGCGATCTTCCCGGTGACCTCGGTGCTGGTCAGCGGCGAGAAAGACGCGATCCTGGTGGACGCGCAATTCGGCAAATCCCAGGCCGAGCAAGTGGTGCAGAAGATCCGCGCCAGCGGCAAGCAACTGACCACCATCTACATCAGCCACGGTGACCCGGATTACTACTTCGGCCTCGACACCCTGACCGCTGCATTCCCGAACGCCAAAGTGCTGGCCTCGCAACCGACCGTGGATCACATCAAGCAAACCGTCGACGGCAAACTGGCGTTCTGGGGGCCGAAAATGGGCGCTGACGTGCCGGCCAAAACCATCGTGCCGGGCGTGCTCAAGGGCGACAGCCTGCTGCTCGAAGGGCAGAAATTGCAGGTGATCGGCCTGGAGGGCAAGCAGCCGGATCGCAGCTTTGTGTGGATCCCGTCGATCAAGGCTGTGGTCGGTGGCGTGGTTGTCGCGGAAAACATCCATGTGTGGATGGCCGATACCCAAACCCCGCAGTCCCACACCGATTGGCTGACGACGCTGCATTCGATCGAAACCCTGAAACCGAAAACCATCGTGCCGGGTCACTACCTGGGTGAGAGCGCTCGGTCCGTGGCCGCTGTGCAGTTCACTGCTGAGTACATCAAGGCCTTCGACGAAGAAACCGCCAAGGCGAAAAACTCTGCTGAACTGATCGCAGCGATGAAAAAACGCTACCCGACCCTGGGCGAAGAAAGCTCGCTGGAGCTGAGTGCCAAGGTCGCTAAGGGTGAGATGAAGTGGTAACCCGCAGCTTCACGTAACGCGCTTGATCTCGTTTTGATCGTTCCCAAGCTCCGCGTGGGAATGCCTCAACGGACGCTCTGCGTTCGGCTGTTGATGGGACGCGGAGCGTCCCGGGCTGCATTCCCACGCAGAGCGTGGGAAAGATCAATGACTACAGCTACACCCATCCCAACTGGAGAACGTCATGAGCAAAATCGCAATCATCGGTGCCACCGGTCGTGCCGGTAGCCAATTGTTGGAAGAAGCCCTGCGTCGCGGTCACAGCGTTACCGCCATCGCCCGCGACACCTCGAAAATCGGCCAGCGCGCCGGTGTGGTCAGCAAGAATGTCGATGCTCTGGATGCCGAAGCGCTGCAAGCTGCGGTCGCTGATCATGATGTGGTGATCAGCGCTGCACACTTCTCGACCCTGCCGGCCAGCGCTGTGATCGGGCCGGTGAAGAAGGCTGGGGTCAAACGTCTGTTGGTGGTGGGTGGTGCCGGTTCGTTGTTGCTGCCCAATGGCGGTCGCGTGATCGACAGCGAAGGCTTCCCGGAGGAGTACAAGGCTGAGGCCGGTGCCGGTGCTGTGTTCCTGGAGAATCTGCGTCAGGAGAAGGAATTGGACTGGACGTTTGTGTCGCCATCGGCGGAGTTTGTCGAGGGTGAACGCACCGGCAAATTCCGGATCGGCAAGGATGATTTGCTGGTGAGTGCGCAAGGGCGCAGCTGGATCACGTTCGCCGATTATGCAATTGCGCTGCTGGATGAAGTGGAAGCGCCGAAGCATTCGCGGCAGCGGTTTGCTGTGGGGTATTGATAGCGCGGCTGAAATCATTCGCGAGCAGGCTCGCTCCCACAGGGAAATGCATTCCAATGTGGGAGCGAGCCTGCTCGCGAAGTTTTTAGCGGGCTTGAGCCTGCTCCACCAACCACCCCAACAATTCCTGCAACTTCGGCGAAGGTGCCGGTTTCTGCGGCAATACCAGGTAATACCCCAACCCGGTTTTCACCTTCAATTCAAACGGCATGACCAGCCGCCCGGCGCTCAAATCGTCGCCGATCAACGACCAATCCCCAATCGCCACACCCGTCCCTTGGGACGCCATCGACATCGCCAGATCCAGCGTCTCGAAGTGCTGACCCTTGCTGACATTGTTCAAGTGCACATCGGCGCTGGCCAGCCAGGCTTTCCAGTCCCGTTCGTCGCGGGTTGGGTGCAGCAGCATGTGCTGTTCCAGATCTTCCGGCGCCTGCAACGGCACCGGTCCTTCTAGATAGGGTTTGGAACATACCGGCGTCAGTTGCTCATCGAACAATCGATGGGACGCCAGTGAAGTCTCTGGTGGTACGCCGTAGATCACCGCCGCATCGAACTGTTCGCGATGGAAATCCACGCCATGGCGCACGGTGGTGGTCAGCTCCACCGGCACATCCGGGCGTTCCTTTTGCCATTGCATCAGGCGCGGCAACAACCAGCGCATGACGCAGGTCGGGGCCTTGAGTTGCAGGGTTTCGCGCTTGGCGCCGATCTGTTCCACCGCCTCGCCGATCAGACCGAAAATCTGCTGCACCCGTGGCAGCCATTCCCGACCTTCGGCGGTTAAATCGAGGCCTCGGGCCTGGCGGATAAACAACTCATAACCGAGGTGATCTTCCAGTCCGGCGATCTGTCGGCTCACCGCGCCCTGGGTAATGTGCAACTGCTCGGCGGCCCGGGTGAAGTTGCAGCACTGTGCCGTGATCAGAAAAGTGTGCAGGGCGGGCAGGGGAGGCAGTCGTTTCATGAGGATCCAAGGTATGACGTGAGGACATGGCTAGTATGACTTTTTATCCATTGTTGCGGCTACGTGTCGCCCGTTCCAATGAGGCCATCCCTGGGCTTGCCTTCGCATCATAAACACTGCGCAGGCCCGGCGTCTCAAACGAACAAGAAGGGCAAAGACATGGCGACGTGCGGCGAAGTATTGGTCAAGTTACTCGAAGACTACGGGGTCGAGCAGGTGTTCGGCATTCCGGGGGTGCATACCGTTGAGCTGTACCGCGGGCTGGCCCGTTCTAGCATCAACCACGTTACGCCGCGTCACGAACAGGGCGCCGGCTTCATGGCCGACGGCTATGCGCGCACCAGCGGCAAACCCGGTGTGTGTTTCATCATCACCGGCCCGGGCATGACCAACATCACCACGGCGATGGGCCAGGCGTATGCCGATTCGATCCCGATGCTGGTGATCTCCAGCGTACAGACCCGCAACCAATTGGGCGGCGGTCGCGGCAAGCTGCATGAGCTGCCGAACCAAAGTGCATTGGTCGGCGGCGTCGCAGCGTTCTCCCACACCCTGATGTCGGCGTCGGAATTGCCGGGCGTGTTGGCCCGTGCGTTCGCGCTGTTCCAGGCCGGTCGTCCGCGCCCAGTGCACATCGAAATCCCGTTGGACGTACTGGTCGAAGAAGCCGACGACTTGCTCACCAGCGTCCCGGTCCACATCGACCGTGCCGGTGCCGCGCCGACCGCCGTTTCGCGCATGACCGAACTGCTGGCCGGTGCCAAACGCCCGTTGATCCTGGCCGGTGGCGGCGCCATCGACGCCGCCGCTGAGCTGACGGAACTGGCTGAATTGCTCGACGCACCGGTCGCACTGACCATCAATGCCAAAGGCATGCTGGAATCCAATCACCCACTGTTGATCGGTTCGACCCAAAGCCTGGTCGCCACCCGCGCCCTGGTGGCCGAAGCCGACGTGGTGTTGGCCATCGGCACCGAACTGGCCGAAACCGATTACGACGTAACCTTCGCCGGCGGTTTTGAAATCCCCGGCAAACTGCTGCGCATCGACATCGACCCGGACCAGACCGTGCGCAACTACCCGCCGCACGTGGCGCTGGTGTCCGACTCGCGCAATGCCGCGCAAGCTTTGCTCAGTGCGTTGTCCCACAAATCCCTGGCCGAGCGCCGCAACGATTGGGGCCAGGTGCGTGCCGCGCGTCTGCGTGAAGAACTGGCCGCGTCGTGGGATGCGCCGACTTTGGCCCAGACCCGTTTCCTTGAAACCGTGCTGCACGAATTGCCAAACGCGGTATTTGTCGGCGACTCGACCCAACCGGTGTACACCGGCAACCTGACCTTCAACCCCGAGCGTCCACGTCGCTGGTTCAACTCGTCCACCGGTTACGGCACCTTGGGTTACGCCTTGCCGGCAGCGATTGGCGCGTGGCTCGGTGGCAGCGTCGAGGGCGGTTCGCGTCCTCCGGTGGTGTGCCTGATCGGCGACGGCGGCCTGCAATTCACCCTGCCGGAACTCGCCAGCGCCGTGGAAGCGCGCACGCCGGTGATCGTCCTGCTGTGGAATAACCAGGGCTACGAAGAGATCAAGAAATACATGGTCAACCGCGCCATCGAACCGGTCGGCGTGGACATCTACACCCCGGACTTCATCGGTGTGGCCAAGGCTTTGGGCTGTGCGGCCGAAGCGGTCAACGGCGTCGAGCAACTGCGCAGCGCCTTGCGTGCCGCCACGGATCGCCAGGGCCCGACCCTGATTGAAATCGATCAGACCCAGTGGATGAAGGCGGTGTCGAAATGAGTTTCCCAACCACGCTGGACGGTCTGTACATCGACGGCCAATGGTCCGCCGGCAACGAACACTTGCGCGTGATCAACCCGGCCACCGAAGCCCTGTTGACCACCGTAAATGGCGGCGATGAACAAGCTGTCGATCAAGCCGTCAACGCCGCGACCCTTGCCTTCAAGGACTGGTCGAAAACCTCCGGCAGCGAGCGCGGCGCGATCCTGCGACGCATCGCCGCTGGTGTGGCGGCGGGTCGCGAGCAACTGATGCATTTGCAATCGAGCAACAACGGCAAGCCACTGTTCGAAGCGGCCATCGACGTCGACGACGTGATCGCCACGTTCGAATACTACGCCGGTCTGGCCGAAGGGCTGGATGCCAAGCAGGACAGCAGCGTTGAGCTGCCGAGCGACGACTTCAGCGCACGCCTGCGCCGGGAACCTTGCGGCGTCGTGGGCCTGATCGTGCCGTGGAATTTCCCGATGGTCACCACCGCCTGGAAACTCGCCCCGGCCCTGGCTGCCGGGTGCTGCGTTGTGCTCAAGCCGTCGGAAGTCACGCCGCTGCCGGAGCTGGAACTGGCCGCGATCATTGCCGAGGCCGGACTGCCCAAGGGCGTGTTCAACCTGGTCTGCGGCACTGGGCTGGCGGTCGGTGCGCCGCTGTCGTCGGACCCGCGCATCGCCAAGATTTCCTTCACCGGCAGTAACGCAGTAGGTGTCCAGGTGATGCAGCGCGCCGCCGAAACCGTGAAGGGCGTGAGCCTGGAGCTCGGCGGCAAATCCTCGTTGCTGGTGCTCAAGGACGCTGATATCGAACTGGCCGTTGAAGTCGCGTGCGGCGGTGGTTTCTTCAACGCCGGGCAGATGTGTTCCGCCACCAGCCGCGTGCTGGTCGCCGATGAACTGGCGGATGAATTCCTGATCCGTTTGCAGGCCCGCGCCGAAGCGATTCGCGTGGCCGATCCGTTCGACCCGAACGTGGAAATGGGTGCGCTGGTCAATCAGGCGCAATACCAGCGCGTGCTTGGCCACATCGATCGTGGCTTGAGCATTGGCGCCAAGCTGATTTGCGGCGGCAATCGTCCGGCGGATCTGCCGCGCGGATATTTTTTGCAGCCGACGATCTTCACCGAAGTGCCCCTCGACAGTGCGCTGTGGTGTGAAGAGATTTTCGGGCCAGTGATTTGCGTGCGCAGTTTTGCCTCCGAAGCCGAGGCGATTGCCCTGGCCAACGACAGCCAGTTCGGCCTGGTGGCCAGCGTGGTCAGCCGTGACGCCGAAGCCGCGGATCGGGTCGCCAACGCCCTGCAGGCGGGCCTTGTGTGGATCAACGCGCCGCAAGTGATCTTCCCGCAGACCGCCTGGGGTGGCTACAAACAGAGCAGCATCGGCCGCGAATTGGGGCCGTGGGGCTTGCAGGCTTTCCAGGAAATCAAACACGTCATTCGCGCCGTCTGAAGGCACGAAAAAGGTGAGTGCATGCCTCGTATCGAGGCATGCACTGGTGTCATGGCTTCGATGAGTTTTTATCGATAGTCAGGTGTTTTGCACGACCTCAGGATGAACTCGCTGGTTCTGCCAAGCCCCCGAAAATACGAGGGATAACGCTGATCCGGCCGCGCGGATGCAACAGTTTCGACCTGCCTTATACCTACAAAAACAAAGGGAGTCCGTAATGGGCGAGCATGATCTGAACAGACGTCAATTCATCAAAACCGTGGGTGTGGCCTCGGTGGCAGCGGCGGCCATGAGCTTGCCCTTCGTCAAGGCCAACGCCAGCGACACACGCTTCCAGGGCAAGACCCTGCGCTTGCTGACCTGGTCCGATGACACCGGGCTGGCGGCGCTGCGTAACATCGCGGCGACTTTCGAAGCCAAGTACGGCTGCAAGGTCATCGCTGACCGCACCGGCAGCACCTCGGAAATGGTCGCCAAACTCAAGGCAGGCGGTGATCGTCCGCAGTACGACATCATCACCCTGGCGGGCGTCGGCGCCGAAGGTTTGGCCGCTGCCGACCTGCTGGAAAAACCCGACCTCAACCGCATCCCCAATCTGGTGGACGTGCCGGAGAAATACCGCACCGGCGCCAACGGTCACGGCATCGGTTACCTGTTGTGGTGCAACAGCCTGGTCTACAGCACTCGCACCCAGACCGAAGCGCCAACCAGCTACGCCGCGCTGTGGGATGCCGAACTGGCACCGAACATCTTCCTGCCGCCGCCGAACTGGACCGAGGCGATGGACCTGATCATCATCGCCGCCAAACTGGCCGGTGGTGACGAACACAACATCGAACCGGGCTTCAAGAAACTCGCTGAGCTCAAAGATCGCGTCGTCACGTTGGGCGAAAACCCGAACCAGATTGCCGAGCTGTTCCGCACCGGTTCCCTGGACATGGGTGGCCTCTACGCCCCGGCGTTTTTCCCGAAACAGATCCGCGACCCGAACTACGGCCTCGGCGCCACCTTCGGCATGAAAGAAGGCTTCTACACCGACCTGATGCTCTCGGTAATGCCGAAGAATCGTCCGGGCGACACCGACCTGGCCTACGCCTTCATCAACCACTCCCTGGACCCGCTGGTGCAGGGCAAGATGGCCGAAGACATCTACAACGGCCCGGTCAACGCCAAGGCAATCATCTCCGCCGAAGCGCGCAAGAGCCCGTTCATCCTTACGCCAGAGCAGATTGCCGACAAGGCGATCATGCACGACAACGCCTTCCTGGCCACCGTGCATGACCAATGGATTCGTCGTTACACGGAAATCTTTTCTTCCTGATCGAGTGGTGAACGCAGGTCCTTCATCCACTGAAGATCCCCTGTGGGAGCGGGCTTGCTCGCGAATGCAATCTGTCAGTCGCCATGGATATTGACTGACCCACCGCTTTCGCGAGCAAGCCCGCTCCCACAAGGAGATGGAGGTGGATTCAAGGGCTGTGTTTGCCAGCTGCTTTCCATTGACGAGACCCTTGCTATGGAACACCAACCACATCTGACTCATCCGGTCGCCGCCGCGCCAGCGCCTTCGCGCCGGGGTGTGTCGCCGACCACCCGCGCCTGGCTTTTCCTGTCGCCGTCGATGCTGTTTCTCGGCGTGCTGATTGCCGCGAGCCTGCTGGTGCTGCGCATGAGCGTCGGCACCAAGGGCGCGGAGTGGACCGGGTTCAGCCTGGCCAGTTACGCGCAGTTACTGGAACCCTACTACCTCAAATCCCTGATGCTGACCCTGCGCCTGGCGCTGTTCAGTGCGGTGATCGCGGTGTTGTTGGCGATCCCGGTGGCCTACACCATGTCGCGGCTGACCTCGCCTTTCGTGCGACGGATTTTCCTCGCGGCGGTGTTGCTGCCGTTGCTGGTCAACCTGCTGCTGCAAAGCTACGGCTGGCTGGTGATTCTCGGCCCGGCCGGGATGCTCAATCAGGCGTTGTTGGGCCTGGGCCTGATCAAGCGACCGATCATGCTGCTGTACAACCAGAACGGCGTATTGATGGGCCTGGTGCAAACCGCGTTCCCATTGGCCGTGTTGCCGATTGCCAGCGCCATGCGCGGCGTCGCGCGGACCTATGAAGAAGCCGCCGCGACCCTCGGTGCCAGTCGCTTCCAGGTGTTTCGCCAAGTGGTGTTGCCGATGAGTTTGCCGGGGATCATCACCGGCGCGACGTTGGTGTTCGCCTACAACGCCAGTAGCTTCGTGGTGCCGTTGCTGCTCGGTGGCCGTCGCGTGCCGATGCTGGCGGTGATGGTGCATGACCAGATCGCCCCGCTGATGAACTGGCCCGCCGCGTCCGCTGCCGGTGTGGTGCTGATTGTCACGACGCTGGCGATCATGACTTTGTCCGAATACATCACGGGCCGTCGTCGGCGCATGCTGGAGGCTTCGCAATGAGTACGTTGACCAAGAAACGTTATGGCCTGCTGCCGGGCGAAACCGGCAAGTTCGCCGGCATCCTCTCAGGCTTCATCCTGCTGCTGGCGGTGTTGCCGATCCTGACGATGATCGTGATGTCGTTCAGCGGCGCGTCGAACCTCGACTTCCCGCCTAGCAGCTATAGCCTGCAATGGTATCGCGCGGCCTGGCACACCTTTGTTTCGCCGGACGCCAGCGATGTGCTTAGCCTCGGCAAAGCCATGACCACCAGCCTGATGGTGGCGTGCCTGACCATGGTCTTCGCCACGATCATCGCAGTGCCGGCGGCTTACGCGCTGACCCGTTGTGAGTTCCGTGGTAAAGCCGTTGCCCTGCAATTGATGTCGTTGCCACTAGTGTTCCCGATGGTGGTGTTGGGCCTGGCGTTGTTGCTGGTGTTCGACAGCCTGCCGTTCCAGATCACCACGTCGCGGCTGGTGATTGCCCATGTGATCCTGGCGTTGCCGTTTGTGGTGAAAAACTGCACGGCGGCGATGCTTTCCATCGGCAGCGAAGTCGAAGAGGCCGCGCAAATGCTCGGCGCCTCGCCGACCCGGGCGATTGTCGATGTGGTGGTGCCGCTGATGAAGTCGGGGATTCTGGCGGGGATGCTGCTGGCGTTCATCGTCTCGTTCAACGAATTCACCGTGACCTATTTCCTCTACACCATCGACGTCATGACCGTGCCGATCTGGATGTACAGCCGCACCGTGTCATCCCTCGACCCTACCGTTTTCTCGTTTGCCGTGCTGATCGTGCTGATCGACTTCGTCCTGATTTGGGCGCTCGAAAAGTTGGTCGGTGAAGGTGGCGTTTCGTTCTGATTTCTTGAGGTGATTTATGTCTGGTCTGATTCTGGAAAACGTCGAGAAACATTACGGCTCGGCCTGCGCGGTAAAGGATGTAAACCTGCATTTGCCCGAGGGCAAACTGGTGTGTTTCCTCGGCCCGTCGGGCTGCGGCAAAACCACGCTGCTGCGGATGATCGCCGGCCTGGAAACCCTGTCCGGCGGCGAGATTCGCCTGGACGGCGAGGACATCGGCCACACCCCGGCGCACTTGCGTAACTTCGGCATGGTGTTCCAGTCCCTGGCGCTGTTCCCGCACATGACGGTGGGGGAGAACATCGCCTATCCGCTGAAGCTGCGCGGCGTCAGCAAGGCCGATCAGCAGGCGCGGGTGGTGGAGTTGCTGGAGCTGATTCAACTGAAGGAAATGATTGATCGCCCGGTGGCGAAACTCTCCGGCGGTCAGCGCCAGCGCGTGGCGATTGCCCGGGCGATCGCCTCGCGGCCGAAAATCCTTCTGCTGGACGAACCTCTTTCGGCGCTGGATGCGAAGTTGCGCGAATCGATGCAGGTGGAAATCCGTCAGCTGCAACAGCGCCTGAACATCACCACGATCATGGTGACCCACGATCAGCGTGAAGCCATGACCATGGCGGATATCGTCGTCGTGTTGGGTGAGCACAAGGTGCAGCAAGTGGGCACGCCGATTGAAATCTACCGGCACCCGGCCAATGAATTTGTCGCGGACTTTATCGGTTCCGGCAACATCTTCCCGGCCACCGCGTTGGGCAATGGCAAGGTTGGATTGCCGGGTGGCGACGCGCTGGAAGTGCCGATCTGCAGCAGCATTGTGGTCGGCGAGAAGATCAAGATGCTGATTCGCCCGGAAGACCTGCAACTGTCGCATCCGCAGGCCACGGCGGGGAATCGGTTGTTGGGCAAGGTGACATTTGTGCGGGACATCGGCGCGACGATCGAGACGACGGTGGAGTGTTCCGGGGTGTCGTTTACCGCGTTGAGCACGCCTTGTCAGGGGTTTGGGTTGAGTATCGGGAATCCGGTTTCGGTGACGCTGCCGGCGGAGGCTTGCCGAGTCCTGAGCGCCTGATATCGGGTTTCTGCCTTTCGATCCACCCCTCACCCCAACCCTCTCCCCAGAGGGGCGAGGGGGCTGACCGAGTTGTTCTTGGAGCTACATCGACCTGAAAAGTCGAGTCGAACTCAGGTCTTGAAAAGCATGAAGATCTGCTCCCTTTCCCCCTCTCCCCTCTGGGGAGAGGGTTGGGGTGAGGGGTGGCTCTTGATACCAACCCAAAACTCAAACCGTCAACCGCAACCGCGCCAAATCCCTTAACGGTGGCGCCCCGAACAACCGGCTGTACTCCCGGCTGAACTGCGACGGACTTTCATACCCCACCCGATACCCCGCCGCCGACGCTTCCAGCCCTTCGGCGAGCATCAAGCGCCGGGCTTCCTGCAAGCGCAGTTGCTTCTGATACTGCAACGGACTCATCGCCGTCATCGCCTTGAAGCGGTGATGCAGGGTCGACACGCTCAGGTTCACTTCCTTCGCCAGATCATCGATGCGCAGCGGCTGTTCATAGTGGCCGTTGAGCCATTTGATCGCCTGGCTGATGCGATGGCTCTGGCTATTGGCGATGGCGATTTCATACAGGCGATGGCCCTGCTGGCTGCGCAGCAGGCGATAAAGAATCTCCCGGCGAATCAACGGCGCGAGCATGGCGATGTCTTTCGGGGTGTCGAGCAAACGGGCCAGGCGCAGCACCGCGTCGAGCATCGCGGCGTCCAGCCGTTCAACGTACAAGCCGCGCCCGGTGGGGCGGGTCGGCACACCCATGGGGCCGGCGTCGGCGATCAGCGCGGTGATTTCCGCCGGGTCGATGTCCAGGCGTACGGCGAGGATTGGCTCTTCGGAGGTAATGGTTACCACGCGCCCGCTGACCGGCATCGACACCGAGACCACCAGGTAATTGAGCGGGTCGTAGGTGAAGACCTCGTCGACCAGCCGAACTTCCTTGCGCCCCTGAGCCATGATGCACAGCGCCGGTTGCGCCAGTCCCGGAGAAAACTGGTGGGTCTGGCTGTAGCGCGACATGAACAGCGAGCCGACGGCAGTCGCATAATTGCCATCCTCCGTCGTGTTGCGGCGGATGATCGCGGCCAGTTCCTCGCGCTGTTTCTCCATGTCGGCGTCCAGCGGGGCTTCAAAGTGATCGAACGACGACATGCGGGGACTCCTCGTTGAGGCGTTGTGGATGGGCAGAGCTTAAGTTTGTGCAATCGAGAGCGGTAGACACATCCTGCCTGATGCTTGCCTGATTCTGCACTGGGTTGTTTCGCGGCGTTGCACTAGCAGCATCGACGGGGGAAAACTTGCTTGAAATCGCTGTGTCATCGCTGAGACATATGTAAACCGATGTTTCAGAGCTATTCGGGCATCCTCGCAGGATTGTGCAACAAGCTGGCAGGAATCGACTAACGGCCAGCCCGTCGCGCCGCCTAACCTTGGATCCTGTCGCAGCCCGTCCCTGGCTGCCTCGCAACTCCTTGGGAGGGTTGAACATGTCTACGCAGATTCCCGTCAGCCATATGGCCTTCGTTCGTGCCCGCGCCGGGCGTTCGGCGGAACTCGGTGCACGCCTGAGCGCACTGATCGAGCCATCCCGTTCCGCCAGCGGCTGCCTGAGCTTTGCCCTGCAACACTCGCAATGCGATCCCGACTTGTGGCTGGTGTCCGGCTTCTGGACCCATCAACAGGCCATGACCGCGTACTTCAGCACCCCCGCCATGCAGGTTTTCGCCGATCTGGTGCAAGACCTGGTGGTCAACAGCCTGGATTTCCACACCTTCAAGGACGTCTCGGCGGCCCAGGCGTTGGGTCAGACCAAAGCACAGGTGCACAAACTGGTCGGTTGAGGGTTTAATGGCTGCATTCTCAATTAACCAGGATGTGCGACATGGCACGCAAAGCCTTTGATCATTTCGAAGCTGTTTCCGCTGTAGTACCGGGCGAGGGTGGTTACCACGCCGCGATCGCCGTCAAAGCCATCGGTGGCACCGGCGCGCCACGCTTTCACAAAGTGCTTGAAGATCAGGTCTTCAAGACGGCCAACGAAGCCGACCTGGCCGCCGCCAAAGAGCTGACCCGCCTAAAAGACGTCAAAGAAGACGCTGACCTGCTCTGGTAGTTATTTTTTCGCCCCTGGGCGATACATCTTGAACAATGCCTCTGGTCCCAGCTGAAAGTAATCCGCCGGCCCGCCGCCGCGCAGAATCGGTTCTGCCGCGGCGGTGTCGTACACCCCATCCTTCAACAGCCACTTGGCGATATGCACGGCGACCACTTCGCCGAGAATCAGCCAGCTCGGCACCACATCCCCATCCGCGCGCTGCAACTGAATGATCTGCGTGACCTTGCATTCGAAGGACACCGGGCTTTCGGCGACCCGTGGCACCTGAATGATTTTCGACGCGGCGGGCGTCAACCCGGCCAGCTCGAATTCGTTGGTGTCGGGCGGGACCATGGCGCAGCTCTGGTTCATCTGCTCGGCCAGGGGGCGGGTTGCGAGGTTCCAGGCGAACTCACCGGTCTGCTCGATGTTGTTCAGACTGTCTTTGCGCCCGACGCTGGAAAACCCAATGATTGGCGGAATGTAGTTGAACGCGTTGAAGAAGCTGTAGGGCGCCAGGTTCAGGTGGCCGTTGGCGTCTTGCGAGGAAATCCAGCCGATGGGACGCGGGCCGACGATGGCATTGAACGGGTCGTGGGGCAGGCCGTGGCCGTTGGCGGGTTCGTAGTAGTGGATGTCGTCGGGCATGTCTGGGGTTCCTGGGGCGGTGTTCGGGTGGCAGTCATAGTGCAAGGGCACGCCGGTAATTTCCAGTCGGACGAAGATCCCTGTGGGAGCGAGCCTGCTCGCGAAAGCGGTCTATCTGTCGCATTGATGTTGAATGTGCTGCCGTCTTCGCGAGCAGGCTCGCTCCCACAGGTTCTTCACATGCCTTCAGACTTTCTTAATCCCCAAAAACGACTAAGCCCGGCCGAAGCCGAGCTATTCAATCCCTCAAGGTGTTAACCGATAGCACCCGCGGTGCCGGTTTTATCAAAGCCGTCAGAAGCGATCGCGCCAGCGGTGCCGGTGTGGTCAAAACCATCCGAGGCGACAGCGGTCGAGTGGGTGTGCTCGACGGCAGCCGTGGCGCCGGAGATGAAGTCCGCCGTGCCGGTTTTGTCGGAACCATCCGCAGCATAGGTGTTGGCTGCCAGTACGGTCAGGGCCAGGGCGAGGAACAGTTTGGTTTTCATGATAATGACTCCAAATTCGTTAAAGTTGATTTAAAACTACAACTTCAAGCTAAAAAGCATCGATTAATTAGATGTTAAGGCCGCCAAATGTTCGCGCTTTCAGGGCTTGAGCGGGCGAATCGCGGTTAATCGATCAGACAGGGTCAGGATGTGTTTCGAGCATTAACCGGTGATTAATCCCGGATAACAGTTTTTTCATGTCCCCAGGCGTTGGTGGTTTTGGGGGCTGCAATGGATATACGGGTGGCACGGGGAGATGGATGCGCCGGGTGGCGAAAGATTTTTGCTGGAGGGGATTTAGCGGGGGGAGGGACTGGTTTGAGACCGAGGTGCGGCCTTCGCGAGCAAGCCCGCTCCCACAGTGGATCGGCGTAAACCGTTCAAATGTGGGAGCGGGCTTGCTCGCGAAGAGGCCAGTACAGCCAATACAAATCTTGCGGTCAGTCTGTCTCAATCCGCGAATGCTTGCGGGTGTCTTTCATGGTCACGTACACCAGCAACGACACGGCAATGCACGCGGTGACATACCAGTAGTAACCGGTTTCCATGCCAATGCTCTTGAACCACAGCGCGATGTATTCGGCGGTGCCGCCGAAGATCGACACGGTCAGCGCATATGGCAAGCCAACGCCCAGTGCACGGATTTCGGTCGGGAACAGTTCGGCTTTGACCACCGCGTTGATCGAGGTGTAGCCGCTGACGATGATCAGCGCCGCCATGATCAGGAAGAACGCGCCCCACCAGGTCTGGATCGTGTGCAGGGTGGTCAGGATCGGCACGGTGAACAGCGTACCGAGCACGCCGAAGGCGATCAGGATCGGCCGGCGACCGACCTTATCCGACAAGCCGCCGATGATCGGTTGCAGGCACATGAACAGGAACAGCGTCGCCGCCGAAATGCTGGTGGAGTCGGTGATGCTCATGCCGACGGTGTTCACCAGGTATTTCTGCATGTAGGTGGTGTAGGTGTAGAACGCCAGGGTGCCGCCCATGGTCAGGCCGACCACGGTCATCAGCTCTTTGGGATGGCGCATCAACGTGCGCATGGCGCTTTCTTTCTTCTCTTTCTTGACCTTGTTGAACGACTCGGTCTCTTCCATGCCACGACGCAGGTAGAGCGCCACGACCGCACACAGCGCGCCGATGGCGAACGGGATGCGCCAGCCCCAGGCATACAGCTGTTCGGTGGTCAGCACCTGTTGCAGCACAATCAGCACCGCCAACGCGATGAGCTGACCGGAGATCAGCGTGACGTACTGGAAGCTGGAGTAGAAGCCGCGACGTTCCTTGGTCGCCATCTCGCTGAGGTAGGTTGCCGAGGTGCCGTACTCGCCACCGACCGACAGACCTTGCAGCAAGCGGGCGAACACTAGAAGGATCGGCGCGCCGATGCCGATGGTTTCGTAGTTGGGGCTCAGGGCAATCAGCAGCGAGCCAAAGCACATCAGGTACACCGAGGCCATCAGCGCGCGTTTACGACCGGCGCGGTCGGCGTAGAGACCCATCAACCAGCCACCGATCGGACGCATCAGGAAGCCCACGGCGAAGATCGCGGCGGTGTTCATCAGTTGCGCGGTGGAGGAGCCGGCGGGGAAAAACGATTTGGCGAAGTACAGGGAGAACGCGGCGTAGACGTACCAGTCGTACCACTCGACCATGTTGCCGACCGAGCCGCTGAAGATCGATTTGATCCGGCTGGCGGTGGTTCTTTCTTTGGCAGGCGCGACGGCCGACCCGAGGGGCAGGGCGTTGGAGTTATCCATTGAAGGATCCTTCGTTTAATTGTTTTTGTGGAGCGCGAGTTAACGCAGCCTGCAGGGGCTATAGCAGGAGGTGTGCCAAGGGGAGGAGGGCCGGTTTAGAGGGGGTAGCGGCATTTAATGAGCGGAAATCCGCTTATTGCATGCGGCGGGTGAGCGGATAATTGCTCATCCAAGTAGGCAATTGCTTTGTCTGTTCCGGCCTCTTCGCGAGCAAGCCCGCTCCCACATTTGGCCTGTGTACGCCGATCCATTGTGGGAGCGGGCTTGCTCGCGAAGGGGCCAGTGCAGTCACTACAACAATCAGCTGTCCTGCAAAAACATCTCGCGAGTCAGCCCATGCCGCTGCAGCTTTTCATTAAACGTGCGCCTCGGCAGTTGCAGCTCTTCAAGCACCGATTTCACATCACCCTTATGCCGCGTCAACGCCGCGCGCAGGCAATGGGCTTCAAACGCTTCCTGCTGCGCCGCCAACGACTGGCCAGGATCAATCCCCACCGGTTCCGGCTCACCCAGCCCCAACACCTGGCGCTCGGCCACGTTCGCCAGTTCCCGCACATTGCCTGGCCAGTCATGACTCAGCAGATGGCTCAGTTGCGGGCCGCTCAACGGCGGGAAGGTCCGGCCCAGGCGTTCGGCGGCGTTCTGGGCAAAGGTTTCGAACAACAACGGAATGTCTTCGCGCCGCTCGCGCAACGGTGGCAGGCGCAACTCAGCGACGTTCAAGCGATAGGCCAAGTCCTCACGAAAGCGCCCGGCCCGGGCTTCGTCGAGCAGATCCGGTTTGGTCGCGGCGATGATCCGCAAGTCCACGCGAATGCTCTGGTTCGACCCCAGCCGTTCCAGCTTCTGTTCCTGCAACACCCGCAACAACTTGACCTGCTGGGCCAGGGGCATGCTTTCGATTTCATCGAGAAACAGCGTGCCGCCATCGGCGTACTCAAGCTTGCCAATGCGCTTGCCCGACGCGCCGGTGAACGCGCCGCTCTCATGCCCGAACAACTCGGCCTCGAACAACTGTTCGGGAATCGCCGCACAGTTCAACGCCACGAACGGCTTGTCCGCACGCAGGCCGAAATCGTGCAGGCAACGGGCGACCAACTCTTTGCCGCTGCCGGTTTCGCCACGGATCAACACGTTGACCGGCAACGTCGCCAAATCCAGCACTTGCCGACGCAACGTCTGCAAGCCTCGGGACACGCCGAGCAGGGTGGCGTCGAGTTTGGCGCGGTTGTCGGCTTGGACATGCAGCGCCCGGTTTTCCAGGACCAACCGGCGCTTTTCCAACGCCCGACGCAGGCTGCCAAGCAAGGTTTCCGGACTGAAGGGTTTTTCCAGAAAGTCGTAGGCGCCGTCGCGCATGGCTTCGACGGCCATCGGCACATCACCGTGACCCGTGAGCAAAATCACCGGCAAGTCGGGATCCCGGCGCTGTACTTCGGCCAACAGCTCCAGGCCAGTCATGCCGGGCATGCGCACGTCGCTGAGGATCACCCCGGGGAAATGCGCCGGCAGTTGCGCCAGGCATTCATCGGCGCGGCTGAACAACTGCACCTCGAAACCCGACAGGCTCAGCCACTGTTCGACGGCGCTGCGAATGCTGCTTTCGTCGTCGACCACGATCACCGAATTCAGCATCAGACAGGCACCTCCAGATCGATCGGCAAGGTCAGGGTAAACACCGCGCCATTATCGTGGTTGTCGGCCGACAGGCGTCCACCCGCTTCGTGGGCGATGGCAAACGATACCGCCAGCCCCAGGCCCAAACCATCGCCCACCGGTTTGGTGGTGAAGAATGGATCAAACACGTTCGGCAAGTGTTCTTCGGCAATACCGCCGCCGTTGTCGGAAACGCTCAGGCGCCACAATTGCTCATCGGCTTCGAGGCGGATTTCGAGGCGTTTGCAGGGTTTGTCGTGCACCGCGTCGAGGGCGTTGCGCAGCAGGTTGATCAGCACTTGTTCCAGGCGGATCGCATCGCCACGCACCCACGCCGGGCGCGTCAGATGCAGCACGGTGCTGACGTTTTCGTCCCGCAGGCGTGCGTCGAGCAACTGCAAGGATTGATCGACCACTGCCGCCAGGTCCAGGCGTTCGCGCAGGCCGCTGGGGCTTTTGCGGGCGAAGGTTTTCAGGTGGCCGGTCAGCGCCGCCATGCGCGTCAGCATGTCGTCCACCGGTTTCAGCGCTTTGTAGGCGTCATCGATGCGGCCGTGATCGAGCAGCAGGCGTAGCGTTGCAAGTTGCATGCGTTGCGCGGTCAGCGGCTGGTTGATTTCATGCGCCAGAGCCGCCGACATCTGCCCGAGCGCCGCGAGTTTGGCCGATTGCACCAGACCGTCCTGGGCGGTGCGCAGGTCGCGGGTGCGTTCTTCCACCAGTTGTTCGAGTTCTTCGCGGCTGCGCTGGCGCATTTTCGCCAGGCGCCAGCGCTGGTTGAGGAACAACAACAGAAACACCAGTGCCAGCCACGACCCGGCGGCGGCGAGGCCGGCGTTGCGGCTGTCTTCGAAAGCGATTTGCGGACGCCGCAACAGGTGCAGGGTCCAGCCTTCGGCGGGCAGCGGCAGGGATTCCCACAGGTAATCCGCCGTGCCGTCGGGGCCATCGACCCGGGCCAGATCGCTGTTGTCGTCGAAGCGCCGCACCGATTGGTACTTCAGCGGCGTCAGCGGTTGCTTGTCGTATTGGCGGGTGGCCTTGAGTTCGGCGTGGTCGCTGTCACTCAGCGGTTTCAACTGCCGATAACGCCAGCCCGGCTGATTGGCGATGAAGATAATCCCGCGTGCATCACTGACCAGCAGGGTGTCGGTGCCCTGGCTCCACTCGCGCTCCAGTTCCGGGAATTCAAGTTTCACCACCATGGCGCCGAGGAACTCGCCGTTGTCCCGGGTCACCGCGCTGGACAGGAAATAACCGGGAATCCCGCTGGTGACCCCCACCGCATAAAAACGCCCGGTGCCCTGGGTGCGGGTCTGGCTGAAGTAGGGGCGAAAGCCGTAATTGTGCCCGACGTAACTGCTGGGCAAACGCCAGTTGCTGGCGGCCACGGCCAGGCCGGTGTGGTCGAGCAATTCCAGGGTCGAGGACTGCGCGGCACCGTTGATCTTTTCCAGTTTGCGGTTGAGCAAGTCCTGCTGTTCAGGACTGACCGCACCGTCGAGGGCCGAGCGCAATTCCGGGTCCAGCGCCAGCACGGCGGGCAGGGCGCGGTAACGGTCGATCAGGGTGTGCAGGGAATTGGCGTACAGCGCCAGTTGTTGATTGGCGCGGGCGGCGTCGTCTTCCAGGGCCTGGCGTTCGGCGTGGCGCATGGCCAGACCCGCCGCCAGAACTGCGCCGGCAAGGATCAACAGGGTGTACAACGACAAACGCAAGGTACGGGAAGTCGGCAGCATGCGGGCGCAAACAGGTCGGAAGTCGGGCGGGCACCATAGCATGGTGGGCCCGCCGGGGGAGACCGTCATAGCTCTCTAACGGTGAGTGATTCTCCTGCGGGCTACTGGTGCTTGTTCAGGTGGGGGTGGGGTAGTCCATTCAGAGTGCGAGACCGTCACGTCGGGATCCGTTTCATCTTGCGAATACCCATAGAGAGGTCCTAGCGCTCGCGTGTCCTCAAGCATTCTCACTGACCTTGGCGAGATCGCACTCAAACCCTCCATTCTGAGGATCTGCTGGATCAGCGTGTTTTGCTCGTGCGCTGATACTGTGCCGGCTGGTCGCATTTTCAGGTCGAGGATTACTTTGCTCAAGTTAGTCATCAGATCTGCCGCCTCGGCTTTTTTCTCTACTTTTGCCTTCGTGCCTCTGAGTTCGTCAACATAGCTGTTGATGACCATGCTCAATGGCCCAAGTGACGCTCCCGCCGCAGTTGCGGCAATGACGTATCTGTTATGTATTTGATGGATCTCTTGGGTGCGTTGGAATATGCCCTCTGAGTCTGTTGGCATGCCAGGAATATGCATGTAAGGCGTCGCGGCGGGGTTAGGATGAAGTTCGTTTGTAAGGAGCGGGCTTAAAGCCACTCCAATAAACGATGCTATTGCCGATGCGGCTGGACTTGCGCCCCCGGTAGGGAATGCGATTAACCCGACACGGGAATCAACTATTGGCAAGAGGATGTTCTTCATTCCTGACTTGAAGCTATTCCAACTGACTTCGGTACTCGCCCAGTTGCTACGCCAGACCTCCCAGCTGTCAGGCATTGGCGGGGGAAACCTGTGGTCTTTGCGGAACTGGGGGTTCTCGATGACTGAGAATGTTGTTTCCTCTCTGCGAAATGAGCTGGTTAATGCTGATGCTGATGCTCGCGCTGACGTCGTAGGGGATGGCGGTGGAGTTCCGATATTTACAGTGGTTTCTGTCGGCATCCCCCCCGTGTCATCCACAAACCCTATCGGGTTATTGCGCACCATCCGATAAAAATTCAACCCGTCCACCGCCCCCAACGGATCCGGATTCACCCACCGCCCCAACCACGGCGCCAGGTATCGCAACCCGTAATACACCAATCCACTGGCGTCCTGCTCCTTGCCTGAATACCGAATGGTTTTATAGTCCGCTTCTACCTTCGAACGCGCGGCCCACCACGCCGTACCGCCATAGGGGTAATAGCCTTCATGGCTGATGACGCCGGCGGTTTTATCCAGTTCCAGGCTGCACGAACCCAGGTGATCATCGAGGCTATAGCGGGTTTGATCCGCTTCGATGTCGGCCGGTTTTCCGGTCACCCAGTGCAGGCAGCGGACACTGCCACGCCCCAGCGCCACGCTGATGACTTGCAGTTCTTCGCTGGCATCCAGCGTGCGGATTTCCAGGCCCGGCAGGTAACGCACTTCCCGCTGATGGGCCACGGTTCTAGCCTGGGCCAAACTGACCTTGCGCACCCGTGCACCGCCACTGTCATAGCGGTAGTACTCACCATCACCATCACTGGCCGTGTCGGCACGGTTGACGGTCGTCAGTTTTTGCAACTGGTTGCGCCCGTCCCACACCATCGGCTGTGCGCCGGGCACCAGGGTTTGCAGGTTGCCATTGGCGTCGAACTGGCGCTCGAATTCCGGTGCCGGGCCGTCGGTTTCTCCGGGCAAGGCGCGGTTGCTGCCTTGGGCTACGCGCATCGTGCGGGTGTAGTTGTTGCCTTCGCGACGGTGGCGCAATTCGGCGAAATTGCCGCCCGCGTCGTACTCGTATTCCTCGGTGTAGTTGAGCAACAGGTTGGAGTCGATGGGGCTGATCAGGTCCGGCAGGCCGGGGCGGATGCTTGCCCCGACGGCTTCCTGGCCGGTGGCGCTGATCAGTTGGTAAAGGCTGTCGTAGGTGTAGGTGTTTTCCGGCACGACCCGTTGATTGGCGAAAAAACGCACCGCTTGCGTGTGATCCTGCAACCGGGAAATATTGCCCACCGGGTCGTATTCGTAACTCAGGTCTTGCAGTACACCTTTGCCAGGGGCCGCAGCGTTGAGGCGCGTCAACCGACCGGTACTGGCTTCGAACGTCGCCGTGGTCACCACACCATTGCCGGCGGTCTGGCTGAGCAGCTGGCCTTCGGCGTTGTACTGCGTGGCGGTCAGCAGTGGCTGGAACGGCTTGCCCTTGAGGGTCAACGCAACGCCCTTGAGCTGACCGGCGCAATCGACGAACCGACGTTGTTGGTGCTCACCGGCATCCGTCTGGACAATCCATTCGCCCACGGGGCTGTAGCGCTGAAGGGTGGTGTAGCGTTTGTCGGGTTCGAGCAGGGTATCGCGTGCGGCGATGTCCAGCGGCCAGTCGGCAGCTTGTTCATCGGGCAGGAAGCGCCGGGTCTGGCTGATGACTTCACCGGTCAGGGCCTGTTGATTGAACAGCAACGTGCCGGCCGGGTCGTCATGGCGCAGCAATTGACCACACTGGTTACGCGCCGCGAACTCGGCGGTGTTATTGGCGTAGCTCAAGCGTTCAACGGTACGTGCCGGTTCCCCGGACAGCGATTCGTACCGTGCGACCGGGCGCAGATGCACGTCGTATTCACTGCGCTGGTGACTGCCCCGGCCATCCCAGTTTTCCAGCGCTTGTTGCGCCTCACCGGACAAACTCAGGCGCCATCCGGCGTCCACACTGTCGCTGCTCAAGACTGCCCCGGACAGGCTGTAGATCGTCAGCAGGTTGGCCCGCGCGGCCGGCGTTTGCTGCAGTCGAGGATCACGATTGGCCACCAGGCGCCCGGCCGCGTCGTAGGTCTGAGCGTTGATGCGCGGCTGCGCACTGGCGCTGACATTGCCTCGGTAATAAGCCACTTGCCGCACCGCCAGCCCACGACTGTCACTGACCGTCAGCGTCGGAGTGCGTCGATCAATGGTTGTGCTCATTGCTCCGCCTGCTGCGACGCCCGCATCTCGGCCATGGCTTGTTCATAGGTGTCATTTTCATCGAAGGCGATGGTGTACCAAGTGCGATACCACACTTCCCGGCGCAGAGGCTTTTTCGCCAGCAGAGTGCGGGTGGGCCGGCCGGGCGGGTCATAAAACTGCTGGTCGCAGTAGCCGAACTTGAACATCGCCCGGTCGTTGATGCGCCGGTATGAATTGCAAAAGTACGGCCGGCAGATCAATACCGTCTCGCCCTTGTTGTTGTACATGACCGGTTCACTGACTCGCCAGCGCTGCTCGGCATGCTCTTCTTTCGGCGTGCCGTCGGGATTGAGCTGCAACTCGCCGTGCTCCCCGGCCACCCAGGCTTTTCCCGGCTCGACCAATTGCTTGGCTTGCAGGGGTCGGCCGAATCCGTCCCAACAGGCGATGGCGATCCGGATTTGCAGGTCCGGGTCGCCGGGGTAGCGATCCGCTTGCAACGTGGCGACATGCACCGGTTCGCGATGGGCTTCATCGACATACTTTTTCAGCAGTTGCTCGTCCGCTGATGGTGTTTCCAGATCCTGGAGGTGCCACCGGGCGCGGGTACACAGGTGACCGCCGGGCAGCACATAACCGTTATCCCGCGCCCACGCCAGCCAGGGCGCGCCGGGGGGCGTCGTCTGTGAAACCCGGCCCATCCAGCTGAAAGGCGCGCTGAAGGTGGCCGTGGCGTAGTCGCCGATGGCCGCATTGGGGCCGGCGATCGCGGCGTCAGGGCTGCGGTCGGCGGGCGGACGGTAATCGGTCAGTGCCTTGAAACCGACTTTTTCGCCCAGCTCCGTTCCGTGAAAACTGGTGACCAACACTTCGCCAAAGGCGTTGTAGCGACCTTCCTGAATGTTCTGGTTGGGGTCTTCGATGGCCGCCGGCAGGAACGAACGATAGTCGGTGTTCAGGGTGCGGGTGATGCAGCCGTCCGGCAATTTCACCGCCGTGGACAGGCACCAGTAAGGTTCGTCGTAAGTGACCTCGGTGATGCCGTGACTCTGGGTCTGGCGGAACGCCTTGACGTTAAAGAAGCCTGCCAGCGTGTGGTAGGTGGGAAACCCTTTGCGCAGCGACCACAGGTAGTTTTTCGCGTCCGAAGGGTCGGTCGGTTCGCCGGGTTCAGCGTTCGGCAGGAACTCGTCCATGATGTGGTAACCCACCTCGGGGGATTCGAGTTTTTCCTTCAGATTGAACGGCATGTTGCCCTGGGCGTCCTTGAGTTTGTCGTAGGCGCTCAGGGCGGTGGCGTCCAGTTCGGCGGTTTCCAGGTAGTCGGGGAGCGCTTCGAAGACGATGGCATTCTTCTCGGGGGCCGGGTCCAACAGCTCGCCGTTGGCGGGATTCTGATACCGCTGCAAGGACAGCCCGGTCAGCACGGCTTTCGCCGCCCATGGGCCCTTGTCATCGCTCCGTTCCAGGAAGTGTTCGTAGTTGATGTCCTGGGGCTTGAGTTCAGCTTTTTCCAGGACCAGCGCATTGCCGCGTTGACGATAAGGCAAGCCCAGACGCCATTCTTGCGGCGTTTCGAGATCATAGACCTGCGCCTTGGCCTGGTTCAGGTACCACTTCTGCTGGGCCGGATCGTGGGCGTCTGCCCACCACGTGTTTTCATGGCATTCATCACGGTCGTCACCGGCTTCGCAGACGATGAACGGCGGGTCACCGACACCGGGCTCGCGGCGTCTGGCGTAGTGAACGGTGAACCCATGGGTCAGCACGCCATATTTGTTCCACTGCAAGTTGAGGGTGTGCTGGCACAGCGGGTCGTCGGGGACTTGCGGTTCGTACTGGTAGGCGATGCTTTCCAGGGCCAGCGGTTGCAGGACCGCATAGGGTTGGTGGTTGCCCTTGGGCTTGAGTTCGCGCACCAGGAAGCGGCTTTCCTGCACCGAGTAAGGCACGGCAGTGTCCGGGTCGTCATCGGCGGCAAACACCTCCGTGCGCAACACCGAGCCACTGAGGGCGCGGGCCATCTCCCGGGCCAGATCCTCGTCGGGAACCACCGCACGGCCCACCCCGTCATTGAGGTGGTATTCGTGCAGCAAGGTGGTGCCCAGCGGGACGGCTAACGGGTCACGGTTGTAATAACCCTCGTCACGCATGTCCACGGCTTTGCCGGTGTGGAACCAGGTTTTGCTGAGGATCGGCGCCGTGAACCCAAGGCTGGCGCGCTCGACGGCCGTCGCTTCGGTGTCGGTGCGCAATAGCAGGCCAAAGCCACGGAACTCGCGCTCGACGCCATCGTAGAAGCCCTGGCGGTAGCGGTAACCTTCGGTCAGGCAAGTGCCGGTGATTTCATCGAGGCTGGTCTTTTGCCTGACCAGGTGCAGGGTGAGCGGAAGGCTGGACACCGGGGCTTTGCCGGCCGCGAGCAACTCGACTTTTTCGTCCAGCCATTCCTGGGCCGAACTGCGATAGGTCACCCCGCTGACGGCGCCCATGTTGTTGCTGCTGGCGTTCAACAGATAAGGCTTGGCCTGCACAAAATCGTAGCGCCAGTGGCGCGGTGACATGTGTGGCACGGTCAGGATCAGGCTGGAGCAACCCAGCCCTTGCAAGTCGGCGGTGCTCACCTGGCAGAGCCGGTCATAGCGCACACCCGGGGGCCACGGCAAGTCTTGCGACTCGGCGGCATAGCCGTTGCCGGCGCGATTCATGAAGACCCGCAGACGGTCGGATTCCAGGTAGATCAAGTCCGTGGCGCCGGAGCCGTCGAGATCCGCCATCAGGACTTGCGAGGCGTTGAACGTGGCGTAGTCGAAAGGCAGGGCACACAGCACAAAGCCTTTGCCGAATCGTCCGCGTCCCAGGTTCGGCCAGCATTTGACTTCGTTATGACGGATGCGGATCAAGTGCTGCTGACCACTGCCTAGCACGTCGCTGAAGGCCACCAGTTCGGTTTTGCTGTTGCTCAATAACGGCAGCGCATCGTCATCGTGGGGCACATCATCGCCAGCGGCAAATCCGCTTTCGCGACGGTTGGCGTACAACCGCACGCTACGCGGGCCGATCAGCGCCAGGTCGCTCAGGCCGTCGCCCACCAGGTTGGCCAATTGCGCCGAAGGGTGGAAAAACTCGTTGGGAAAAGCGCTGTACGGCACGAAGTTGGACCAACTGCGGTCCGGGTTCAGCGTGAAGAACCCGCTGAGCCCCGGCTGGGCGATCACCCAGTCGAGCTTGCCGTCGCCGGTCAGGTCGCTGAGGGACTGGCGCAGGGGCATGCGGCTGTCCGCCACGGGAATGTGCGGCAACAGGTGCCAGTCGCCATAGCGCACATGATCAGCGCCGTTTTCGCCCCGCTCGGGTTCGCGGTAGTACCAGGCCTTGTCACTGCGAAACAGCACGCCGGGCATGCCTTCGCCGTACAGGTCGGTCAATTGATACTGCTGGCCATCGTTGAGACCGGGCATGTCCGGGAATTTGCTATACCCCGGATGGCCGGGATCCAGCTCGAACGGGTTGTAGGCTAATTCCACGGGGGGACGGTTTTCGACCTGGCCCTGATTGTCCCAGGCCTGAATGTGCGCCGCCGTCAGGTGGTTGAAGCCCAACGGGCTTTGGCGGTGTTCCAGCAACAGGCGCTGGACCAGTACCGGGTTGGGCCCCAATTCGGCGGGGAAGTGGTGGAACATCAGCACTTGTTTGCACAGGCGCCGGGTGCCCAGTTCGAAACCGTAGGCGTAGTTCCAGAACGGGTCCGAGCGTACCGTCCATTCGTCTTCCCCGCCATAAGTTGGCGTTTGTGTCAGGTCGGTGCTGCGCTCGCCGTAGTCGAACCGCAAATGGAAGAAGAAGTGCTCGGGTGTCCAGCCTGTGGCGCTCCAGGCATAGAGATTCGCCTCGGGCCTCTGGTTGCCGTAAAGCACCCGCGACAGGTAGCGCTGGGCGCGGTAATCACGAAATTGCGGCGCGGTGGGCGCGTCGGTTTCCGCGATGTATTCGTACACGATGTGTTCGCCGCGAAGGTTGAGGCTTTCATCGATCATCCATACACCGACGCGGGTCTTGTCGTTTGAATCAGCCCGGCGCGCGTTCGGTGATTTACCGTACAGGTGCAAGCTACCGTCGGCGCCGTGGATCAACCAGAAACCGGCCGGGTTGTAGGTTGGGTCTTGCGGATTCTGCGGCTGCTCGACCAGGGTCCAATGCTCGATCAAATCAAAGGCGCCTTCGACCCGCGGCCAGTAACGCACCACACGATGCCGGGCAATATCGACGGTTCTGTACTTGGCCACCTCTCTGGAGATGATCTGGCCATCGTCACTTTTTTCGGGCATCCACACATCGCCGCCGGGGCCCACGATCTGGTCGCTGCCGTCATAGGTCGGCACGCCCTTGCTGGTGCGCAGGGTGATGGCATTGGTGGTCAGTTTCCAGCCGATGCCAAAGGGACTGTTGCCCACGTCGCTGCTGTAGCTCAAGCCCAGCGGCGGGACCCATTCACGGTTGGGGGCCTTGCTGATTGGCAGGGCCAAACCTTCCGCTAAGGAACCCGTGAACCCGACGCCGGCCGAGCCCTTGCCGATGCTCTGAATGGCACCGCCACCCTTGGGCAGGGAGGGGGCGGCGATGTCGAGGGTGCCGGAGGCTTGCTCGTTCATAGCGACCCTCCGTCCACCGCGGTGTACGACACATGCAAGATGATGTCCGTGGCGGATTCAATGATGTGCGCCTGGTTGTTGTGATTGGGAAACCGCAACTGCCACTTCGACACGGCGCCGGTGTACTCGAACGGCAGGTAACGGTCATCCTGGAAGTTGAGGATGAACATGCCTGAATCATCGACACCGGTGGACAGGGCGATCTGCTGGCTGGAGCGCAAATTGTCCTTGGGCGTCTGACCGGGAGTCGGCGACATTTCTACCCGGCTATAGGTCTGGCTCAGGATCGCCCGGATGTCCTCATAGGGGCCGACGGTCACCGGTAGGGTCAAACTGATGCTCTTGATGCGACGCCGGTAGTGCACGGGGTAATCGTCATCGAACATTTTTTGCGTCAGTTCGAACTCGCAGGCACCGTTGTCCGTCAGGTCTTTTTGAATACCCGTCCAATCCTTGTTGAGGGTCGAACTCGGGTCCTTGCCTTTCAATTGACCGAGTGAAACGGTTTTGCGGATCTCCAGTTCGCGCACATCCTGCAACAGGTGGTCGGCCTGCAATTTGAGCAACCCTTGCTTGAGCGATTCCCCGGCACCCAGCCCTCGATAGGTGGCATTCCAGGTGCCGCCGGTAAACGCCGGCGGCCGATGGTAATCCGCCTCTTCGTAACGCCAGCACGCTTCGGCGGCCTGGCACAACGACAGGGCTGAGGAATACGCGTTGAAGTAGAACGTCGCGAACTGACCGTTGAGCCAGTCGTAAGTCTGGGCCTTGCTGAAACGGTCGCTGCGGGTGAGGAACTCGTAGGTTTTCCGGGCCTGGTTCAGCGAGGTCTGGGCCATGGAGACCTGCAGCAGCGTGGCTTTGTGTTGCTCGGTATAAACATCGAGCTGTGCGTCGATTTGCGCCAGTTCCAGTTCGGCTTGATTGCGCGCCTGGGTCCACTCCTGTTGGCGGCGTTGGTAAATTGCGGTTTGATGCAGACTCTGACTGACCGAGTTGGTCACGTCAGACAGGCTCAGATTCGCAGTACCCGCTGACTCTTGCGGACCCTCCAGGCGTTGACCCCCGCCGAATACTGCCCCTGTGGCAAATCCAACTCCGGCGGCGGCAAATAGACCACCCACATTGGGCGCCGTTTTGGTGGCTGAAGCGGCTGACAGGGCAACACCTGCCACGCCCGCCAGTACGCGCGCGCTCAATGGCAAATAGCTGGCGGTCAGTTCCAGTGGGCTCATGAATTCATCAGCCAGTTGGCTGTAATAGTCCAGGCGTCCTCGCACGACACGTCGACTGGCCATGAGTGCCGCCCGATTCTTCTCGTCCACTTGCAATGCCTGACGCTGCACATTGAGGGCGTCTTGCGCCAGGGTCCAGGCGTGTTGTTGCTGCAACTCCAGGTATTGCGCCTGTTCCTTGCGTTCGATCAGCGACAGCAGGGTGGTGCCAAACTCGATCACCTGTTGAGTCAAATTCAGAGCGTGGGCATACATCACGCTGAAACGGTACGGTGGAATTTGCGGGTTCAGCAGTTGGTTCAGGCCCGCGCCAGAGAGTCCCTGGTTATAAGCCGCCAGCAGGGCGCGTGGGTCCAACGGTGGGGCGAACAAGGGCAGGTGCAGCGGTTTGCCAGCGGGGTCGAGGTTGTGCCGCAAGTTGTACAGGCGACCTTCCGCATGGTCCCAACGCATGATCAATTCAGGGTTGAAGGGCAGGCGCAGATAGGGATTGTCGACCGTCGGCAAGGACGGGTCTTCGGCAAAAGGACGCAAGCACAGTAGAGGCACTGCCTCGGGATGAGGGCCGCCGAAGTCCGGCAACGGATCGTCGATTTGTTGCTGGTTGAACGTCAGCAAGCGATCTTCAAATACCCTAAACCCGGTATTTTTGGTGGTGCTGAGGGCTTGCAGGGTGATCGGCTCCCACGAATCGACCTGCCGCACATCTGGCCGTGGCCCCAGGTAATCCAGCACTTGAACGTATTGCAGCTTGGCCTCGCTCAAGCTGTCGGGGGTCAGTTGCAGGTAAGCGTGGTCTGCCCGGTTGAGCTTGATATCGAGGAGCAGTAAGTACAGCGCCTTACGGATATGCACCGGATGGCTCAGGCCGATCTGGTGTGGATCATTCGGCCACAGGGTGGCATGGCTCATTTCAACCCCGGTGGTGCTTGCCTCTTCAGGGGCAATCGGCACGACATTCCAATAGGGCGGATGACCCTTTTCGCCTTTCTGGCGCATCGGGTCGAACAGGTAGGCCAGCCAGCGCTCTGCTTCGTTATATTGCTGTTCCTGATTCAACCGGTACGACACCAGCCACGGCATGTACAGAAACAGCTCGAGGAAATACAGGTAATAGGCGCCACTGAAGTCCATGGGCTCTTCACTCAAGTGAGGAGCCATGGGCGGTTCGCTGAGGTGCTGGGTATCCCAGTCGAGCAGTACGTCAATCCCGGCTTCGGCGCGCTGAATCAGGTTGCGGGCGAAGGTGGTATTCATGCGGATCGGCGCACGTTCTTCATTATCCGCATCGTTGTTACTGATGGATGAACCGTAAAAATCGATGAACTCGGCGTTGCCCAGGGTCGGGCTTTCCATGTGATCGATCCAGGGGGCAATTTGCGGCGTGACATCCGGGTTTTCTATCCAGCCGACTGAAACTGTTTTGAGTGCACTGCCTACGTAATAGTAGGTGCCGATAACCACGCCGGGAGTTCTTTTATAAACCGTTATGCCATGGATCAAAGGAATCGATACGTGGACGTCTTCACCGGGCCATGTGACTGGCCAGGTATCAGGGCGCAGGGTTTTCTGGTTGATCGGGATTTCAAAGGTCAACGTATTCTGGCTGTTGATGAATGGCGTTATGGCCGACTCATGCAACACACGCATTTGGGTGAAAGAAACTGGCGTGGTGGTGACATCCATTGGATGCAGGATGACATGCCTGAAGTAATACGGGCCGTCGAGGGTGATCGCTGTAGATGCAATGCTCAGCGTTTTTGGAGGTGTGTGACCAGAAGAGTATTTAAATAGGGTGTCAATTTGTATGCTGCTGGGCTCATTGATAATGGTGTCGAGTAATTCTTTTAATATGAACTTTCCTGAGATGAGTCCGATTTGTCCTGTATTGATAGGGTCGTGGTAAAAGGTTTCCTTTTTATCTTCGTCAACGATTAGACATTTGACGTTATTCGGACTGCCTATAAATGTGGTCTCCGGAGAGTTATTGTTAAGGAATTCGGTGTCTGTGGCTTTGATTTGAGACCCGTCAAGCAGTTTTATCCATTTGCCTGTTTCATAGGCATGCACCACCAGGATTATTTCTATCAATTCCTTAATCGAGTCTCTAAGCGAAATCGTTATTTTTGTAGTGGATGGAAAGTTATCCGTCAGCCACGAAGTAATAGAGATTCTAGAACTGCTTCGATCATAAGAAACAGTCGAACTGTTCGAGTCCTTGATTAACGGTTGCCAATCCATGAAGTTCCAAGTGTCTTTTTCAGTCGTGGGCGATGCCGCGGTCACGTTTCCAAACTCATGACTCCCGGTCGGCAGCCAATACTGGAATCGGCCTTTCCCCGCCGCTTCATGGGCAAAGAGATGGCAGACCATCCGCACATGGCCTTCTTCGATGTTGCTGATCCCGGGCGCTTGCGCTTTGGTGCCTTCAACATAGCCCACGGAAGGAAACAAGGGCGTGATGAGGAAGTTCTTGTCGATACGCACCGTTCTCAACAAGCTGTAGCTGTCCTGGGTACCGTTGTCTGCACCACCATGGTGGTGGTTGGCATAGATCGCCAGGAACAACGACTCCGGTGTGGTCGAGTGGTCGAAGACTGCGATGGTATCGGTGCCCTGCTCGAGCAGGTGCGGGTCCATCTCACGCAATTCCCGGGTGGTGCTGTAGTTCTCGATGTACACCTGCGGCGTGCTCCAGGTGTCGTCGTATTTTTTATACGAACCGTACAGCCTGAACATCGGGTTGGTTTGGGTGTTGGGTGGCGGTTGCTGGCCTTCCGGGGGAGGCGAGGCGGGTGGCATGGCGTCGCTGTCGGTGGTCGTGACTTCTGCCCAGAATACAAACAGGCGTTTGTTGAACCACACCGGCCGAATCGTGTGTTCGAGGGCCTTGGTGGAAATCGGCACGGTGGCTTTTTTCCAGTCAGTCCAGGCGTCGGGCAGTGGCTTGTCATATTTGTGGGGCGGTTTCGCCGGGTCTGGAGCCGGCCCGATGGCCGGACGCCGGGCCATGTCCAGCGTGCGCCAGTAATAGGCATTTTCCGCCGGTGATTTGCCGACAAAGTAGTAAGTGCTATTGGCAAAGTCTTCGCCATCGATGTACCCGTTCACGACGCGTAGATTGGCGATTTCCTCGAAGCGTGCCAGGTAGGCCAATACGGCAGTCTGCACCGTGTCGGGCTGGATCTGGTTCTGGTTGATATCGTTTTCGAACTGCTCGAAGTTGTCGGTCTTGGTCAGGCGCAATGTCGGGTCCATGTAGATCGACGGAAAGTAATGCAGTTGTTGCACCGCCGCCCATAACGGGTACTGATTCATTTCCAGCTTCCACTGACTCAACTGCTCATCGGACAGGTCAAAAACCGTTTGCCCAGGCTCCATGCCCAGCAAAATGCCGTGGATGTATTGCTGCATGCTGGCAATGGCGCACGCGACAGGGCTGGTCGGCACGTCCTGGCTGACCAGCACGTCCAGCAGCAGGTATTCGTAGACATCGTTGGCTGTTTCGATCCGGTTGCTGAGGTCCAGCTCTCTCAGTGTCTCGTCCTGGGGGACGACCTCGTGCAGGTACATCGCCAACAGGGCGTCACGCCGGGATTCATTGAGTTGTTTTTCGATGGAAGTGGACATGATCGCTCCTCGTTTACACAGGCGCTGATTCGAAAGACCGGCTCGCTGCCACGACAGATTCCCCGGCTGTTTTCCAGTTGGCGAAGGTGCTGGTCGTATTTAGCGCAGTGACCTGCAACAGGCTGTTGGCGGACAGTCCGCTGGCCAGGCAAGCGGCCTGACAGCGTCGCACCCAGTCCACTTACGCCAGAGTCGTGGCGCGGTTGTCCGGTAATGTCGCTGTCAGCGAAGCCACTTGTTGTTCATCCCAATCCAGCAGTTGAGCGAGCGCGGCATTGGCGTTGTCGCCGGCGATCAGGCGCAACGCTTTGTTCTTCAGCTGCGCGGCGGAGGGGTTGGCGAGGTTGAAGTAACCCAACAGGTTTTCTTCGGGCTGGCTCTGGCCGCGGTGCCAGTGACTGAAGCGCTCCAGCAGGTAGAAACCGGCAAGAAGGGGCGTCGCGGGCACGTAGTCTTCAGCACTCAGCCACTCAGGGTTGAGCAGGAACAGCGTCAGGGACGTATTACTGATGCGCAGTGTCTGCGCGGCCTCGGCGTAACGGGCCACCGTTTGGTAAAGCGTGATCAGGACCGGAGAAGGTGCATCGGCGACCTTGAGGGCTTCACTCAGGAAGGCGTAAACCGATGTGCCGGCCCACGCGAGCACCGCCGCCCCCCGTTCTTTTTGCAGTTTGACGGTGTCGTGAAGCAAACCACTGATGAGCAACGCTTGACGATCCTGTGCGCTCAGCATCTGGCCCTGGAGTGTTTCCACCACTTGTTGCTTGAGGCCGGGAGCCTGCAATTTCAAACGCTCGACGACGACTGTCAGCCGACTCTGAAAGGCTGATGTCGCGTCGCTGGTTTCGTCCAGTGACAAGGGTAATACCAGGCCTGCTGCATCAATCAGCGGTTGCTTGGCGGCGGCTCCTTTTTCGTCCAGCAACACCTTGAACCAATCGATGACGGCCTGATCATCTTCCTTGGCTGGCAGGCCAAGCGCACTGAGTTGTTGCTCGGTCACAACACTGGCAGCGCTTTCCGTCATCAAGCGAAGCAGTCGCTCAAGCACAAGCGGCGGCATCGGTGATTTGTCGACGGTCACCCCGAGCAAGCGCTGCAATTGCCCGACGGTCAATTCACTGTCCTTGAGCCACGCCACGGCCCAATCCATTTGCATCAACACATCAAGGAGGTCAGGTGCATCGTCCGTCGTGTCGCCGTGGGCCGTCAGTTTGCCGGTGCACAGGTGCCGCTGATACGTCTCGCCGCCCAGCAGGCCGGCCAGATCCAGGGTGTCGCTGACGGACAATCCGAACATCCGGGCGATCCGGGCCTGGCGGTAAATCGATGACACGGTGGTCAAGTCACGAGACAACGCACCCAGGTGTTTGAGGGTTTGGCGGGCCAGCAGCAATAGCGAATCCTCGCTGGGTTGCAGCCCCAGGCCGGCGCACAGTTGCAACAGGGTGCGTTGTGCAGCGGGGTTGGGGTTGTCCACCGTGAAGGCGGTTTGATCGAGGATCAACGGTGTGTCGAACAATTGCACCTGGTTAAACACTTGATCGAACAACGGCAGGCGCTTGCCCGTGGCATAGGGGCTCAGGTAATGCAGGCAGGCCGCAAACTCTTCGGCACCGAGGGTGTATTGGCGGTTGAGGTATTGATACACACCAAGGGTGCGCAAGGTGTTGAGGTTCAACTCCATCCCCACGTTGGTTTCGCCTTCGGCGCGGATGGCGGCGGTGATCAACGTGTCCAGTTCGGCGAACGGAATGCCCGTCCAGCGTTGCAGGCGGACCATTCGTTGCAGACGGTCGAAGCGGTCCGGCGAGGTCTTGGTGATGCGCCAGCCATCCAGTTCACCGGACTTGTAGGGTTCCAGGGTCATGGCGTTGTCGAACTGGTCTTTTTGAATCGACGCTACGGTGGGTATATCGAGGCTGTCGTAGTTCCCCGAGCCATTACCGTTGACGTAGCAGGCCCCGTAGTGGGAAGAGTGCGGGTAGGGCAGGACCTTTTTGTTATCAATGGTGATGCCTTCCCTGTGCGGGTTGGTGCTGGGCACATTGGCCGACAGGCGCGGAAACTGGCTGCGCTGGGATAGCAGCGTTTCCACCTGTAGCGCATTCAGGCCGGTGTGCTGCATGAAGGTCGTGACCTCGGCCAGGGCCATTTTTTCGGGGGAGGTTACCAAGCGACCGTAATGCTGCTGAAAGAAGGTTTGCTGCTCAGGTGTGAAGGTGTAGTGCTCGTCCAGGGTGAGCGTATAGCTGAGTTTGGAAAGACCCAAGGGGATGATGTTGTTCGCATCAAGATTGGTCGCGACAAGCAGGTAGAAACGGGTGCTGTAGCCTTCGGTAGTGGGTAAAGGTTGGTTACCGTTACTCGCTGTGAAATGCCCAACAGTGGCAGACAGGTAGACACTAGTAGTGGCATGCAGGTAATTCAGTAGCCAGACAGAACTGGATATAAGAGTACTGCTGTTGATCTCCAGATTTAGCGTGATGTCCGCGGCATCGACTTTATTAAATTTGAACGTAGCGATGTTAGTGCCCGCTGATGAAGCCGTTTTGAGCGCATTGGCGGCTGGTGTCACTTCAACCACAGACGGTTGCTCCGGAATAACGTAAGCCGTCCGAAAGGCTTTGTCTGGTCGCACTGTTGCAGTGCCAATACTTTTCCTGCGCTGCTGCGAGATTTCATTTCTGGTGAGGTAGAACGTCGTAAACAACGCGGGCGCGGTCAACAGTTGTTGTTGCTGCGGACTCAACCCCGATAACAGACGCTGGGCCTGTGCGCTGTTAGCCGAAACCTTGCCATAGCGATTGTCCGGGCTCTGAAACAACGGCAATAACCGGCTGATGCGGTAGTTCAACTCCCCCAGCCCTGGCTTGGGCGGCGCCAGGCCCAGCAAACATTGCTGGTGATAAAAGTTGTACGGGAACTCGAACGGATAACGCCGCTCAGCCATGACTTCGTAGAGCGGTTTAGTTCCGTCTTCCGGGAGGGTGTTCAGATAAGTGCGAACGCTATTGGTCAGGACCTCGATCACGATATCCAGCATCGGTCTGGGCGTGAACGTGCTCTGTTCGTCGATCACCAGGTTCTTGAGGTCGGGGCGGCGTTTGTCCAATAACGCCCGGGTATCCGTCGTGCCGCTCCCCGGATTCGTCAGCTGTTCGATTTCCCCGATGAAGTTGTACAACCGGCTGGCATACGCCACCGGCGAATCAATGGCGGCAATCGCGCCCACCGAACAGAAGTCATCCCAGTTTTCCTTGAACAGGTTCTGATAGGTAGCCCCAAGGCTGACCAGCGAGCGCACGCCGGTTCGATTATCGGTGCCCATTAGTCCTGACGACGTCTGGTGCTCCCGATACAAGCGCGCGATCTGCACGGCATAAGACAGGGCATTGTCATACGCCAGTCGGCCATCAGCGTCGCTCAAGGCCCCGAGTTGACGGGCGAACACCGCTTTGGGCAAACGGATGATGTCGAAGACCGACGTCAAACCCATCTGCTGCATGGCAGTCTTGAACGTCACGCGACCCTTTTTGGCGGTAGCGTTGATGTCGATAAGCGAGGCCAGTGAAGGCTGAGTGTGCTCGTCCATTTAAAGAGGACTCCTGCCTGGGGAGAGGGCGAAAGGGGTTTGCCCGGCAGGATTAAACTAGCGATTAAATAAGCTGACGTAACCTGTCAGATATGACAGTTCAGTGGGGCTTTTTTAGATTTAAAGTGCTGACGAAAACGGCCGTTTATGCCTGTCTGCAATAACGCTTGAAATAAAAAGGCGACCCGAACATCGGGTCGCCTTTTGTTATTGCCAGTTGGCGAAGCGCTTACTGCACTTCTACCGCCAGGCTTTCACTGATCTTTTTCTGCCAGATGGCAGGACCGGTGATGTGTACCGACTCGCCCTTGCTATCAACGGCAACGGTCACTGGCATGTCTTTCACGTCGAACTCGTAGATGGCTTCCATCCCCAGCTCGGCGAAGGCCACGACGCGGGATTTCTTGATCGCTTGCGCCACCAGGTAAGCCGCGCCGCCGACAGCCATCAGGTACACGGCTTTGTGGTCCTTGATCGCGTCGATCGCGGTCGGGCCGCGCTCGGATTTGCCGATCATGCCCAGCAGGCCGGTTTGCTCGAGGATCTGGCGGGTGAACTTGTCCATCCGCGTGGCCGTTGTCGGGCCGGCCGGGCCAACCACTTCTTCGCGCACCGGATCAACCGGGCCGACGTAGTAGATGAAGCGACCTTTCAGGTCCACCGGCAGGGTTTCACCCTTGTTCAGCATCTCGACCATGCGCTTGTGCGCAGCGTCGCGACCGGTGAGCATCTTGCCGTTGAGCAGGACGGTTTCGCCCGGCTTCCAGCTCTGCACATCTTCCGGGGTCAGGGTGTCGAGGTTGACGCGACGGGCCGACGGGCCGGCTTCCCAGACGATTTCCGGGTAGGCGTCCAGCGGTGGCGCTTCCAGCGAGGCCGGGCCAGAACCGTCGAGCACGAAGTGCGCGTGACGGGTGGCGGCGCAGTTCGGGATCATGCACACCGGCAACGAAGCGGCGTGGGTCGGGTAATCCATGATCTTCACGTCGAGCACGGTGGTCAGGCCACCCAGGCCCTGGGCGCCGATGCCCAGTTGGTTGACCTTCTCGAACAGCTCCAGGCGCATCTCTTCGATACGGTTGGACGGGCCGCGCTTTTTCAGCTCGTGGATGTCGATGGATTCCATCAACACTTCCTTGGCCATGACCGCGGCTTTCTCGGCGGTACCGCCGATGCCGATGCCGAGCATGCCCGGTGGGCACCAGCCGGCGCCCATGGTCGGAACGGTCTTCAGCACCCAGTCGACGATCGAGTCGGACGGGTTGAGCATGGCCATTTTCGACTTGTTCTCGGAACCGCCGCCCTTGGCCGCCACGTCCACTTCCACGGTGTTACCCGGAACGATGGAGTAGTGGATGACGGCCGGGGTGTTGTCCTTGGTGTTTTTACGAGCGCCCGCCGGGTCGGCGAGAATCGAGGCACGCAGGACGTTTTCCGGCAGGTTGTAAGCCTGGCGCACGCCTTGGTTGATCATGTCGTCCAGGCTCATGGTGGCGCCATCCCAACGCACGTCCATGCCCACACGGACGAACACGGTGACGATGCCGGTATCCTGGCAGATCGGGCGGTGGCCGGTGGCGCACATGCGCGAGTTGATCAGGATTTGCGCCATCGAGTCACGGGCCGCTGGCGATTCTTCGCGCAGGTAGGCTTCGTGCATCGCCTGGATGAAATCAACGGGGTGGTAATAAGAAATGAACTGCAGGGCGTCGGCAACGCTCTGAATCAGGTCGTCTTGCTTGATCACGGTCATGAGTCGCGCTCCTCTAAAAGACGGGAACATTCAATAAGGTGCTTGCAGCTTGGGTGCATCGGTCGGTTGCAAGCACCTTTACAAGGCACGCCGGGGCTGCTGGCGCGACGCTAAAAAGGCGCGGCAGTATAACGCGCCTCGCTGGCGGGTACACGCGCCGGCAGTCAATCGTTGGTCGTATAGGGCGCGGACTGCTTTGGGTGGGAGCGGGCTTGCTCGCGAAGGCAGTGTGTCATTCAACATGGATATCGACTGATACGGCCTCTTCGCGAGCAAGCCCGCTCCCACAGGGTTGTGTGCAACATTTTTATATCGTGGGCCATGCTTTTGACGTCATTTTTCCGCTCCCAAAATTGAATGGTCATTTATCGGTCGCGCCACTAAAGTGGCAATCGGCCTGTAGAGTAGGATTCTCTTTCAGCCTCTTTTCCTTCGGTGAGTCATCGATTGACCCATAACGCCATCCAGCGCCTGTTGCTCAAACGATTTGCCCTTGCGGCCGGCACCTATGCCCTGGCATTACTGCTGCTGTGGCTGGCGTTTTTCACCGGTCACTACGCGGCGCCGCTGGCCAGTGTCGCGATTGGCAGTGCGTTGGTGGTCATCTGTCAGGCGGCGTTGTTCGCGGTGTTCTACAGCGGCTGCAACCTGCGCTTTGCCGACCCCAGCCTGACCGAAGTCCAGGTATTGCTGGGCCTGGGCTGGCAAACCTGGCTGATCTTTCATCTGGACGAGGCGCGTGGCGCGTTCCTGGTCTTCTATATCCTGATTCTGCTGTTCGGCCTGTTCCACCTCTCACGCCGCGCCTTTGTGCGCTGCTCGTTGCTGGTGTTCTTCAGTTTCAGTGCCATTACGCTGTGGGAGGGTTACCACTTTCAATTGCCCGACCCGGCCCTGGCGTTGTTGCAGGTGTGCGTGCTGTTTATCGTGCTGGTGTGGCTGGTGCTCTACGCCCGTTACGTCCAGGCCTCGCGCCAGCTCATGCGCCAGCGTCGCTTCGCGTTGCAGGCACATCAGGACACCCTGCGCGGGATGATGCGCCAGCTTGAAGACCTGGTCGCCACCGACGAACTCACCGGCCTGTTCAACCGCCGCCACTTCCTGCGCCTGGCCTCTCGTGAGCTCAACGCCATGGAACCGGGCGTGGTACATGGCCTGGCGCTGATCGACCTCGATCACTTCAAACGCATCAACGATGTACACGGCCACGCCGCCGGCGATCAGGTGCTGCAAGCCTTCGCCGGGGTGGCCACGGCCTGCCTGCGCGAGGGCGATGTGCTGGCCCGTTATGGCGGCGAAGAATTCGTAGTGTTGCTGCCTTACTGTGATGCCGAGCGGTTGACCTCCTGTTGCGAGCGTTTGCGCATTGCCTTTACCGATGTCGAATTGTTCGGCCTGAGCGTGAGCAACCTCAGCCTCTCCGCCGGCATGACACTCCTGGAACTGGGCGACGACCTCGACGACGCCCTGCAACGGGCCGACCAGGCGCTGTACCGCGCCAAGCGCGACGGTCGCAATCGTTGCGCGGCGGCCTGGGAGAACGTCGATGCCTGAGTTGCGAGTCGGCGAACGCCAGTGGTCGGTGGCGGCGGGCAGCAACCTGCTCGATGCCTTGAATCAGAACGGTGTGTCGGTGCCTTACAGTTGCCGCGCCGGCAGTTGCCATGCGTGCCTCGTTCAATGCGTGCAAGGCCTGCCCAACGACAGCCGCCCCGATGCCTTGAGCGCCGACCAGCGTCAGCAAGGCTGGCGCCTGGCGTGTCAGTGTTCGGTGGTCGAAGACTTGCAGGTGCACACCTTCGACCCGCAACGGGACGGCAGCCCAGCCGAGGTCTCCGCCGTCGATTGGCTCAGCGCTAACGTGCTGCGCCTGCGCCTGATCACCCAACGCCCACTGCGCTACGGCGCCGGCCAGCACCTGGTGTTGTGGGCCGGCAACGTGGCGCGCCCGTATTCCCTGGCCAGCCTGCCGGATGAAGACCGCTTCCTGGAATTTCACCTCGATTGTCGCCAGCCCGGCGAATTCAGCGATGGGGCGCGCCAGTTGCAGATCGGTGATGGGATCCGCCTCGGCGAACTGCGCGGCGGTGCCCTGCATTACGACGCCGACTGGCACACTCGACCGCTGTGGCTGTTGGCGGCCGGCACCGGCCTGGGCCCGTTGTTCGGCGTGTTGCGCGAAGCCTTGCGCCAGGATCACCAGGGCGCCATCCGCGTCATTCACCTGGCCCATGACGCCAGCGAGCATTACCTCGCCAAACCCCTGCAAGCCATGGCCGTTGGCCGGGACAACCTCACGGTCGAACTCTGGACCCCGGCCGAGTTGCCGCAGGCGTTGGCGCAACTGCGGCCTGTTTCCCGGCAAACCCTGGCCTTACTCTGCGGTGGCCCCGACAGCGTCGACGCCTTTGCCCGGCGCCTGTACCTGGCGGGACTGCCGCGCAATCAACTGCTGGCCGACGTCTTCCTGCCCCGTGGTTGAGCGCTGACCGTTTAACGACGCGAGACTTGCCATGCCCGATGCCATCCAACTTGAACGCGAGCGCGGTCTGCTGACATTGCGCCTCAACCGCCCGGACAAGAAAAACGCCCTGACCCGCGCGATGTACAGCCGCTTGGCCGAAGCCCTGAAACAGGCCGACAGCGATCCGGAAATCAATGCCGTGGTGATCACCGGCAGCAGCGAATGCTTCACCGCCGGCAACGACATCGCCGACTTCATCCAGCAACCACCGAGCAGCCTCGACAGCCCGGTGTTTCATTTCATGCTCAACCTGCTCGAATTCAGCAAACCGGTGATCGCGGCCGTGGCCGGCGCGGCGGTGGGCATCGGCACCACGCTGTTGCTGCATTGCGATCTGGTCTACATCAGCCGCGATGCGCGGTTGCGCATGCCGTTCGTCAACCTCGGGTTATGCCCGGAATTTGGCTCCAGCCTGATCCTGCCGCGTTTGCTCGGCCAAGCGAAAGCGGCAGAGTTGCTGTTGCTCGGCGAAGGTTTCACAGGCGAGCAAGCCGCCACGTGGGGCATTGCCACCGAAGCGCTGGGCAGTGGCGAAGCGGCATTAGCCAAGGCGCGGGAGATGGCGTTGCGCTTTGAATCGCTGCCAACCGAAGCGGTACGCATCAGCAAGCAATTGATGAAAGCCCCGGATCGTGAATTGCTCCGCAAAGTGATCGAAGAAGAGGGCGCGTTGTTCACCCAGCGGCTGCGCTCGCCGGAAGCGATGGCTGCGTTGTCGGGGTTTATCAACCGGCATTGATTGTGCGGTGATGCGGCTTGCCCGCGAAGGCGGCAGCTCAGACAACGCATCCCCAGGGTCAGAAACCAAAAAGCCCCGCCATTCACATGGCGGGGCTTTTGGTTTTCAGAGGTCCGCTCACTCAGACTCCAGGCAGCAGCCCACAGTACAAATTGGGGCGGGATATGAAGTAGACCCGATTGCCTTGGATTTGCACGGGCGCCACAGCTTTGTAATTGCGGACGTTGTAACGTAATGCCGCCTTGCCATTGCTGAACGATTCATCAGGCTTGCCGTCACTGAGGAGGCGAGTGAGCGTGAAGTCATAGTTATCCATCGTTGCACCCACCACAAAAATCCTGGCCTCAGGCTGGCTGACCATTGCCCATGACCACATCGAGGGGGCGTCGTCGATCCTGGCTTGCAGGGGTTGACCTCTATTGAACTGAATATTTGCCTTGCCATCAGGCTCAAGGCTAAGCAACAACGCTTGCGCTTCGCCATTGAGGCCGGCTACCAACAGGCGCTTGTTAGGTTGAACGGCCATTCCCATGAAGAGGAAGTCGGATTCCGGTTTGGAGTCTGGGAACAGTAATACGCCATTGTTGGCAAATGACTTATCCAGTACGCCTTTGCCAGTGAATTTATTCAGGATGGCCGTGTAATAACCGTCGCCCAAACCGCTGCCACAGACGGAGATTGTATCGTCATGCGCAGCAATCACACCTTCATACAAAACCTGCTCGAGCCCGGCATTGTCGATCTGCGCATACCCCGTGTCATTGAATTGCTTATCCAGGCTACCGTCGGGCATGAGGCATGCCAGGCCATAGATGATCGGCAAGGTGGATTCGAATTCTATGAGCAGTACGATTCGACCATCGGCCAGCACGCACATTCTTCGACCACCGGCGGTGCTGGACAAAGTCAGGGAGGCCGATGGAGCAAACCGTGGGCGCCTGCCCTTTCGGGAATGACCGGGTTGATCCACGATGACGGTGCCGTTCTTTCCGAAGCTCTTGTCCAAGGAGCCGTCAGCGTTCAGGCGCGCTACGCCATAGTAGGCAAGAGGGTTTTCAGCGAAGAAGCAGTTACCGCTGAGCAGGATTTTGCCGTCTGGCAGAACAGCGACGTTTTCTGCATGGGAACTGTTAAAGAAGGGAGTGGGCTCGTTTTTGTAAAGACCGAACACCCAGCCGTTATCCCCAAATCCGGTATCGACCTTACCATTGGGTTTCAGGGCGATGCAGGCGTAAAGAGGGTTGTTTTGAGTGACCAGTGTGCCGCAAATCAAGCTTTGGCCTGCGGGAGTAAGGGCCATGTAAGCGGGATCGAAATGCCCATCGACAGGCGGTTTAAAAATGACTTCCCCCGCATCACCAAAGCTTGGATCAAGCTTGCCGGGGTGACTTGGAATATCGATTGTCGGGTTCATGGCGGTCCCTTCTCATTAAGTGGAGGGACAAGTCTTTCAGGGAGGTGGGCGAGGGGGTAGCTGTTAGAAATAACAGTTCAGACGGATGGTCCTCAGACACAAAAAAGCCCCGCCATTCACATGGCGGGGCTTTTGACTTTCAGCAACCGGTCACTCAGACCATCGGATCGCCAACGTGCAGGATTTTCATCCCGTTGGTGCCGCCGATGGTGTGGTAGCTGTCGCCCTTGGTCAGGATGACCCAGTCGCCTTGCTCGACCACGCCGCGCTTGAGCAACTCGTCCACCGCAGCCTGGCTGACTTGCTCAGGCGGCAGCGAGGCCGGGTCGAACGGTACGGTGTAGACGCCACGGAACATGGCCGCGCGGGCCTGGGTTTCGCGGTGCGGGGAGAACGCGTAGATCGGCACCGAGGAACGGATGCGCGACATGATCAGCGGGGTGTAGCCACTTTCGGTCAAAGCGATGATCGCCTTCACGCCCGGGAAGTGGTTGGCGGTGTACATGGCCGCCAGGGCGATGGACTGGTCGCAGCTTTCGAAGACCTTGCCGATGCGGTGGCTGGAGGTCTTGCTGGTCGGGTGCTTTTCAGCGCCGACGCAGATGCGCGCCATGGCTTGCACGGCTTCCAGCGGGTACAAACCGGCAGCACTTTCGGCCGAGAGCATCACGGCGTCGGTGTAGTCGAGCACGGCGTTGGCCACGTCGGACACTTCGGCGCGGGTCGGCATCGGGTTCTGGATCATCGACTCCATCATCTGGGTCGCGACGATCACTGCCTTGTTGTGGCGGCGTGCGTGCAGAATGATTTTCTTCTGGATGCCCACCAGCTCGGCGTCGCCGATTTCCACGCCCAGGTCACCACGGGCAACCATGACGGCGTCGGACGCTTTGATCAGCGCATCGAGGGTCTCGTCGTCGGCCACGGCTTCGGCGCGTTCGATCTTCGCCACCAGCCAGGCAGTACCGCCGGCCTCGTCGCGCAGTTGACGGGCGTATTCCATGTCGGCGGCGTCGCGCGGGAAGGACACGGCGAGGTAGTCGACTTCCATCTCGGCGGCGAGCTTGATGTCGGCCTTGTCTTTTTCAGTCAGGGCTGGCGCGGTCAGGCCACCGCCGCGACGGTTGATGCCTTTGTGGTCCGACAGCGGACCGCCGATCAGCACGGTGCAATTCAGTTCGGTGGCGGTGGCGGTATCGACGCGCATCACCACGCGGCCGTCGTCGAGCAGCAGCTCGTCGCCCACGCCGCAGTCCTTGACCAGGTCCGGGTAGTCGATGCCGACCACTTGCTGGTTGCCTTCGGTCAGCGGATGGCTGGTGGAGAAGGTGAACTGGTCACCGATCTTCAGCTCGATCTTCTTGCCGGCGAATTTGGCGATACGGATTTTCGGGCCTTGCAGGTCACCCAGCAGGGCAACGAAGCGGCCGTGCTTGGCGGCGAGGTCACGCACCAGCTTCGCGCGAGCCTTGTGCTCGTCGGGGGTGCCGTGGGAGAAGTTCAGGCGGGCGACGTCCAGGCCAGCCAGAATCAGCTGTTCGAGAACTTCCGGCGAGTTACTGGCCGGGCCAAGGGTAGCGACGATTTTGGTGCGACGGACGGACATGCATAGACTCCTGAGTTCAAGCGCTGAGTGAGGCTACTATGCTCTCTGGTTGTAGTCATTGTTCATGTGCACTACTTATTCGCTTTTATCTTTAAACGAACATTCCTGAAGATTTCCGCCAACGGGTCGATACAGAGCTCAAGACAGGAGAACCCTCATGCGATTTGCGCTCATTGCCGTCCTTGCCCTTGGTGCCCTCAGCGTCACGGGCTGCACCCGTTGGTCGATGAACCATCATTTGAATAATGCCTACAGCGCCTATGACCGGGGCAATTGCGAGCAGGTGATGCTCGAACTGTCCAAGGTCGATCGCGCCAGCCGCGCCCGGCCTTATGTGCGACCGGAAGTGTCGATGATGCGCGGCCAGTGCCTGGAACGGCAGAAGCTGTTTATCGACGCGGCCCAGACCTACCAGTACATCATTGCCGCGTATCCGCAAAGTGAATACGCCTACCGTGCCCGCGCGCGGCTGGAAACCCTGGAGTCCCTTGGCCACTACCCGACTCGCAGTGCAGCGGCGGTGGTGCGGCCGACTCGCTTCTGATGATAGATCTCATACAAAGCCTGGCCGGTTGTATAGGTTGAGCTATAGTCGAATAAATCGGCTTGGAGCCTTGCCTTCAAGCTGACGCAACACCTGCGACTGGCAGCGGTAGAAGTGGCAGCGATTTGCATGGACTGTCACACCGGAAGCGGGGAGAGCGTGTCACTTCTTTCTATATAGAGACAGAGAACAGAAGAAGGCCCGTTCCGAAGCATTAGTGCGGCTCTGCTTAAGGGCCTTGCGTAGCGAATTCAGCATGTTTACTGACCGCCGGATCGAGCGGCATCAACTGCCGTATTTTCTGAAAGTGTTCAACAGTATTACGGACAAACCCATCGGCTTTCTGGGCAATGTTTCAGAAGACGGGATGATGCTCATCAGCCAGTTGCCGATGATGATTGGCGCGGACTTTGACTTGCGTCTGAAAATCCCCGCCAGCGAAGGGTGCATGCAGGTCATCGACTTGCGGGCCAGTTGTCTGTGGTGCCATGAAGACGCCACTCCCCACCACTATGACGCCGGGTTCAGCCTGCAACGGGCACCGCCGGAATATGGGCAACTGGTAAGTGCGTTGCGCCAGTACTTCAGTTTTCAGCCATTGCCTGCTTCGGCGTGACTTTTGAACCGCTAAAAGCTTCGCGAGCAGGCTCGCTCCCACAGGGGAACGCATTCCAACTGTGGGAGCGAGCCTGCTCGCGAAAGCGTCAACATAGCCAGCCGAAATCTAAAGGCTAGACCCCAGTCACCGCCGCCTCACTCTCCAGCGACTTCTCCACCAGCAACATCCCCATCTCACTCAACTGATAAATCGCCATCGCCAGGTGTCGTGGCTTGTCGTCCAGGCTTTCGGCCAGGTCGAGCAGCAGGATGTTGACCGAAGAAAAGGTTTCATAGGTCTGGATGGTAATGGCCTTGAGATTGGCTTCAGGGGAGACGGTGAACATCTGCATGGCTCGATCCTTTGGCGCGTGCAAGTGGTGGGCGTTGGGTTTGAGGTAGTGATCGAGGGCGCGGTCGGCGGCCTCGCGGAATTTCTTTGCATCGAGGGTGGCCGAAAACGAGTCCGTTTTCGGCGGATTGGGTGTTGCTTTGAACATATTTATTTCTCCCAGTAAGGAGCTACCACCGACTCGCGACTAAACGATGGGTGGCGGCTGTACGCAGGTTAGTCGACCGGGGGAGAAATAAAACCGGCGCGCCCGAGGGCGCCCTGCGCACAGCCACCATAACGTTTAGGAAGGGGGATAGGGACAACCCAACCGTCTGGAGCGCAGTGCACATTATTTCTACCCCCGGGCGACTAAACCCGATCGCTGCCTATCAGCGACACGGATCAAATTACGGGGCAGGCCAAAAGTGCACAAGCCGGCCGATTCTGGCGGACTTGTAGGCAATGGCGCAAGACTGCGTAGGCCTCAAAAAACGTGGGAAAAGTCCGTAGGACCGCTCGTCTGAACTGTCAGTTATTACAGGTAGTTCGCAGCGTTTCGAGTGGGGTAGAACTGTAGTCAGAGTCCCTTATAACGGTCGAGCTGCGTGGAGTCAGAACATCATGTCCGAAGACCATGAGTTAGAAGATGAAGACAATGAATTAGAAGATGCGCTTGAGAGTTTCAGTCGTGGATCTGTGACGGCGAATTATTGGCCGAGGATTATTTGGCGGGCAACGATCCGACCGACCAATTTCTATGTCAGAGCGGAAGTGATGCCTGGATATGCAGGCGCGCTGCAATGGGAGCTGAAGTTCTGGGGGAGCGCCAATATTAATAAAACGTTCGGCGCGGGGGACTCAGTCAGATTTGATGTTCCAGAAGGCGCCATTGGCTTAGGTACCTTTCAATTCGCTTTTCGCTACTTTCTCTCGAACGGTGGATGGAGCAATTGGAACGAGACGCGTGTGCTTACCATGCCCACTCCTGAAATCGTCGATCCTGCGATAGACGGGATCGTGCGCACCAAGCTTCACGAATTCTGGGGGCGCGGCTCACCTGGGGCCAAGGTTACCTTGTATCACGCGAACATGGGGCACTTGCCGTTGGGGGATGGCACCGTCAATACGTTGGGTTTGTGGAAGTTCACCAGTTTTATAAATCCACTATGGCAAGCTGATCCATTTACATTTGTTGCCCTCCATTCACTTAACGGCGAACTTAAGTGGACTAAGGAAGTTCGGGTACCGGTGCTGTTCAAACCGGTTATCGCCAATGTCGTGATGGCCGGGTTGAAACCCACTGTGGTTGGCGCGGGCGGATTGGCAGGGGCGAGGATTGAAGTCTGGAATGCCGGTGGCGGGGGTGGTGTTCTAATGGCTGCCACTGTCATGAGCAATGGCACCTGGCAAGTTGCGTCCACCAGTGATTGGTTAGTGGGCCAGTACACCATTACGACCCGGCAGATTGCACCGGTCAGCGGAAGTGACTCCGACTGGTCAGACAATTTGTCGTTCACCATCATCGACCCGAAGCCTCCCAAACCCGCCATCACTCCGATTGCCCAGCCCATCGAAGGGCGTCATGCGCTGACGATCACAGGTGTAGCCGCGGGCACCGTCACCTTGACGATGCTGACAGATGCCGGTGGGGTAGTGGCCGGCACCTTTACGGGAAGTGGGGCGTCGCGCACTTTTACACCGACCGCGGCCTGGACGCCACCGGGAGAGAAGAAGGTCAAGGTCGTACAAACGGTTGGCGGAGTGCCTTCGGACCCTAGCGATGTGGTGACGTTGAAAGTAAAGCCGCCCAAACCTGCCATCACCCCGATTGCCCAGCCGATAGAGGGGCGTCATGCGCTGACGATTACCGGCGCGCTGCCGGGGGTTGTCAACCTGATGATGCAGACAGGCGCGGGGGTAAGAATAGACGGGGCCTATAGCCCGGTATCGGGTGGCGGTTACACCTTTACGCCCACTGAGGCTTGGCCTCCAGGCGCGCAGACGGTCAAGGTTGTGCAAGCGGTTAACGGAGTGTCTTCGGACCCCAGCGATGTGGTGACGTTGAAAGTAAAGCCGCCCAAACCTGCCATTACTCCGATTACCCAGCCGATAGAAGGGCGTCATGCGCTGACGATCACGGGCGTAGCCGCGGGCACCGTCACGTTGACCCTGCAGACGGGGGCTGGTGGGGCGGTGGCCGGCACTTTTTCGGGAAGTGGAACCACGCGCACCTTCACACCGACAGCCTCCTGGACGCCACCGGGCGAGCAGATGGTCAAGGTCGTGCAAACGGTGGGCGGCGTGGCGTCGGACGCCAGCGATCTGGTCACGTTGAAAGTGAAGCCTGGCAAACCCGCTATCACCCTGGT